>JAVVFG010000287.1:0-5434 GCA_032260445.1 Anaerolineae bacterium | reverse complement strand
ACGCTGCGGCCAGCCCTTCCGCCACAACGGCGAGCAAGATTAGCATCACCGCACAGCCTATATCCATGAACCAGTAGGGCACAGGCCAGTTAATCTCGTGCCCCTCGTCGTCCACCTTGTCCGACTCCTGGTAGCGGCGGTGGTAGGCGTTCTCATTGGTGCAGGGGACAATTAGGACAGGGGCACGCGACAGAAACGGGTCGAAGCCCGCTTCGACGTATCCTTCCTCGTGGCACAGGCGAGCGATCGCCCCTTTCTTCTCCGGGTCGGTCACGACCACAAAATCCTGCCCTTGCGTAAACCCGGCGCTCGGACCGCGGCGCGCTGCGTCGAGAATGCGCGTCAGCGCCTCCGCTGCCACCGGTTCGTCCGTAAAGTTGCGCACCATGCGGCGCTTGCCCACGGTTTCATAAAAGTCCATCGTGCTCTCCTTCGTACTCCGGTCGGTCTCTCTCCATTATCCTCAATTCTTTCTGATCGGCTCCCTTGCCATAAACGTGATGATTGTCATAGCCGAGGGATGAATTATGGCCCTTGTCGCGATGATCCATTAACGCCATGCTTATATACAAGGGGAGTCGGACCCAAACGGGGGTTCTAGTTGCCAGACAGTTTTAGCCTGTGGCGCCGGGGAGGTGCTGCAGATAGATCCGAGGAGGTCGTATGGAGAAGCTGTCGGTTGAGGTCCCCGCCCTGTACGGCGACCACCACGTCACCGCCGTACGGGCGATGCTGTTGGGGCTGCCAGGGGTGGTGGAGGTTTACGCGAGCAGCGCATTCCTATTAGTCGAGGTCGGTTACGACGAAACCGTTGTGAGTCGCGATGCGATTCTCAGCCAGCTTCAGGCGGCAGGCTATCTCGATGAGTTGGCCGTGCCGCAAGAAACTGGACGTGCAATGGTCCACGAGCGCGGGCCGCAGGCGTTCTACCGCCACACCGTCGTCCACGCCAACACCGGGCGTGCTATCAGTTTTGCCCAGCAAGTACCCGCGGCCAGCCGCGCCCTATGGCCCTGTCCGGGGATTGGTCTGCTAGAATCCGCAAACAAGGAGCTGCAGAATGGCTAGAAAGCAACGTACGCCCGCAGAACGCAGCACAGATCCCGCGGCACAGCAGATGCTGATCCGCGCCGACGAGCTGGGCATCGGTACGGCATTCCACCGCGCCGACGATATGGCTCCCTGTAACATCGGCGCCGCCGGTATGTGCTGCAAGATATGTGGAATGGGCCCGTGCCGCCTGACCAAAGATGGGCAGACCGGCGTCTGCGGCGCCACCATTGACACCATCCAGGCCCGCAATCTGACCCGCGCTATCGCCGCGGGCGCCGCCGCCCATTCCGACCACGGGCGCGATATGGCCTTCACCCTCAAGGCCGTCGCCGAAGGCAACACCGAAGGGTACGTCATTCGTGACGTCGCCAAGCTGCGCACTGTCGCTGCCCGTTACGACATCCCCATCGAGGGACGCTCGCCAGAAGAGATCGCCGGTGACCTCGCCGACCTCTACATTGCCCAATTTGGACAGCAGCGGGGCGAGGTCGTCCTGCACACCCGCGCCCCAGAGCGCCGCAAGAAGATCTGGGCAGAACAGGGCGTCATTCCGCGCGGAATTGACCGCGAAGTCGTCGAGGCCCTGCACCGCACCCATATCGGCGACGACCAGGACCCGGCGCACATCCTCAACCATGCCGTACGCACCGCCCTGAGCGACGGCTGGGGTGGCAGCCTCATCGCCACCGATATCTCCGATATCCTGTTCGGCACCCCGGCACCCCTCTTGGGCCAGGCAAATCTCGGCGTCCTCAAAGACGACATGGTCAACGTCGTCGTCCACGGCCACGAGCCGACCCTGAGCGAAATGATCGTCGCCGCGTCCCAGGACCCCGAGATCATTGCCTACGCCCGCGCAGCCGGCGCCCAAGGCGTGAACCTTTCGGGCATCTGCTGCACCGCGAACGAAATTCTCATGCGCCAGGGCGTTCCGGCAGCGGGTAACTTCCTCCAGCAGGAGCTTGCCATCCTCACCGGCGCCGTTGAGGCGATGGTCGTCGACGTCCAGTGCATCATGCAGGCTCTCGTTGGTCTTGCACAGAACTTCCACACCAAGATCATCACCACCTCGCCGAAGGTGAAGATCAAGGGCGCGACGCACATCCAGTTCGACGAACACCGCGCGCTGACCATCGCCAAAGAAATCCTGCGCGAGGCGATTGACAACTACAAGAATCGCGGCGAAACACAAATCCCAGACGTGCGCGAGGACCTCGTTCCCGGTTTCTCCCACGAATACATCAGCTACATGCTTGGCGGCAGCTACCGCGCCTCCTTCCGCCCGCTCAATGACGCCATCGTCGCCGGGCGCCTGCGCGGCGTCGCCGCCATCGTCGGCTGCAACAACCCGCGCAGCCAGCAGGACTATCTGCACACCTATGTGACCCGCGAACTGCTGAAGAACGACGTCCTCGTCGTGGAGACCGGTTGCGGCGCCATTGCCAGCGCCAAGCTGGGCTTACTGCTCGGCGAGGCCGGCCTCGACCAGGTAGGTCCGGGCCTGCGCGAGGTATGCGAAACTGTGGGCATCCCCCCGGTCTTGCACATGGGCTCGTGCGTTGACAACTCCCGTATTCTCACCGTTCTCACGCAGATGGCCGAAGAAGGCGGCCTGGGCGACGACATCAGCGACATTCCCGCCGTCGGCCTCGCGCCCGAGTGGATGAGCGAAAAAGCTCTGGCCATCGGCACCTACTGCGTTGCCTCCGGGGCCTATGTCATCTTCGGCGGCGCCTCGCCGGTGAGCGGCATGCCCGACCGCATGAGCGACAGCGACGAGGTGCTGGAGCACATCAGCGCCGGCTGGGAAGAGATCTACGGCGGTAGACTCGAGTTCATCGCCGATCCCGACGAAATGATCCGCCGCACCCTGGCCCACATCGACAAGAAGCGCGCCGATCTCGGCCTGCCCGCCTTCGATCCCGCCCGCTTCGGCCGCAGCGGCGACACGCGCATGCTGGAACTAGAAGAGTTATCCGTAACCGCACGCCGGGAGGCAATCTACGGCGTGGCAGCCGACTGAAAGGAGCGTGACCTATGTCTCGTTATATAGCCACCCGTGCGATCCGGGGCGCTAATGCACTGGTCAACGAAGCCGAAGTAATGCTCGACCGTGCTCTGCAGGACAAAGGAGGGTCGACGCCAGTTGCCTTCCCCAACACTGCTTACTATCTGCCCCTCATCCTCGGGATGACGGGCAAGGAAGTCGAGCGTTTAGAGCAGCTAGTGCCCGTGCTCGAACACGCACGCTCCCTGCTCCACCCGGTTCCCTCGCCGCAGCACTGGACACCTTACCTTGGCGAGACGCTGGATAGCGGCATGGCCACACTGCTGGCCGCGGAAACCATCGAAGCGATCCGCTTCGCCTATGGGCTCCAGCCAGAACCGATGACCGGCTATCATGCCGGACACGGCTCCTTCACCAGCCCCGACCTCGGCGGCAACGGCAGCGGCGGCAACGGCAACCTCAACGGTCCCATCGACGACATCCAGCTCCGTTCCTGGGGCATCCAGCTCGTCGATGGCCGTATGCCCGGCTTCGCCGCCATCGTCGGCGCCGCCAAATCAAACGACGTCGCCGTCAAAATCGTGCGCGAGCTACAGCGCCGCAACATCCTCACTTTCCTCTCCGGCAACGTCAACGGCCGCAGCATCATCCACCAGCTCATGGAGGAAGGTGTCGAGCTTGGCTACGACACCTACACCGTCCCCTTCGGCACCGATACCCTCAGCGCCATCTACGCCCTCGGCTTCGCCGTGCGTTCGGCGCTCACCTTCGGCGGCCTCAAGGGCGGGCAGGCGCGCGACATCCTCCTCTACAACAAGGAGCGCGTCTTCGCGTTCGTCCTCGCGTTAGGCGAGGTCGACGATCTCAAGTACGCCGCGGCTGCCGGCGCCATTAACTTCGGCTTCCCCGTCATCGCCGACACCGTTATCCCCGAGATCCTCCCCACCGGCGTCACCACCTATGAGCACGTCGTCAGCCTCCCCTTCAACGAAATCGAAGGCGCCGACGACCTCGAGCGCGCCGAGCGCCTGGTGCAGAAGTGCATCGAGGTGCGCGGCGTCAAGGTCAAGATCGCCGACGTGCCCGTGCCCGTGCCCTACGGGTCCGCCTTTGAGGGCGAGGTCGTCCGTAAGGCCAACATGCGCGTCGAGTTCGGCGGCAAATACTCGCGTGCCTTCGAATACCTGCGGATGCGGCCCATGGCCGAGGTCGTCGACGGCCATATCGATATCGTCGGCCCTGGCTTTGACGAGATCCCCAAGCAGGGCGCCATGGATCTGGGCATCGTCGTCGACGTCGCCGGCCGCGAGATGCAGGAAGATTTCGAGCCCGTGCTCGAACGCCAGATCCACTACTTCATCAACGGCGCCTCAGGTATCCAGCACATCGGCCAGCGCGACATCGCCTGGATCCGTATCTCTGACGGCGCCGCCGACAAAGGCTTCAACCTCGAGCACTTCGGCAAGATCCTTCACGCCCGCTTCCACGCTGACTTCGGCGCGATCGTCGACAAGGTGCAGGTGCGCATCTTCACCGAGCCGGCGTTACTACAGCAGCATCTCGAAGAGGCGCGCGTGTCCTACGACCGCCGCAACAAGCGGCTGGCCGACCTCACCGACACTGCCGTAGACGAGTTCTACTCCTGCACCCTCTGCCAGTCCTTCGCCCCGGACCACGTCTGCATCGTCAGCCCCGAGCGGCTCGGCCTCTGCGGCGCCTACAACTGGCTCGACTGCAAGGCCTCCTTCAGCATCAACCCCACCGGCCCGAACCAGCCCATCAAGCTAGGTCGGCTTGTAGATGCCGGCAAGGGCTACTGGGAGGGTACCAACAGCTACGCCAAAGTGGGCTCCCACGGCGCCGTCGAAGAAGTGGCCATGTACTCCATCATGGAAAACCCGATGACCGCTTGCGGCTGCTTCGAGTGCATCGTCATGCTGATTCCCGAGTCAAACGGCGTCATGGTCGTCAGCCGCGAGGACACAAGCATGACCCCGTCGGGCATGACCTTCAGCACCCTTGCCGGTATGGCCGGCGGCGGCCTGCAGACGCCCGGCGTCATGGGTGTCGGCAAGTTCTACCTCATCAGCCCCAAGTTCATCTCCGCCGACGGCGGCTTCAAGCGCGTCGTGTGGATGAGCAGCTACCTCAAGGAGAGTATGGCCGACGAGTTACAGGCTGTCGCCCAACGCGAAGGCGATCCCGATCTGATCGAGCGCATTGCCGACGAGCGGGACGTCTCCAACGTTGACGACCTGCTGGCTTGGATGGAGGAGCACAACCATCCGGCCCTAATCATGGATCCAATCTTCTAGCTGCTACACAGTGTCGCCGGGTGGGCGCTGCTCCGAGCGGGCAACGTCTACCCGGCCA
>JAVVFG010000286.1:0-5452 GCA_032260445.1 Anaerolineae bacterium | reverse complement strand
CCATGCTCTGCTGCGAATGCCGCACCTGCAACTATGCCTGCCCCGTTCATCTCCAGCCCGCCGACATCGCCATCGCCATCAAGCACGACCTGGTAAAGGGTGGCTTCAAGAACCCCTACCACGAGCAGACCGAGGCCAACCCGTTTCGTGACTTTCGCCGCGTCCCGCTCAACCGTCTCATCGCCCGCCTCGGCCTGACGCGCTACGACGTAGCGGCGCCGCTCGTGGACGCTACGCTGGAACCGCGCTGCGTGCGCCTGTCACTACAGCAGCACATCGGCGCTCCGGCGCGACCCGCCGTGCAGCCGGGCGACACGGTTCAGACTGGCGATCTGGTGGGCGAGATTCCCGACGGCGCGCTGGGCGCGCGCGTCCACGCGAGCATTGGCGGCGTTGTGACCGCTGTGACCCCTGAGGCCATAACAATTGAGGCAAATGGACATGGTTGATCGAGCGATTGAAGCACCCCGGGCCATCGGGCTCGTCGAGTTACGCAGCATCGCGCGCGGCATGGAAACGGCCGACGTCATGCTCAAGCGGGCCAACGTCGACCTCTTGCGCGCGCACGTCATCTGTCCTGGAAAATACATCGTGCTCGTCGCCGGCTCCGTGGCTCACGTGCGCAGTGCCGTGGCTGAGGGGCAGCGTGTCGCGCCGGACGTGGTCGTCGACCAGTTTGTGCTCTCCAACGTCCATCCGTCGATCTTCCCGGCGCTGACGGCGACAACCGAGATAGACGACGTCCGCGCGGTCGGTATCGTCGAGTGCTACACGCTGGCAGGCGCGATCATCGCCGCGGATACGGCAGTGAAAGCGGCTCCGGTGCGGCTGATCGAAATTCGACTCCCCTTTGCTCTCGGCGGTAAGGCCTTCTCGATCTTTACCGGCGAGATATCCGCCGTGCGCAGCGCGGTGAACAGCGCCGCTGCACGGCTGAAGGATGAAGGCGTCGTTGAGTCGTTCACCGTCCTTCCGGCTCCCCATCCCCAGCTTGTCGAGAAGTTGCTGTAAAGATCGCTTCCTGCTGTGGTTGCCGGTGCCGGCGTTCTCGCGCGCAAGGACGGGAATCTCCAAAACTCGTGGCTTGAGGCGTACCCTGAAAGGCGAATATCCTACCATGAAACATCGAGTAGAACGCTGCAATCACTTCTGGCTGACGGCGACGGCAGCGTACAGTCAGCTCGGGGCTAGAAGTAGAAAAGCGCTGCCAGGCGGGGAGACCTTTATCGAACAAGATGACAGCTCGCATGAATCGCTGTAAAGTGTGCGGGCCATGTGGATGGTTGCATCGTGCGTAGCCCGAGACGCTCCTCGCTCAAGCGGGGAGCGTCGTCACGTCTTGCTTGAGATAGCGCTTACCCGTTACCCAGCTCCGACAACGCTCATACGGTCCCTTGGGCCGCCAGCTTTTCACGACACCCCTTGGACCGGCAACTACCACAATAACTGCACCGTGGCCATTCAATCTGACCGTTGTCGGTCTGTAGAGCCTGTTGCTGTCGCCGTTTGCCGTTGCTACACTCGCCGTAGCTACTCCCCGGCCGTGCCAGCTGAGGATAGACCTCAACTCAGTGCCCGCAAACAACATCTCAGGTCCTTTTTGTCATCAGATCTACCTGCAATAACCAGGCTGCGGATAACAGGATTCCATCCATAACAACCGTGAGGAGAGTGCGATGAATTACGAGACGGCTTATGCTAGATGGCAGACCGATCCGCAGGGGTTTTGGGGCGAAGCGGCGGGAGCGATTGATTGGGAGGCGCCGTGGCAGAAGGTGCTCGACAGTAGAAACCCTCCATTTTACCGTTGGTTTGCCGGCGGGATGTTGAACAGCTGTTACAACGCGCTGGATCGTCACGTGGAAAACGGGCGTGCCGAGCAACTCGCTCTCGTCTACGACAGCCCCATGACGAACACCGTGCAATCGTTCACCTACGCGCGGCTGCGGGACGAAGTGGCGAAACTGGCGGGCGCGCTGCGCAAGCTGGGCGTGGAGCAAGGCGACCGCGTTATCATCTACATGCCCATGGTTCCAGAAGCGGTGATGGCGATGCTGGCCTGCGCCCGCCTGGGTGCCATCCATTCCGTCGTCTTTGGTGGATTTGCCGCCAATGAGTTAGCAACGCGCATCGACGACGCCAAGCCAAAAGTCGTGCTGTCGGCTTCGTGTGGTCTGGAACCCAATCGCATTGTTGATTACAAACTCCTGCTGGACAAAGCGATTGAGATGGCAGCCTTCAAGCCGGAGCACTGTCTGATTTTGCAGCGACCGCAGTCTGTGGCCGATCTGCTAGCCGGTCGCGATCTGGACTGGCAGGACTACACAGCACATGCAGAACCAGTTGATTGTGTACCCGTCGCCGCTACCGACCCACTCTACATTCTATATACCTCCGGCACCACCGGCATCCCCAAGGGCGTGGTGCGCGACAACGGCGGGCACGCCGTCGCCCTTAAATGGAGTATGGAATATATCTACAATGTCAAACCGGGCGACGTCTATTGGGCTGCTTCGGATGTTGGCTGGGTGGTCGGTCACTCTTACATTGTCTATGGCCCCCTGCTGCACGGCTGCACCTCGATTTTGTATGAGGGGAAGCCGGTGGGCACGCCCGACCCGGGGGCATTCTGGCGGGTCGTTGCCCAGCATGGCGTGAATGCGCTTTTTACCGCACCCACGGCTTTCCGGGCCATCAAGCGCGAGGATCCTGACGCAGCTTACCTGGCGCAGCACGACATATCCAGCCTGCAGGCACTGTTTCTAGCCGGGGAACGGTGCGATCCCGATACTCTGTCGTGGGCGGAGCGAATCCTGGGCGTACCGGTGATTGACCATTGGTGGCAGACGGAAACGGGCTGGCCCATTGTGGCCAATCCGTTGGGGTTGACGCATTTACCGGTCAAGCCCGGATCAGCCAGCAAACCCATGCCCGGCTTTGACGTGCGCGTGCTGGATGTGGACGGCTCTGAGCTGCCGCCGCACAAGATTGGGGATCTCGTGGTAAAGCTACCGCTGCCGCCGGGCACACTGCCGACGTTGTGGCAAAATGACAGGGGCTACCAGCATGCCTATCTCGATGCCTACGAGGGATACTACCTCACGTCCGATGCCGGCTACAAAGACGAGGATGGGTACGTCTTTGTTATGAGCCGTACCGATGACATTATCAACGTGGCCGGCCACCGTCTTTCCACCGGGTCTATTGAGGGCGTCATTGCCGGACATCCTGACGTGGCGGAGTGCGCCGTCATTGGTGCCTTTGACGAGTTGAAAGGGCAAGTCCCCCTGGGTTTCCTGGTTCTAAAGGCGTACGTACAAAGGGAAGAGGCAGACATTATCCGCGAAGTGGTGCAGATGGTGCGTGATCAGATTGGCCCGGTTGCCTCGTTTAAAGCGGCGATGGTCGTCAAACGACTGCCCAAGACACGGTCGGGCAAAGTATTGCGCGGTACTATGAAGAAGATTGCCGACCACGAGGCGTATCGAACGCCGGCAACCATTGACGATCCGGCCATCCTTGATGAGATTGCCGAAGCCGTTCAGTCGGTGAGATGGTCCTGATGCCCCGGACGCACCAGGGGCCGAATCCCGCATCTGTCTTTGTTCTTGCTCATTTCTCCTCCTCGTCTCTGCTCATCTGGCTGGACCGGGCGACGGCGGCGACGAGCAGCGCCACGCCAGCAGGCAGGAACCCCAGTCCCGGGACCCAGCACAGGATGAGCAGAGTTTCCATCCGCCTTCCGCCACGAAGGGGATGAGGCTAAGCTGCCGCAGGTCGTCGTTCCTGTTTCCAAGAACAGGTACCAGCGTGCCGTTGCTGTCGCGCAGGCGGTGGAAGAGCTCCGTCTCCTCCGCCCGGAGCAAGGCAAGCCGGGTGTCCATCACCCCCGGCACGCGTATCGGTCGCGCCGGCACCACTCGTTATCCGGTACAGACCGGCGCGTAACCCGCGCCAGACCCGGAAATCGCCACTGATCGTGAAGCCGCCATCGATGGCTTCCGGGGGATAGGCCATGGGCATATTATACGTACCTCCTTGCCGCCCATGTGCGCTGGCTTGCTGGGGTGATCAACTCGCCTGGCAGAAAGACGAGCGCCCGCATCTGATTCAGGGCTCCGCGACCAGTGTTTCGTCTAATTCCTCCAGCGCCCGCTGCCCGAGCCGCTCAAAGAGCGCGTCATCCAGACCGGCCTCGTCGGTAGCCACCCAGGAGATAAAGAGGAGCACGTCGCCGCGCCGGATGACCAGCGAATCGGTGGGAGAGAGCAGCGGCGACGAGCCGGCCTGGGCGGTGCGAACGCGCAGGCTATCATCCCCACCCCAGGAGAAGAAGACGAGACAAGCTGCATGCCAATCGCATCGCCAAAATGAAGCGGCGCGTTCCACGTCTCGCAGATCTCCACCGCCTGGCGAAAAGCAGCGAGCGCCGCTGCCGCCACGCCGGGCGGGTACGCGATGATTGCGTGAGTCAGGTATACATGAACCCCTTCCGTAAGGGTGAAAATGGCTTCCACCTTGAACAACGCCTGTGGCTCCATTTCCTCGCACAAAAATGAGAACGGCTCCCCAGTCTCGACCCGGATGATTGACCCGGGACCGCCCGCCTGCCAGCCGGCCGGAAAATCATCGAGTGCCAGCAGAGCAGCGGCAGCCATCTCTTCCGTCAGCACGACCGGCGTCGCGGTCGGTGTCGCCGTCGGCGTATTCGTCGGCGTCGACGTGGGCGATGGTTGTGGGGTTGGTGACGCCGTGGCTGCCGGCGACGGTTGTGGTGTGGCGGTGGCAGTATTGGCCGGCGCCGTCGTGGGCGCGCCGGTCGCTATCACCGCCGCGAGGTCTTCAGCCTGCCCGCCGCAAGAAAGCAGGATGAGTGATAGGACGGCGACTGGAATCAGGAGGCGATAACGGCCGTTCGCGCTGATATGTCTCGAGAGCAGATCTAATTTCATCATGCCTCCCGCACGTTTCTGGCTGTGTACTGCTAATACCGCCAGGTACAGATGGGCCGCCAGGCGGTGATGGGCAGTACAACTCACTTGCCGGCGTGGTTGATAGGGGCCACCCAAAATCTTTACGGCCCTCAGCGCGAAGATTTGGCCGCTCCACGTAAGGGATCTCTATCATCATCCCCGTCCAACCGCGCGTGCAGGACTGACAGCCGAGCATCGGCTTGGCTGTGCGCGTAACCGCGCTCAAACGCCGAGCTCTGGATCTTCCCTTTCGAGTTAGGCTATTGTTCTCACGCCTTTCGGGCAACTGCACACGGAAGCTCCTGAGATCGTCCGTTCATCGGGATAGCGATCCCTGACTTTGGGAGACGACCATGTTGTATCTCTGGCCCCAGGCTGGCTCAATGCGCCCCATGCACCTTCGCTTCGGTGTCATCACCACAGCGGCCCATCGTTGTGTCCCGGCCGGTATCAAAGAGGGGCGGCTCTGGGCCTTTGAT
>JAVVFG010000285.1:0-5515 GCA_032260445.1 Anaerolineae bacterium | reverse complement strand
AACTGGATGGCACTCGCCGCCACGACGCGGGTACGCTCGTCGACGTAGGGGAGCAGCCCCTCGAGCGTTAGCCCACCGTCCCGAGCGGGGACGATGCGTGCTTCCACCTCTTCCGCAGGCAGCGTCATCCACGGGAAGGCGTTCGACGGGAACTCCAGCTCACTAAAGACGACGTTGTCGCCCGGCTCCCAGGGTATTGCCGTCGCGACGGCCGACAACGCAGCCGAGGTCGTAGTGACCGGCACCACCTCGTGCACACTTTCCGCGTTGAGATAGGCGCGTATCTGCTCGCCCAGACTATCTAGAAGTGGAAG
Organism: Anaerolineae bacterium; assembly: GCA_032260445.1. Lineage (GTDB taxonomy): Bacteria > Chloroflexota > Anaerolineae > Promineifilales > Promineifilaceae > JAAYYY01. The sequence goes on along the minus strand of JAVVFG010000285.1, from coordinate 5,201 downwards.
TGCCTCCTCATGGAAGAAGTGACTGGGGCCTTCTGCCAGCCCGTTGACAGCGTGCTGCACACGTTGCATCACCGCCTGGGGAAGCGGCGAGATACTGGCATGGTCAAAGTAGGCCTGCGTTGAACTCAGGGGGAACTGGTCGCGGCGGAGCTCGTCTAGGTCGTACACGGTGAAAGCTTCCTCATTAGACGGCCGGGCAGTCCCGGTTGCAGCGGGCCGGCGCTACCTAGGTAACGGGCGTCTCCGGGCAGCGTACCGATACATCACGATAGAGCAGGAACCAGGCCGGCAGAGTTTCGTAGCGATCGCGTGGCTGGTCAATGCGGCCGATTTCCAGCCCGTTCACAGCTTCGCTGACAGCGTAGTTTTCGACATGCTGGTAGAGCGTGAGGGCAGGCAGGGCACGGCTGTAGAGGCCGAGGAAAGCATCGTAATAGACCTGCCGCTCGTCTTCATCCCAGAGCTGGCGCGCGTGCTCCAGGGCTTCGCTGGCGCGCCGGCTGTTCCAGCGGCCGTAGTTCTGCCCGCGCACCAGGGCTTCCTGGCTCCAGAAGGAATAGAGGTCCGGGTCGGTCTCGGCGACGATCTCCACGAGCGCCAAGTCAAAGTCGCCGCTGGCGAGGGCCTCGCGGTAGGCATCAGCGGCAAGCGGCACAAGCTGCAGGGCAACGCCAATCTCGCCCCACTGCGTTGCCAGGTTTGCGCCGATAGCGCGCATGCGCGCTTCGTCGGGCAACAAGAGTCGTAGGGAGAGGGTCTCGGCGCCAGCATCGCCTTCGCGCTGGCGCGTGCCACCGGCTTCGGAGGCGAGCCAACCAGCGTCGTCGAGGGCGATTGTCGCCGAGATGGGATTGTAGGCGTAGGCAGAAAGGGCCGCCGGATTGTAGGCCCAGGACGTCGGGATGTAGGGACCCTCAAGGGGCAAGCCCTGCCCGGCGATGGCCTGGTCGATGAGCGCATCGCGGTTGAGCCCGTAGGCAAGCGCCTGGCGCACTTCGACGACACGGATCGCCGCGTGCCCTTCCAGGTTGAACAGCAGCTCTGTATAGCGCGGCGAGGGCGACGTGTACAGGCGCGTCTGTTCGAGAGCCAGGACCTCGGGAACACGCGGGGATGGCACGTCGCCGATGGCGTGCAGCTCGCCGCTCTGGTAGGCATCGATGACCGCATCGAAGTTGGGGAAGAAGCGAAAGGTGAGACTGTCGAGCTGCGTGCCCTGGCTCCAGAGGGCAGGGTTGGGGATGAGCCGCAAGCGGCCGGTGCGCTCCCAGTTCTCGCCGGCAGGAACCATGAACGGGCCGGTCCCGACCGGCTGCCGGTTGATGGCGTGATCGGCAATCTGGGCCGGCGGTACAGCGCCGAGCAGGTGAGCGGGCAAGATGCCGCGCGTTGTTGCGTCGAGGAAGGGCGAATAGGGCTCGGGCAGGGTGAAGCTGACCGTTGCCGGGCCGTCACGGCTGATGGTTACTGACTGCCAGAGGGCGCGCAGCGCCGGTGCCGCGGGGAACGCCTCATTCTGCAGCAGGCTATAGGTGAAGACGACGTCGTCAGCGGTAAACGGTTCGCCGTCATGCCAGGTGACGTCCTCACGCAGTGAGAAGGTCACGGTCAGGCCGTCCTCGCTTACCCGCCAGTCACGGGCGAGCGCGGGCGCCAGCCGCCCGCTGTCGTCGTAATAGAGCAGGCCGTCAAATATGAGGCTGGTGAGCTGGCGGTCAACCGGATTCGGGTCACTGAGCAGCGGGTTGAGGAAGCGGGGAATGCCGACGACGCCTTCGGCCATGCTGCCCCCAGCGGCCGGCACGCGCGCCGTGCAGAGCCCCTCACTCTGGACCTGAAAGCTCAGAAGCGCGAACACCAAGCCGAGGCAGACGACCGCGAGGAGCATCTGCCAGCGGATATTGGGTTGCATGGCCATTGGCAATAGGGAGGATTAGGCGCCTAACAATCCCCAGGCGATGAACGCCAGGAACGTGAAGACGAAAAAGGCGATGGAGAAGTAAATGGTGAGGCGGTGCAGCGACGCCTCGACGCCGCGCTTGGTACGCAAGCCGCCCGTATCGCCGCCGCCCAAGAAACCAGCGAGGTCAGAGCCCTTGGCCTGCATCAGTACCAGGACGGTAATGACGACGGCGAGGATAATGACGACGATACTCAGATACGGTGCAAATGCCTGAAGATCCATAAGCGTTTCTCAGTCTCCTCTAGTCCCGTGCCCGCCGGTGAGCCGTTGGCTGCTGGGCCGGTGTGCGCATAACCCTGGCATTATAGCAGTGGGCCGGGTGCGCGTCGAACGGCACACATCGCTATTTCATCTTGGGGATGACCGTCGGTTGATTGCCTGGTCAGGCAACTCTGGTAAACTCCACTCCCGTGATCGAGCTGCACCATGTTACCAAGCGCTACTATTCGCTCGTCGCCGTGAATGATGTCAGTCTCACCATTCGAGAAGGCGAGGTGCTGGGCGTATTGGGGCCCAATGGCGCGGGGAAGACGACGCTGTTTAAGCTGATCGCCGGCTTTCTCAACCCGGATGCGGGACAGATCGAGCCGAGCGGCGGCATGTGGCCCACGCTTGGCTATAAGCCGGAACGGTTGCTGTTCCCGAATCAGATGCGGGTGCGCGCCTACCTGCGCATGGTGGCCAGTCTCGCCAACATTCCCAGAGGAGAGATCGGCGACAGGGTGGCCGAGAGCCTGGCCACGGTGCGGCTGGAAGGCGCGGCGCAGAAGCCAATCGGTGACTGCTCCAAAGGGATGCGGCAGCGACTCGCGCTCGCACAGGCGCTCCTCGGGAAGCCGTCGCTGCTGCTGCTCGACGAGCCGACGAATGGCCTTGACCCCGAGGGGCAGGATGATATCTGCCGGGTGATTGAAGAGCTACGCGCAGACGGTCACACGGTCGTTCTGAGCTCACACCAACTGCAGGAAGTGACGCGCGTCTGCAGCGAGCTGATCATCCTCAAACAGGGGCGGATCGAATTTGGCAGCGATATGGAGACGGCGCTTGCCCTCCGCCCGCATATTACAATTCGCAGCGATCGCAGCCTCGCCGCGCTCGCGCCGACCCTCAGGTCGTTGCACCCGCAGATCACGGTACGCGACGACGAGATTGTCCTCGAGGAGGAGGCGATTGGCCTGCGGCGCCACGTGCTCAGCCTGTTGGTGGGGACGGGCTACGACGTGGTCGGCGTGGAACAGAAGCGGGCGACACTTGAAGAGATTTATGCCGAGATCGTGCAATGGCACAACGTATCGTCACCATAACGAGTTATCTGTTTAGCAGGCTGCTGTTTTCGCTCGCCGGGGTATTCTACATCCTGTTGGCGCTGGTCTTCTGGCGCATTTTCTTTGACCCGCGGCAATCGACGCCGGAGCTATCGTACTACATGCTGGTAACAGCGCTTTTTGGCGCGGGGATCACGTTCCTCGTGACGCTTTCTGTCGCGGGGCGGGCGTATCGCGCGACCAATTACCCGCTGTTGGCGCGCCTTCCCAGCCGCGTCGAACATCTGACGGCCGTGCTCGGCGCTTCGCTGTTGCTCTCTTTCCTTTTGCAGTCACTGGTCGCCGGCCTGGCAACCTACCGCGGGCCGTCGCTGCTGGCCGCGCGGGCGTTGGAGATCCCTCCGATATGGTTGGCGGTCGATATTCTCGCGGCAGCGCTGGCGTTGCACGCGTCTGACCTGGTCACGGCGGGCTGGTCTCGTGTTTATCTGTATACGCTGCTGGCGATATTTCTGTTTGGCCAGGGGCTGGAAGGCGGTGCGGCGAGCTGGCTGGCGGCGCGGCTGGCGGGCGCTGCCCGCTGGTTGATGGGCCAGAATTTGATTGTCTTCGGCGACCTAGTTGACACGCTCGCTTCCTGGTTATCTGGGGCAGGCAGCGCGGTGCTGGACCGCCTCTTCAGCCTGCCTTTCTGGCCTGTGCACGCGATTGCCGACGCCGTGCAGAATGGCGGTTTTGCGCCGGTGCAGGCGCTGGCTCCGGCCATCTTGCTCCTCTACGCCACGATCCTCTTTATGCTCGCCGCCGACCTGTTCGCCAATAAGGATCTTTTCCTGACGGAGTAGACGGGGTAACGCTAAACGGCCATTACTCTTCTTCGTCAAGCAGCGCATGAGGAAAGAAGCGGCGGTTGAGCGCGGCGATGAGCTGCCGTGCGTCCTGTTTGGGGAGCCCCTGACCGAACGTTGCGCCGCGCGTACCGTAGTCGAAGGCGATGGCCGCGTGCTGTTCACTGTAATAGAAGGGCGTGACGTGCTCCATGGCGTAAGCGTCGGTGACACCGAGGAGAGAGAGCGGGCGGCGGACGATGAGGAGTGACGGATCGACGAAGACGATCTCGCGTGTCGCGGCGTAATACTGCCACCAGCGCCAAACGAAACGGCCGAGCCGGTACCAGAGGAAGGCCCATACGAGGAGGATCAACGCCCAGACGACAAGAAAGAAGGTGCTCATTGAACCGCGCTGCGTCTGGAAGAGCAGAACCAGCATCCAGACGGTGACGACCAGCCACGTCACGAGTAGCACGCTATAGACGAGGAGGAACGGCCACTGCCGGCGCAGCGGCAAGACGACCTTCAGGCGGTCACCCGTTTCCTCTACTGTAATGTCTCGTAATCCAGATCCGGTCATCGGTGCGCGCCTCACTGCTTACTATTGTACCGGGCAGGCAGAGAGGTACAACAAGGCAGCGCACGCGGGGACGGCTGTTGCCCGGCGGGCGTTAGGCGTAGCCGAGCTCTCGGGCGGCGGCCTTGAGCTCGTCGCGGAAGCGGGGATGGGCTACGCGGATCAGCTCTTTTGCGCGCTCGCGCACGGACTTGCCGTAGAGCGATGCGACGCCAAATTCGGTGACGATGAAGTGGACGTCATTGCGGGTGGTGACGACGCCTGCCCCTTCGTAGAGCATGGGGACGATGCGGCTGACGGTTCCCTGCCGTGCGGTGGACAGGAGGGCGATGATGGGGATGCCGCCGCGGGAGCGGGCCGCGCCGCGGACGAAATCGACCTGGCCGCCGACGCCACTGTAGAAGCGCGGGCCGATGCTGTCGGCATTGACCTGCCCGGTCAGGTCGACCTGCAGGGCCGAGTTGATCGCGACCATCTTGTCGTTTTGGGCGATGTTAAACGGGTCGTTGACGTAGTCCGTGGGGTGTAGCTCGATTAATGGATTGTTGTTGACGAAGTCGTAGAGG
>JAVVFG010000284.1:0-5529 GCA_032260445.1 Anaerolineae bacterium | reverse complement strand
TACGGCCTGAGCACGTACCCCTCTGGTTGCGTTTTGACTTCATCGCCGCTATGCTAGCGGCGATGAATCCGTTCCATTACGTCTTCGACAAGCTCTTTCCCGTCATTCGTTTCGTCTACGAGAAGATCCAGCGCCATCGCTGGTTTGATGAGATCGACGACGGCTTGTGGCTTGGCGGGGCGCCGCTCTATGCGCGTGATTATGAATACCTGCTGGACGCGGGGATTGATGCCGTCGTCAATATCCGCGCCGAGCGTGACGACGACGTCGGATTCTACCGGCGTCACGGCATTGACTATCTCCAGCTCAAAGTTCTCGACATTCTGTTGCCGCCGCCCGCGATCCTGGATGAAGGCGTTGCCTTCATTCACAAACAGGTCCAGGCTGGCAACACGGTACTAGTCCATTGTGCCAAGGGACGAGGGCGCTCCAATACGCTCCTCGCCGCCTACTTGATGCGCCATCGCGGGATGAGCTATGAAGAGGCCAACCGGCACATTAAGGAAAAACGACCTCTCTCCAACCTGCAATCGCGGCACCAACGTGCGTTGGAAGAGTGGCTCAGACGGTACGAGCCCGACCAGACCGCTGTCAGCCAGGAGATAGAGGTCGCCTCGTCCTGATACCGGCCCCTGGCTCCCGGGCATTGGCCATGAACTCCCGACAAGCACACGGTTCGCGCTATGGCTAAGAGCAAGATAACGCCCCTGCGCCAGCAGTATCTCGACATTAAGCAGCAACATCCGGATGCCATCGTCTTTTTCCGGCTCGGCGATTTTTACGAGACGTTCGACGACGATGCCCATGTGGCTGCGCGCGAGCTCGATCTCGTGTTGACCAGCCGGCCGGTCGCCAAGGACCAGCGCATCCCTATGGCTGGCGTGCCGCATCACGCCGCCGAGGGGTACATCGCACGGCTCATCGGCAAGGGATATAAGGTCGCGCTCTGCGAGCAGATCGGCAGCGACACCGTCAACGGCTTGATGCCCCGCGAAGTCGTGCGCGTGTTCACGGCAGGGACGGTGATCGAGCCCGGCATGCTGGAGGCGCGGCGCAATAACTATCTCGTCGCCGTCATCCGCGATGGGCATCGCTTTGGCCTCGCCTACGCCGACATCACCACGGGCGAGTTTGCCGCTGCCGTCCTGCGCGAGGTGCGTGCGCTGGAAGAAGAGCTGGCCCGGCTTGCCCCGGCGGAACTGCTGCTGCCTGATGGCGAAGAAGAACCGTGGGCAGGCAACACCCCGGTGAGCCATCTGCCGGCTTGGCGCTTTGAAGAAGGTAATGCACGCCAGACGCTACTCAACCACTTTGAAGTTGCTACCCTCGACGGCTTCGGCCTCGAAGGCCGGCCACTGGCTGTGCGGGCAGCCGGCGCGATCCTCACCTACTTGCAGGAGACGCAGCAGGGCGCCGTCTCCCAGATGCAGCGCCTCTCGACCTACAGCCTGGAACGGTACATGGCTCTGGACGGCGCCACCCGGCGCAACCTCGAGCTCACCGACTCGATCACCGGTACCAAGGTTGCTTCTCTGCTGCACGTTCTGGACCATACCGTCACGGCGATGGGCGCACGTCTGCTGCGGCAGCGCGTGACCCAGCCGCTGCTCGACATTCCCTCACTCGAGGCGCGCCTTGACCAGGTCGAGGCGTTCGCCAGCGACGCTCTCCTACGCGCCGACATGCGCGCGCGCCTCAAAGCGCTGCCGGACCTGGAACGACTGGCCAACCGGGTGGTCAGCGGCAACGCCAACCCGCGCGATCTGGAACAGATTGGTGTTGTCCTCGCGACTGTGCCGCAAATTCAGGCGCTCCTCGGCGGGATAGAGGATGCGCCCGTGAGCCTGCAGCAAACGAGCGCAACCCTGGATCCCTGCATGGCAGTCGCCAATCTGTTGGAGCGCGCCATCGCTGAGCCGGCGCCAGCCAACTTCAACAAGATCGGCGTCATCGCCCCTGGTTTCTCTGCCGAGCTCGACGGCGTTGTTGCTGCCTCCGAGCACGCGCGCGAATGGGTGGCCCAACTGGAGCCAAAAGAGCGAGAACGCACGGGTATCGGCTCGTTGAAGGTCGGCTTTAACAAGGTCTTCGGCTACTATCTCGAAGTCACCAAAGCCAATACCCACCTTGTTCCTTCTGACTACATCCGTAAGCAGACGCTGACCAACGCCGAGCGCTATATCACACCCGAGCTCAAGGAGTACGAAACGCTCATCCTCAACGCCGAAGAGCGGATCCAGGAGATCGAGCGGCGTGTGTTCAGCGAAGTCTGCCAACGGGTCGCCGAAGAGGTGCCGCGCTTGCTGGCAACGGCCGGCGCGCTGGCCCGGCTGGACGTCGCCGCCTCCCTGGCCGAGGTCGCCGCCAACCGCGACTACGTCCGCCCTGAGCTGAGCGAGGAGATAGAGCTGACCATCGCAGGCGGGCGCCATCCCGTCGTCGAGCGCACCCTTCTGCTGGAGCGCTTCGTCCCCAACGACACCTGCTTCCCCGACGGTGAACGTATCCAGATCATCACCGGCCCGAACATGTCCGGCAAGAGCACCATCCTGCGGCAGGTCGCCCTGATCACCCTGATGGCACAGATCGGCAGCTTTGTCCCCGCCCGCCATGCGCGTATCGGCCTCGCCGACCGCATCTTTACTCGCATCGGCGCACACGACGAGCTCCACGCCGGCCGGTCCACCTTCATGGTCGAGATGGTCGAAGCAGCCCAGATCCTTCACCACGCGTCCGCGCGTTCGCTGCTCATTCTGGACGAGATCGGGCGGGGTACCAGCACCTACGACGGCCTCTCCATCGCCTGGGCCATCGTCGAGTATCTACATAACCATCCCCGCCTCAAGCCGCGCACCCTGTTTGCGACCCACTACCACGAGCTCGTAGGGTTGGCCGAGATGCTGCCGCTGGTTGCCAACTACAACGTCGCCGTCGCCGAGGAGGGGGAGGACGTCATCTTCCTGCACCAGCTCGTGCCCGGTGGCGCCGACCAGAGCTACGGCATTCACGTCGCCCAGCTCGCCGGACTGCCGCGCGACGTCATCAATCGCGCCCGCGAGATCTTGCGCGAACTGGAGCGCCACGCGCCCACCGCGTCGGTATCTCCCAGCCACCTCAAACCGGTGCAGCAAGCAGCCCTGTTCCCCGAGAGCAGCCCGCTACTCGAAGAGCTGAAGGCGCTCGACGTCACGAGCATGACGCCCCTAGAGGCGATCAACAAGCTGTACGAGTGGCAGCGCCGCTACGGTGACAACTAACCGGTAGCCGTCACGATTCTTACGAAGCCCCGAAGCTTACCTTTCCCTCCTCTTTCCTGTACAATACGGTTACCAGTCAGGGAGAGGAGAGAGCAGGCATGCACGGCATCGGGTCACTCTTGGACGACGACCATTATAAGATGGTGGAGGATATCTGGGCGGGTCTTGAGGAAGCCCTGGATGTGCGCGGCGTCTATGTCACCCCATTCCCCCACTTCTCCTACCATGTCGCCGACCACTACGATCTGGAACGGCTGGAGCCACTCCTGCAGGACTTCGCCGGGCGCACGCCGCCGTTCGAAGCGATGACGACGGGATTAGGTATCTTCACGGAGGGGATCAATCCCGTCCTCTACGTAACGGTCGCCCGCAGCCCCGAGCTCAGTGCGATCAATGGCCATCTCTGGTCGCTGCTACAGGCGGCCAGCACCGGTATCGTTGGCTACTACCATCCGCACGTCTGGGTACCGCACATCACCCTCGGCTTGGGCGACATCACGCGCGACAACCTCGCCGAAGCGATTAGCGTCCTCAGCGCCTGGGACTTCACGTGGCAGATCAAGATTGACAATATCGTCTTGCTCTACAGCGAGGGAGACACCAAACGCGATCGAGTACAGCTCCACTGCCAGCTCTCAGGGCAACGTGCGCCGCCGCGATGGCCGGGGCCAGGGTAAGAAGAAAGGCACCTTGCGCTGGTAATGCCGGTATTGCCGGCCGAATTCGGCAAGCAAACGCCGCTCCTCGTGCCGCGCGCCAACCCAGAAGTAGAGGGTTGCCAGCACACTGAAGAGCAACAGATTTAGCGTCAGCAGCGGCGTAAACCAGAGCACCAGCAGACTGAAGAGATAAAGAGGATGGCGCACAAGGGCGTAAGGGCCACTGTCGATAAACGGGCCGGTTGGATCGGGATCAGGCACACCCTGCAAGTAGCGCCATACCTGGCGCAGACCGAGAAAACGAAATGGGTCGGTATACAACAGGCTGGTCGCCAGGCCAAGCAGCCCGACCCCCTGTACAGCAACCATCGTCCATGCCCACGGCGGCGGAACGCGCCAGATCACCGTTGCCGGCACATAGACGAAAAGCACGAACAAGACGGGCACGAAGCTGAGGACGGAAATGACGTTGTACGCAAAGCGGTAAAAACCGGCATAGGCGCGCTCTCCCACCGCTCGCCTGACCCCGCGCTTCACCGGGCGCGCCGCCGTCAAACTGTGAAGCAGCGCCCATACGATAAACGTTACCGCCAACAAGATCCAGCCGTTGATCACCATTCACCTCCGCGCCTTATTCTAGTGTACGGCCCCCCGCAGCCGCCAATTCTTTCAGCCGGCCCGCACTTGCGCCGCCGCGCGAGTCGCGGAAACTAGGGAGACTATGGAACGAAAATCGATCTTTGACCACGCAACCTGGGGGACCCTCGACGGCTTTTTGCGCCATCTGCCGCGCACGGTGCGGCTGGTGGTGTGGGGCGAGGCCGGACGCTCGGTGGAGGAGCGCGAAGCGATCCGGCTCGGCGAAAAGCTGGCCGAGCGTTATGAGGTAGTCCGTTTCGAGCGGCGTGACCGCTTGCCCATCTACGCCTACTATCCCGTGCTTGCCATCATGCTCGAGGAAAACGACGGCGCCATCGTCGACGACGGCGTACGCTTCATCGGTCTTCCCGCCGGCTACCAGATCAACTCCCTCGTCGGCGCGATCCAGGCCGTCGGCTTTCGCGCCAGCAATCTGGAAGCGCGCACCCGCATACAGCTCAGCCGCCTGCCCACAGGGGCGAAGGCGGACCTTGAAGTGTTTAGCAGTGCTGAAGATGAGGAGGGGCCGCTGGTGGCGACCCTGGCAGCCGGCCTGGCTGTTGCCAGCCCGCAAATCCGCGCCTTTCTCATCGCCGCCGATGTTTTCCCTGCAGCGGCGATCCGCTACTCCGTCCGCACCCTACCGCACACCGTCATCGACGGCCGTGTCCACCTTCAGGGTGTCACTGACGAAAACGGTATGCTGCGACAGATTGTCCGCGCGGTCCAGACCGCGCGCCACGCGCAAACCACCACGGAGGAATAAGGCAGCTACGGGCGGCGCTTGCGCGGCGGTTCCCAACGTTCGACGTCGCGCATGCGCGCCTCCGGCGTCGGCGAGCCGGCGAGCATGCTGGCGATGCGCCGTACCGCCTGGCGTAAGCGCGAACGCGCCCGGGCAAGCGCGTACCCTGCACGGCGCCAGCGGCGCGCCGATACCGATACCGGCGGTGGCGTTACGGCCCACTTAATCA
>JAVVFG010000283.1:0-5534 GCA_032260445.1 Anaerolineae bacterium | reverse complement strand
TGCGCGTCGTCCGCTCCTAGGTCGTCGCCGGGTTGGAAACCCGGCCTACCGGAATGCGCGTCGTCCGCTCCTAGGTCGTCGCCGGGTTGGAAACCCGGCCTACCGGAATATGCGTGGTCCGCTCGTAGGCCACCTCGGCCGTCTCGGGCACATAGTCGTGGCCGGGTTGGAAACCCGGCCTATCGGAATATGCGTCGTCAGCGTAGCTGCTCGCGCAAAAACCCGATCGTCCGCTCCCAGGATACCTCGGCCGCATCGGGCACATAGACATCGGGACGGTCCTCCTCGACGAACCAGTGGCCAACCTCTGGGTAGACGTGGATGGTTGCCTCCCGGCCGGCGGCGTGCATCGCCTGCTCCATCTCGCGCACGGTGTCCAGCGGCTCCCACTCGTCCAGCTCGCCGAAATGGCCTAAGAAGGCGGCGCTGTGCTTGTTGTAGTCCGTATAGGGGGCGGGGACCGCACCGTAGTAGAGCACGACCGCGCCCACCTCCTCCGGCCGCTCAAGCGCCAGATTGACACTCCACCACGCCCCCATCGAAAAGCCGATCACGCCAATCTTCCCGCCGCTGCGGCCGGGGAGCCCCAGCAGGTAGTCAGCGGCAGCGGCCACCGTTTGCTCCTGCAGCGCGTCATCGCCGTTGCTTTGAAGGGCTTCCGCCTCGTCTATCGTCGTGGCCACGCGCCCCTGGCAGAGGTCGGGCGCCAGGGCGACAAAGCCCGCTTCGGCCAGCCGGTCACACAGGCTCTTGAAGAACGGATTCAACCCCCACCACGCATGTAAGAGCAACACGCCCGGCCCCTCTTGCGCCGGCCGCGCCAGATAAGCCTGTGCCTCGCCATCAGCAACGGCCAGCGGAATCATTTCCTGCGTCATCTCTGCCTCCTGTTTCCTGGATACTGGATGCCCCCATGATAGAACAAATGAGCTAGCCGTGTCAACTCGGGCGCAGATGTGATCTTCTTCACTAGCCAACGGCGTGGCGGCGTTTTATGCTGTAGGTAGCGTGAGGCTTCCCGGCGGCGATGCCGGCCTGCAGCCGGTCCCCGCCGGGCAAGGAGGTTTGCGATGGCGCTCAATCATCGTGGTCAGGGTGTCAGCAACCTGCAGCTTACCTGCAAAGCGGTGGGCTTCCTCGCCCTACTCACCGCCCTGCTCTACATCCGGGCGGGCCTGGTGGAGGGCTTTGCGTTCGCCGGCCTCGGCAGCGCGGGCACAAGCGTCTGGCTGATTTTCGCGCTGATGGTCGCCGGGGCTGTGGGGCTGTTCATGGCGTGGTGGAACGAGCGCGCCGGGGGTGCCGTCGCGCTGGCCAGCGGCATCCTTATCGCCGTGCTCTTCCTCGTCTTCGCCACTGACAACGCGCTGCTGGCGGCGGCAGCGTACAGCTCGCCGTTCATCATCGCCGGCTTCCTCTTCTATATGGCCGGGTGTCGCCGGTAAGGGAGCGGGGAGCGGTTGCCGTTGGCCATTCGCGGCCGGCTACTCGTCGCCGATGATTTCCCAGCCATTCTCCGTGGCGGCGGCGCGCAGGGCGGCATCGGGCGCGACGGCGATGGGGCGGCGGCTGGCGCGCAGCATGGGCAGGTCGGCCGCGGTATCCCCGTAAGCTGCTGCAAGGGGCACCTCGCCGGCAAGCGCGCTAAGCGCCGCCACCTTCTGCGCGCCGACGGTAAAGGGGATCGCCGTGCGGCCGGTCAGCCGGCCATCGACGATTTCCAGCGGCGTGCCAAAGGCGTGCAGGCCGGGCAGCCCATTCGCGGCGGCGCAGGCCACGAGCGCGTCAAGGATTGGCTGGAAGACGCCGCTCGCCAGCGCAATGGTCGCCCCCTCGGCGTGATGCTCGCGCAGGGCGCCAATCACCACCGGCCGCCGCCCGGCCCACAGGGCCTCGACCGCGGTATGCTCTGCCGGTGCGGCAAACTGCTCCTCCGTATAGCCTTCATAGAGCGCTAGCAGACCATAGAGCCACTTCTCCTTAAAGGCACGCGGGTCGCCAATGCCCAGCCGGTAGAGAAGCAGCGCGGGCAGGCTGCGCCGGAAGAAACGACGGTACGCGCCTTCCCCGCCGTGCGCGACGAGATAGTCGCGCATCCCTTCCCAGGTATGGCCGGTGGTCAGCGTACCCTCGACATCACAGGCGACGACGAGCGGAATAGTGGCGTGTGAGGTTGTTTCTTGCATATGGTCTGTTATAGCAGGTTGGGGTGATGTGTCGATGGCAGTGCGCAGAGACATCTGGGGGAAGAGACATCCGATTTCTTCAAGCGCAGCCGAAATCGGATGTCTTTTCTGAATTGCCCGAACTAGCGGGTGATGAGCGGCAGGTAAACCTTCTCGTTCAACTCCGGCGCATCGGGCGTGTCGAAGAAGAATGGTTCGGACGCCGAGGTGACGGTGATATGGTCGAACCAGACCTGCCCACCGGCCGCCCACAGGCCGATGTAGTCGAGGCTGTTCTCATACCAGTTTACGTCATAGACGCGCGAGACCGGCGGGCGATTATCCACGGTCCAGGTGATGCGCACCTTGGTATGGTCGCCGGTGACCGGCTCGTACTTGATGTTGATATGATGGTAGTTGTTCCCCTGCCATAGGCCGAGATACTCGCCGTTGAGATAGCTTTCGTCGGTTTCGAGGAAACCGCCCCAGATTTCCAGGTCCTGCCGATCCGGCGAACCGACAGGAAAGAGGTCCTCGACCGTGAAGGAGAGCAGCCCGCGATGGTAGGAAGTAAAGGTCGGCCCGGTGCCCAGCTCCACGCCGACTGTCTTGCGGAAGCCGCCGGTCGGCAGCAGCGCGCGGTCGCCGATGCTCTGCGCCCAGAAGTCGATCTCATACGGCGGGTAGCCGCCGATCGCCCGGTAGGCGATGCTGGCGCCGTAGCTGTCATTGAGGCCGTGCGCCTTCAGCACCTGGCTGCCCTCATGCGGCCGGTCGGTGTAGACGAAGGTGTCTCTGAGCCCAGAGTGCGTCCAGTTCGAGGACGGAAAGTAAAGGTCGGTACGCAATGCCGGGTCGATATTGTCGCAATGTGTCGGCACATCCGGGCAGGCCGTGTAACCTTCAAAGCCTTCCGTCCAGGAGACAGTGGCCGTATCAGCCTCCGCCTGCCGCGGCGCGGCTACAAACACGAGCACGGCGACGAGGCCGAGCCCAAGGAGCATCAATGGAAGTCGCGTCACTGTTGGTTTCATCTGTCCTCCAAACCTGAGAGCCAGGGCTCTCTTCGCTGAGTAAGTGGACTAAACAATCGGCTCAATGCTAGCCACCGGCCGGAGGCGGGGACATATACCGCAGATACATCTTGGGATACTAATCCCCTCCTGGGGCTGGAAAGCCACCAGGGGGAGGGTTATAGTAAATGGCAGTTACGTTGCTAGTTTGGTGACTGGGCGTCGATCGACCCAGTCCTTTTTTTTGAGGATCAGCTTATGGCACGCTTGATCGTGTTACGCCTGCTCGAAAGCTACTTCCGCCACCGCTGGCTCAACCTGCTGCCGGTGGTGTTGTTGCTGGGGGTGGGCATTGCTTACTACAGCTTTTTCGCCGAGCCCGTGTATATCGTGCGCGGCGTGCTCTACGTGCAGCAGCGCTCGCTGCTGGAATCGCTCCTGCCCCTGCCCGACGAACCGTTCACGTCGCTGACGCCGGCCGAGGCCACGGCGACAGAGATCAACGAGCTACTGCAGACGAGCGCCTTCGTGCGCGCGATCATCGCCAACACCGATCTGGAAGCGCAGATGAGCCAGGGCGGGGAAATCATCGAAGAGACGATAGAAGAAGTGCGCGAGGCCGTGTGGGCCGACGCCCAGGGGCAGAACCAGGTCCTGGTCGCCGCCGCGCACGAGCACCCGCTCATCGCCTACCAGCTCTCCCAGGGCATGGTCGATAGCTACATCCAGTGGCGCATCAACTCTGACCGCGAAGAGAGCGCGGCTGCCCAGGCCTTTTTCGCCGAACTGATTGCCGGCTACCGCGACGAGGTCGACGCGGCGCGCGCCGCCCTGCAGAATTACCTCGACACGCACCCCGCGCCGTTCCGCGGCGAGCGCCCGCCCAACGAACAGATCGAGATTAACCGCCTCGAAGGGGAGATCACCCTGGCGCAGACGCGGTTCGCCAATGCCCTGGACAAAGAGGAAGACGCGCGGCTGGCGATGGCCCGCGCCGAGGGCAACGTGCGCCGCACCTACTACCTGATCGACGCGCCATCCATTCCCGTCGAGCCGGCGACCTCGCTGCGCCGCGTGGCGCGCAGCCTGGCTATCTTCGGCGGCGCCGGCGTCCTGCTCAGCCTCCTGCTCATCACCGGTGGCGCGCTGCTCGACCGCACCGTACGCTTCCCGCTCGACCTGGAACAGGGGAGCGACGTTCCCGTGCTCGCCATGGTGCCCGCCGACAAACCGGCACAGAAGCAGGGCCAAGAGCTGCCGCAACCCCAGAAAGAGACCGAGCCGGCGCCAGCGCCCGGCCGTGTCTAGCCGGCGCTTGCTCACGCGGAGACGGCCATGAGTAGCACGAGCGGCAAAGTAGCGCGCAATGCGGGCGTCCTGATGCTGTCCCAGGTCCTGACCTGGGGCATGACGCTGCTGCTGACCATCTTCCTGCCGCGCGAGCTGGGCGCGACGGCCATCGGACAGCTGCACCTCGGCAGCTCGCTGTGGATGGTCGCGGGCATCGCCATCGGCTTCGGCATGGACACGCTGCTCACCAAAGAAGTGGCCCGCGCCCCCGGCCGGGCGGCGGCCCTACTGCGGCGCAGCGTGCTGCTGCGGCTGGCTCTCTACCTGCTCGGCTTTGCCGCCGTTTATCTTTACGCGCGCACGGCGTACCGCCCGGCGACCGTCACCGTCATCCTCGTCGTCGGCGCCGGCAACTTCTTCTGGCAGCTCGCCAGCGCCGTGCAGGCCACGCTGCAGGGCCTGGAGCGCATGGAATACATCAGCGCCGGCACGGTCGCCGGCAAGGCCTTCGTGACCATCGTCAGCCTCATCCTCTTGTTCATGGGCTTTGGCGTCGTCGTCATGGCCTGGGTCAGCGCCGCCGGCGCCGCCATCACGCTGCTGGTGATGGCCTTCTTCGTGGTCCGCCTGCTGCCGCCAGACAGCGGCGAAGCGCTGGACAGCCGGGCGATGCTGCGCGGCGGCCTGCCCTACTTGGCCAACGGCCTGCTGCTCACCGCCTACATGCAGCTCGACGTCGTCGTCATCTCCC
Organism: Anaerolineae bacterium; assembly: GCA_032260445.1. Classification (GTDB taxonomy): domain Bacteria; phylum Chloroflexota; class Anaerolineae; order Promineifilales; family Promineifilaceae; genus JAAYYY01. The sequence goes on along the minus strand of JAVVFG010000283.1, from coordinate 315 downwards.
TACTGGTCAACGAGACCGTCGTCGGCTGGTACGGCACCGCCGACCGTCTGTTCGGCACTCTGCTCTTCATCCCCAGCGTCTTTATCACCGCCATCTTCCCCACGCTGGCGCGGCTGGCCACCGGCGAAGGCGACGAGCTGGCGCGCATGATGCGCCGCAGCTTCGACCTGCTCCTGTGGCTGGCGCTGCCGATCGGCCTGGGCATCGTCGCCGTGGCGCGCCCGGCCGTGCACCTGCTCTACGGCGCCGCCTTCGACCCCGCCGGGCCGGTGCTGGCCCTGTTCGGTATCGTCCTCATTTTTACGTACCTCAACA
>JAVVFG010000282.1:0-5545 GCA_032260445.1 Anaerolineae bacterium | reverse complement strand
ATGACCTGACCGCTAAGGCCGCCGATGATGCGCGCGTAGGCGACGGCGACGGTGCTGCCGAGGATGGTGAGGATGACAATGACCACAACTGCGATGAGGACGAGGATCAGGGCATACTCCACCAGCCCCTGGCCTTCCTCCCTTGCCCACTTTTTCATTGAGGACCTCCGGATCAATGAATCGCCCGCAGAAAGCAGTGAGGAATGCTCCCAACTGATCGCTGCCCCGGCACGAATAATAGATAACGGACAATCGAAAAGAAACGCACATACATTATAGAAGAGTCGATTACCAAGGACAAGCATTTGATCCGGTGGGGACTCTGCGGGCAGATTTGAGGGGTCAGGCTGGTTCTGGTTGGGAAACAGGAAACTGCCGGCGGGCGCGATCACCAGGCAGGAGTGGCCGGAGCCGCCGGGAGTGTTTATGGGCCGTGTGGCGGGATTATCGCCCTAGGGAATGGGCGGCAACTTGGCTTCCGGTGCGCCGTGTTGCGCGCAGGGGTGGCAGGGGCGCGCTGGGCTAGGGCTTGCTAGAGGCTGGTGGGCGGCTAACCGAAGTAGGCGCCAATTGCCTCGGAAAAATCGCCCAGCGGATCGCGAATCTCGCCTTTCGCAAAGGGACGGCTTCGCGTCTCAACGTGCTTGTGCTGCGGCGCCACAGCGCGCGTTGTCCTCTGCCGCCCGGTCTGGACGCCGTCGGCTGTGGCCTGCCTGGCTGCGTGCTCTTGCTGCTTAACACCTTGGGCTGACATGTTATCCCTGCTCCTTCTGGCGCCAGCGTTCCTGCGCCAAGCGGTAGTTGGCGGGCGAGCTGATGTCAAACCAAATCCCCTGAAAGAGGAAGGCGCTCAACTCGCCCATGCTGGCCAGACGGGGAAAGATCTCCGTCTCTAGCTTGGCTGCAGCGTGTGGTTCGACGAGCGAGAGGACGTCCGGCCGTAACAGATAAACTCCCGTATTCACAATACTGATACTCTGCTCTTGTCCCGCCTGCAGGAAATCGGTGATGCGATTGCCCTGCAGGAGCACTTTTCCCAGGTTGGGGTCCGCCTGGCGCGGCTTGACGGCAATGCTGGCCAGCCGGTTCTCTTTTTGTTGGAAGGTAACAAAATCGGCGACGTCGATGTCGGTCAGCACGTCGCCGTGCAGGACGAGGAAGAGGGGCAGGCTTTGCAGGTACGGTTCGGCCAGTTTCAGGGCGCCGGCCGTGCCTGACGGCTCGTTTTCAGACACATAGATGAGGCGGATGCCCGGCACTCGATCCCCCAATTCGCGCCGTATCGCTGCCTCATGTGGTCCAGCCAGGATAACAATCGTGCGGATGCCATAGCTTTGGAGATGCTCCACTTGCTGCCGGATGAGTGGTTGGCCGTCGATTGGCGCCAGCGCCGGCAAGGTCTCCCCTTTCTGCGGGCCACCGGCCAGAAGCACGGCGGTAGAGACGACCGGGGTGAGGCTCTGGCGCAGGAGACTTTCGATGGCATGCGAGCGGCTGCGCACCGTGCGCTGATCGACCAGGCGATCGATTTGTTGCAGCAAATCTGGACTGAGCGTGATTGTCAAGCGAGCCTTCTTACGCATATAGGTGGTGGCAGGGCAGGGTGTCATACTTTGTCATACAACTCGCATGATAAAAGATTGCCGGCCCGGCGTCAAGGGGGGACGCGGTTTCCAATCTGGCGCCCTGTGCTAAGATAGGGCGCGTCCGGGTCCGACAGATAGAAGGAGCAACCAGGAGGAAGAGAATGGCACAACGGGAGGCAGGAACGCCCCAGGTACACGGCGGCACGCTCGTCGCAGAGGTGCTGGCGCGCCACGATGTGCGTTTTTTGTTCACGCTGTGTGGCGGGCATATTTCCCCCATCCTGCTCGGTTGCGAAGGGCAGGGCATCCGGGTGATCGACGTGCGCCACGAGGCGACGGCGGTGTTTGCTGCTGATGCCGTGGCCCGACTAACAGGGACAGTGGGCGTGGCGGCAGTGACCGCAGGGCCGGGAGTAACGAACACGATCACGGCGCTGAAGAATGCCCAGATGGCGCAGTCGCCGGTGGTGTTGCTGGGCGGCGCGACGGCGACGCTGCTCACGGGGCGCGGCGCGCTGCAGGATATTGATCAGATGGCGCTGGTGCGGCCGCACGTGAAGTGGGCGACGATGGTCGACCAGCTACGCGATATCGGCCCGGCGCTGGAGACGGCGATTGCCAAGGCGCGTGCGGGGGTACCGGGCCCGGTGTTCGTCGAGCTGCCTGTGGATTTGCTCTACCCGCAGGCGGTGGTCAATGAATGGTATGCGGCGAGCACGCCGGGCGGCAGTAGCCTGCGCGCCCGGCTGATGCGCTGGTACATGGCGCGGCACCAGCGCGGCCTGTTCAACGGGAACACGCCGCGGGAGCAGCGCGCGCGGCCGGTGGCGATTCCGAACCACGATGCGGATGACGTCGCCGATCTGCTCGACAGCCTGGCGCGGGCACAGCGCCCGGTGCTGCTCATCGGCAGCCAGGCGCTGCTGCCGACGGAGGCGGGTGCGGCGCAGGCACAGGCGGAGGCGCTGCAGCAGGCGGTGTTGCAGCTGGGCGTGCCGGCGTATCTGTCAGGCATGGCGCGGGGCCTGTTGGGGCGGCACGCGCTGCATCTGCGCCACAAGCGCAGCAAGGCGCTGAAGGAAGCGGATCTGATTGTCCTGGCCGGCGTGCCCTGTGACTTTCGCCTGGGCTATGGGCGCAGCCTGGGGCGGGACGCGCGACTGGTCATGGTCAATCGCAGCCGGGACGAGCTGAAACTGAACTGCCGGCCGGACCAGGCGATCCTGGCGGACGCGGGCGCTTTCTTGCGCGCCGCCGCGGCGGCGTGGCAAGGCGATGCCGGGCGGTGGGCGCCGTGGATATCGCATCTGCAGGCACGCGACGCCGAGCGCGATGGGGAGATCGTGGCGACGTCCGGCCAGGAAACGGAGTTCGTGAATCCGGTGGCGCTCTGTCGCGAGCTGGAAGCGGTGATTCCCGAGGAGAGCGTGATTATCGGGGACGGCGGTGATTTTGTGGCGACTGCCAGCTATATCGTGCGCCCGCGCGGGCCGCTCTCGTGGCTGGATCCGGGTGCTTTCGGGACGCTGGGCGCAGGCGCTGGCTTCGCTCTCGGTGCAAAATTGGCGCGGCCTGAGGCGGAGGTCTGGCTGTTGTACGGGGATGGGAGCGCTGCCTACAGCATCGCCGAGTTCGACACGTTCAACCGCCACAACGTGCCGGTAATTGCCATAGTGGGCACAGATGGTAGCTGGGCGCAGATCGCGCGAGAGCAGGTGGCGATTTTTGACAACGCGCTGGGCACGGAGCTGGCGCGCACGGCGTACCAGACGGTGGCTGAAGGGTATGGGGCGGCGGGGCTGCTGCTGCGCGAGCCGGGTGAGATGGCATCGTGCCTGCGCGAGGCGCAGCGGCTGGCGGCGTCGGGAAAGCCGGTGCTGCTGAATGCGTGGATCGGCGCTACGGATTTCCGGAAGGGCTCGATTTCGATGTAGCCGTCGCGGTGCCAGGAGGAAGAGGATGTCGCGTCCAAGTGTGAAGTTTCCGGCGGTGATCGCCGGTCTGGTGAACAGCGTCCTACATGGGCCGGGGGAGACGAGCGTGCTGCTGCGCCAGGTGGTGGCAGCGCGTGCAGGCGCGCCGAGCATGCCGCGGCGGGAGCCGGCGTCCCTCCCGGCTGAGCTGGCCCCGTTTGTGGACCGGCTGGCAAATGAGCCGGCGACGATCAGTAGTGCGGACATCGTGGCGCTGCGCGTTGCCGGCTACAACGAAGACGAGATTTTTGAGTTGGCGATCAGCGTGGCGTTGGGTGCGGGACTGACACGGTTGGAGCGGGGGTTGGCGGCACTGCAGGAGGACGAGGCATGAGGCTAACCGTGCTTGAGGAGGCAGGCGGCTGGCAGGTGGCGCTGCTGCAAAAGGTGCTGGGCTTTACGCCGAGCCTGGCGGCAGTGCGGCATTACCGTCCGGAGTTCTTTGGCAAGCATTACGCAGCGGTGCTGCGGCAGGCGCTGCGCCGGGGCGAAGCGTGGAGCCGGGGTGATCTCGAGCTGATGGCGGCCTTTGTCTCCTCGCGTAACCAGTGCGAGGCGGCAACACGATCGCACGGCGCCGTGGCGGCGCTCTATCTAGGGAAAGAGAAAGTGCGGCAGGTATTGGGTGATTACCTGACGGCGCCCATCTCCGAGCCGTTGCGGGCAACGCTGGTCTTTGTGGAGAAGGTAACCTTGCTGCCGAGCGAAGTGGGCGGGGACGACATCCAGCGGCTACGCCGGGCGGGGATTAGCGAGCAGGGGATCCGCGAGGCGCTGCTGGTCTGTTTTGTCACGGCGATCACAGACCGTCTTGCAGAAAGCTTCGGGTTTGAGCCGGCAGCGGAGGGCGCGCAGAAATCGCTCGCCTTTCTGTCGCGCTTTGTGGGTTACCGGGCCGGATAGACCTGAAGCCCCTCCTGAGAACTGGGTTTCTGAGGAGGGGCTTAGCACAGGGCTGGAACCGCTGTCTGGTCTAAGGGAGTGGCAGGACGGCGATAAAGCCGCCATTCGGATCGCTGTCCAGTACCTCGAGCGTTCCGTCGAGGCCGACAATGGCCGTGCCGCGGCTATCGGGCTCGCTGCTGTAGCCGGCGACGATGTGCATCGTGCCGAGCCAGGCCTGTGGCATGAGTAACCCTTCTGCGCTTGCTAGAGTTTCGTGGGCCGCCGTTGGCGGGGCAACGCGGTAGATGGTGCCAGTCACGGAGCGCAGCGGGTCGGGGCCGAACTCGGCGCCGTAGAAGACTAACTCGCCGCCGGGACCGAAGGTGGGGAAGCCGACGTAATCGGCGTTGAGGGCGATGATATTGAGGTTTTCGCCAGTGCCGTTGCGAATGACCAGAGCGTTGTTGGCGTCGACATAGGCGAGCGTGGTCACCTCGCCATTGTCTTCGACAAAGTCGCCAAGGCAGAGCAAGAGACCATAGTCTGCACAATCAAAGATGGCTTCTATCTGGTTCAGCTCGACCGCACCACCATCGAGCGGCAGGGCGTAAAGGTTGTCGTAGCGACCGGTGAAACTGTTCCACGGGCCGCCGCCGTAGACGGGCTGGAAGGTGTAGAAGAGGGTGCGGTTGTCGGCGCTGAAGCGCACAGGCACCACGGCGCGGCCGGCGAACGTTTGCGTGTCGAGGCCGAGCAAGGGCGCGTCCATGCCAGACCCATCGACATTGGCGACGAACAGCTCGCTACGGATCTCGTTGCGCCCATCCGCGCCGGTCGTGGCGACCGAGCCATGCGACCAGGCCACGCGCTGCCCGTCGGCCGAGACGGCGTAGGCCGGGTAGAAGAGTCCATCCCTGGGGATCGCCGTGAAGGGCAACAGCGAAGCCATGCCATCGTAAGCCAGATGTTTAAGCACGAGACTGTCGCCGTCTTCGACATGGTAGAAGACGCCGCTGGCGGCCGCCGCAAAGCGTCCGGGCACCTCGCCGTCCAGCGCCGTATGGCAGCTCGTGCCGGTGAGCGGGTTGGTAATCAAGTAGC
>JAVVFG010000281.1:0-5568 GCA_032260445.1 Anaerolineae bacterium | reverse complement strand
GCGCTCCGGCAGAGCAACCTGAAGAGACTGCTTGCCTACTCCTCGATTGCCCACATGGGCTACCTGCTCGTGCCTTTCCTCAGCCGGGGCGACCTCGTTGAGCAGGCCGTTGGCTTCTACCTGATCGCCTACTTCGCCGCCACCCTGCTCGCTTTTGGCGTGATTACGGTCCTGTCGACGGCGAAACGGGAGACGGAAGAGATTGCCGCCTACCGCGGTCTCTTCTGGCGGCGGCCTGGGCTGGCCCTCGGCCTCGGCGTTGCTCTTTTCTCCCTGGCCGGTATCCCACCCTCAGCCGGGCTAACTGGCAAGTTCTTCATCGCCGGGGCTGGCGTGCAGTCGGCGTTGTGGTTGCCCCTGCTGGCCCTCATTATTGGCAGTGTGATCGGCGTCTTTTACTACGCCCGGGTTGCCATCCTCCTCTTTTTCCCCGCCGAGGAGGAGGCTGTCCCGCTGACCACGCCCCTGGCGGCCGGGAGCAGCCTTGTCCTTGCCTTGCTGGCGCTCCTGGTCATCGCGCTGGGTGTCTGTCCCGCCCCGGTCGTGCAGTTGATCGCCTCGGTGGTGGAGCGGCTCCTTTAGCGCGCCTACTGTCCGAGATGGAGGCCATTTGAGCATGGTCCCTCGCCTCGACAGCACGTGAAGCAGCAGCCGGGCACCCCGTGGCACCAGAACAGTTGCTCAGCCACGACGCAGCACCTGAATGCCACCTGGGCTCGCCACGATCACCTCATCGGCCATGCCGACAAACAGGCCGTGAGCGACAATACCCGCCCGCTTGTCCAGGATGGCAGCTAATTCATCTGGCTTTTCGATGACGCCGAAGTTGCAGTCGAGAAGAAGATTGCCTTCCGCCGTCCGGAACCACGAGTCGCTCTCATCGCGACGGATGACGGTTCGTGCCCCCTGCGTTTCAAGAAACGCGAGTTGTGATGCCAGACCGAATTCGACTACCTCTATTGGGAGCGGAAACTTGCTGCCCAATGCTGGTGACAACTTTGTCTCATCGACGATGATTACCAGTCGCTTGCTCGCCTGGGCCAGGATCTTTTCATGGAGAAGCGCCCCACCGCCGCCCTTAATCAGGCGTAGATGCGGGTCGACTTCATCAGCCCCATCGATAGTTATATCTGGCATTCGGTCGAGGGCAGTGGACGTAAGCGGAATCCGCAGACGCCGGGCTTGCGATGCAGTAGACGCTGATGCTGTAATCGCGACAATGGCTTCGATTTCGCCCTGAGCCAGGCGCTCGGCCAGATGTTGCACCGCGAAGTGTGTTGTGCTGCCGTAGCCCAGCCCGACAATCATTCCCGATTCCACGAGTTGCGCAGCCGCCCGTGCCGCCTGCTGTTTCAGTCCTGTGACTTCATCCACTGGTCCATCTCGCTTGTTTGGCCGCCCTCGGTGCCACCGTTACAGCAGGGGTGAACGACTTCCTTCCCTGGCGGGAAAACACTTTCCTCCGCCGGCGCCGGGCGGGGCACGTCTGCCGTGGGAAAAACCATTGCGATGTTCATATAACCACAGTAACGCAAGGGCAGCACGCCGGCTAGCGTCAAAGATCGTGGCTACGCCAGGCTGTTTAGCGTTTGAGGTGATGCAGTGAACTCCTGCAAGGAGAGTACGATAGCCCTGTCTCCTCGTTAGCCCGAGGAATGGGCTGGCAAGGTAGCGACCGTACGAACGAACGGCAGAGGGTAAAGCGATCTGGACGACGCTCAGCGAAATTGAGGATGCGCTTTACGCACCCTCATTCTTCTCTGCCCGCTGCCGTCCGTAGAGGTAGTTACGTTACCCGGAGGAGGGTGCCAGGTACGGCTCCCGCTTGTTGTGGCGATCGTAGCGGCTGGTCGTTGCCGGGTCGGCGTGACCGGGCATCATCTACACGAAACGATGTCAGCACCGGCATGCAGCAGGTAGCCTAAGAAGATGCGGCGGAAGGCATGAGTCGAGAGCCCGGCCACTCTGGCCAGTTTCGCCCACCTGCGCAGTATGATGTACAAGGCGAGCCGTCAGCCGCCCGCGCCGGTTACGGTCCCCGGGCCGACCTGTCGCCGCACAGGGCCAGCCAGTCTTTCCGCGCCGGGCCGAAAAACCATCCGCACGCAAAGGGCTACCTGATGCTGCGAGTTGAGTACCTGGCCGAAGTCGGCGCTGGCTTCCTCTGACGGCGAAAAGCTAGATGAGTGTGGCAGCTCATCTCCGAGCACATCAAGCGCCGAATTGCCTATCGATGACCCCGCCATCTTGCCGGTTGACAGGCCACCTTCGCCCTCCTTAATATCAGACGAGAGATTACCGTCTACGCAGGCCAGGGCTGAAGCAGGTCTACCTAACCAGCGAGGTGTCATTGAAGCGAGCCATCGTTACGTCTCTCGTGATGTTCTTCATCCTGGCCGGCCCTTTTCCGGTCCGTCCCGCTGCCGCAGCGATATGCAGCACGCATTCGTCCCGGTCCGCATGCGAAAGCCGGTTTCTTAATACCCCGGTCGAAGCGCCCTTTACCCCGCCCACCCCACGGCCTAACAGCCTGACAGAAGGCGTCATCTATGGCTGGATTGAGGATTACGCCTATTTTTATGATCGGCCCGCACCCGGGGCCAGGCATGTCCGTACCGCCACCACCGGCTTCTTCTACGGCCCGGCCGAAAGAAGCTACACCGACGAGAACGGCAACACCTGGTACTACGTCTGGGACAACTGGCTGCCTGCTCGCTACTACCACATCATCGAAGCCAGCACCTTTGCCGGCGTCGAAGTCAACGCACAGCCGGTCCGCCCATTTGGCTGGATCCTGCGCGCCGTCCAGCCTGTCCCGAGCCCCGGTGCCGGGCCGCAGCCCGGTGTACGCGAGCTTCAGCGTTACGACTTCGTCCAGATCTACGCGGCGGCGGGCGGCCCCGCCGGGGATCTCTGGTACCGTGTCGGCGCGCAGGGCTGGGTGCGTTATGACGCGCTGGCGCTAACCACCGTGCGCGAGCGCCCGTCGGCCGTCGGGCCAGACGAATACTGGGTCGATGTCGACCTGAGCGAGCAGACGATTACGGCCTACGAGGGCGACCGGCTGGTTTATGCGGCCCTGATTGCCAGCGGCCTTTCGCGCTGGGCCACGCGCGAGGGTCTCAACCAGGTCTGGGAAAGGCGCCTCTCAGCGCCGATGTCCGGCGGCGACCCGGGCAACGATTACTACTACATTGATGGCGTCCTCCACACCCTTTACTTCGATGGGGAGATTTCGTTGCACAACGCCTTCTGGCACGACGACTTCGGGCGCCAGAAGAGTCACGGCTGTGTGAACCTCGCGCCGCGCGTGGCCGAGTGGATTTACTACTGGTCGGCCAGCGGACCCAACGACCTCTGGGTCTGGTCCCACTACAGCATGCAGGCCGACTTTGTCGGATAAAGCCTTCACGGAGGAGCACATGAGATCGGCGATTCCCCTCCGACCCGTTTTCGTGATCGTGCTGCTGGCGGGGCTGGCGGCTGTGCTCTGGGTTCCGCGCGTCGCGGGTGCCGTGAACTGCTACGAGGACCGCGGTGTCTTCGTCTGTGATGCGCGCCCGGCGCCGCCACGCTTCAGCGAACCCCCCTACGCGGCTGACAGCATCTACTACTACCGCAGCTATGCCTGGATGGAGGATTACGCTTACTTCTATGATGCGCCTAACGGCAAGGTCGTGGAGCAGGCCAGCGAGGGGATCCTCTACTACACCATTGAGGAGCAGACGACTGACGCTGACGGCACCACCTGGTACCGCGTTGGCGAGAACATGTGGGCCCGGCATGGCGATATGAACCCGTACCTTGACAGCCGCTTTCCCGGTGCGGCCGGACACAGCGGGCCGGAGCGCCCCTTCGGCTGGATCCTCATGCCTGTCCGGCCGTCTGTTGCGCCCGATGTTGCTCCGGTTGAAGAGACACCGCGTCTCGAACGTTACACCTTTGTCGAAGTCTTCGACGCTGCCGAAGGCAGGGCAGGTCGCGTCTGGTACGATATCGGCAAGGGGCGCTGGATCGAACAGCGTTTCCTGGCCCTCATCGATCCCGACCCGCGCCCTGAGGGGGTTGCACCCGGTGACTTTTGGGTAGAAGTGGACCTTTACCAGCAGACCGTTGCGGCCTACGAAAACAACCGTCTCGTCTACGCGACCCTCGCCTCCACGGGACTTCCCGGCTTCGAGACCAACGAAGGCCTCTTCACGGTGTATGCCCGGCACGAGGAGTGGGATATGTGGGGCGGAGATGTCGGCAAGGATTACTATTACCTGCAAGACGTACCCCACACCATGTTTTTCGACGATGACATCGCCCTGCACGGCGCCTACTCGCACGACAATTTTGGCGAAGTCCGCAGCCATGGCTGTGTGAACATGCCTCCTCGTGGTGCCGAATGGGTCTATTACTGGTCAGAGCACGCCCCCGGCGACACGCTCTGGGTCTGGGTGCACACGTCAAGCGAGCAGGACATACTGAGCCAGTTCTCAGGCGAGAGCTAGCGCAACCTGCAGCCGGCGGGCCGGCAAGAAGGCCGGTCCGCGGCGAGAGGAAGAATAACGGTCATGCCGCCACAAGAGGATGACCGCGTTTTCCTCGTACTACCGTTTGCGCCAGGCGCACATCCGACACCAGTATCCGCGATCGCGCACACCTCACCTTTACCGGATGGCCAGCAACGTCTTGAGCTGTTCGTCGGCCGCTTCTGGCGCATCGGCGCGGAGCAAGGCCAGGATGTCCGAGTCAACCAGCGCATAGTAGCGGGCACGCCGTTCGGCATAGGAGGGAAAGCGCTGGGCCATGAGGGGGCGCAGCGCAGCCACCATCTCCAGGAACTCACCGTATTCCGCGCCGAATTGGGCTTCAAATTGCTCGCGCAGGCGCACAGCGAGTGCTGGCGCTGCGCCGCCGGTGGAGATGGCGATGACTAAGGGGCCACGGCGGACCACCGAGCCGGCGATGAAGTTGCAGTGGGGGATGTCGTCCATGACGTTGACCAGCGCGCCTCCTTCCTCGCCTTCCTGCCAGACTTGCGCGTTCACCTCCGGGTTCGCGCCGTCACAGATGACCAGAAAGGCGTCCTTGAGGTCGCCGCGCCGGTAGGGGCGGGCCAGCCAGCCAATGCGGCCGGCCTCGGCCCAGGCACGAAGCTGCGGTGTGACTGCCGCCGCAATGACTGTAATGTTGGCTTCACACTCCAGTAAACCGGCCACCTTGCGCTCGGCTTCCGCGCTGCCGCCGACGACCACACAGCGACGCTGGTCCAGGTCGTTGAGAAAGACGGGATAACCCTTCATCGTTCGTCTCCTGCCCATAAGAGCGGTCGCCGGCGCTGCTGCACCTGGCCGCCTTCGATATGTATACCACATTCCGTCTTGTTCCTACCGGGCCAGCGGCCGGCACGCGGCCCTTCGCCCGACTGCACCGGCCGTGTACAGGGCCAGCAGCCGAGGCTGGGGTAGCCCTCGTCGTGCAGCGGGTTGTAAGGGAGCTCATGTTCCTTGATGTAGCCCCAGACCTGCGCGGCGGGCCAGTACGCCAATGGATTGAGCTTGATGACCCCGTTGGCACTGC
>JAVVFG010000280.1:4267-5586 GCA_032260445.1 Anaerolineae bacterium | reverse complement strand
CTGGCCGCGGAGTAGCACGACAATGTGCCAGGTGACGGCCGTGAACTGCATCTGCGAGCCGATGGCGGAGAACAGGCGGCCGAACCAGAAGAGGCGGAAGTCACGCGTTTGCAGGGCGGCGAAGCGGGGTGCGGTGGCCATGGGTAAGGGTCGGCCTGGGGTCAGTGGCGGTTGAAGAAGTCGACGACCCTTTGCTGCAAGAGCAGATCATCCGCGCCGAAGAAGGTGTGGGGTTGATTGGGATAGGTGAAGCATTCGACGGGCTTTTCGAGGGCGAGGAGGAGCTGGCAGAGCTCGGCGGACCACTCTGGAGGGACGACATCGTCGAGGGCGCCGTGGTGGATACTGACGGGGGCCGTAATACGCTCCAGATGGTAGATGGGGGAGATGCGCTCGAGGTCGGCGTCGTCCATGGCCACGATGTCTGTGCCGACTTCGCCGTTGGACCATTCGATGATTTTCTCGTAGTTGCGGCGCTCGTCGCCGCTCATCGAACCGTAAAGCACGGCGGCGCTGACGTGGGCGTCAACGGTGATGACGCGGAGGGTGATGCCGCCGCCCATGCTGTGTCCAAGCAGGTGAATGGCAGTGCCGTCGGCGCGGACGAGGGGGCCGGGCCGGCCGGCCTGCTCGCGGATAATGGCCATCAGGTTGAGGACGTCGACGGCGTAGCCAGTGCGGAAGTCGTTTTCGCGACCGCCACTGGCGAAGGCTGGTGTCTCGTCTGAGGGTGGGAAATTGCGGTAGTTGGGATGGATGGCGAGATAACCAGCCTGGGCGAGGGTATCGGCGTAGCGGGCAGTGTAGGTGACGATGTTGTAGATCTGGGGCTCGACGTAGCCGTGGAGGACAAGGGCTACGGGAAAGGGACCCTCGCCCGGAGGCTCATTCATGAAGCCGTAGATCGTCAGGCCGTCCGAGGGATAGGTGATCACCGTGCGGGTGAACTGAGCGGTCACGGCGAGAGTGGACTGTACCTGCAGCGCGCCGCCGCCATAGGTGCGGCCGGCCAGCCCGGCGATGGTGTGGGCGGCATAGGGATCGCGCGTTGGCGTTACCGTTGGTAGTGGCGTTGCCGTGGGCGGCGGTGTGGCCGTGGGCGGCGGCGGGGTCGTGGGCGATGGCGGGGGCGGGATAGTAGCTGTGGGTGGCGTATTTGTCGCGGGCGGCAGGGGTGAGGGAATGGGCAAGGGTAGGGTTGCCTCGGGGAGAGACACAGACGCAGGCTGCTGGCGACAGCCAGCGAATAACACCGCAAGAAGGATGATTGAGAGTGCCAGCCCAGAGCGCATTGCCTAGCTGCTTTGCCGCGGCCTGTC
>JAVVFG010000280.1:0-4257 GCA_032260445.1 Anaerolineae bacterium | reverse complement strand
CTCGCGCCACACCGACCACTGCACGCCGATGCCGATCACGAGGAGGACAATGTAAAGAAGCGCGGCGGGGGTGCCGCCGAGCGCAAAATAGCCAGCTACCACCTGTGTGGTGAGCGTGGCGCCGAGGAGCGCGGAGAGGAAAATGAGCGCCGCGTCGAAAAAGATGGAGACGAGGACGGCACCGATGACGCCGCCAATGAGGGAGATGACGACATTGCCGCCCGCAAACGGGTCAGCGGCCGCGGCAAGCCCTAAGGAAGCAGCCAGAAGATTGAGCAGATAGGCGCCGGTGATGAAGCCGGCGATGGCGATTGCCAGGCGCTGGGCGAAGGTGGCGAGGAAAGCTCCTAACAAGCCCACAAAGAGACCGACCAGAGTCACCACCCAGGTTACCTCGGGACCGAGAAACTGGCGGGCGAGGTTGAAGCCGAGGACAAAGCCGGCGGCGGCAACAAAGAGCCAAAAGAGCTGGCGTCCCAAAAGCAGCGTGGCTAGACCGACGATTAGGTTGACGAGAGACATCGCGTTCACCTATAGATTGTCAATGGGCACCGGCTCGACTGCATCGCTGGGCCGAGGAGACAGCGCCGATTGTGACATGGGCTTACTATAGCGCTAGTGGCGAGCGCGGAACAACTCCTTGTTCTCAGAGACCCAGCGGTAGAGGCCGGCGATTCCCGTCGCCGGATCGACGAGGGGCTGCCAGTTGAGCTCGCGGCGGGCACGGCCGATATCGGCAACGAAGACGAGCTGATCGCCAGGCCGCCACGGGCCCTGCTCGACGGGTAGCGGTGCGCCGTGGAGCTCGGCAAGCAGCGGGCCAAACTCGCGCCATACGGCGAGCGTGTTGCGCGGGCCGCCGCCGATGTTGAGCGGCTTGCCAGCAACGGCGTCAATGTTGGCGATGGCCAGCTCGTAGGCGCGGATGAGGTCCGACACGTGCAAGAGGTCGCGCACCTGCTTGCCATCGCCGTAGATGGTTACCGCCCGGCCCATGACGGCGGCGATGACAAAGTGGGCGACCCAGCCCTGGTCTTCTACGCCAAACTGGCGCGGGCCGTAGATACAGGACTGGCGGAAGGAAACGGTACGCAGACCATAGATGCGGGCATAGTCGAGGGTATACTGGTCACCAGCGCCTTTGGAGCAACCGTAGGGGGAGTGGAAGTCGAGCGGGAAGGTCTCGGCGATGCCGTCGGGAAAGTCAGCGTAGGCGTAGCGTTGTGGCCCTTCGACGATGCGAACGTCCTCCATGCCCCCATAGACTTTGTTGGTCGAGGCATAGATGAAGATGGCGTCAGGGGCGTGCAGGCGCGTGGCTTCAAGAGCGTTGAAGGTGCCCAGGGCGTTAATCATGAAGTCGGTGCGCGGATCGGCGACAGAGGTGGTGACCGCCACCTGGCTGGCGAGATGGAGGACGACGTCGCTGCCGGGGGTAATCCAGGCGAGTGCATCTTCGTCGCGCACATCACCATGGACGAACTGCAGGCGCTCACCGTGGCGTTCCTGCAGCCAGGCAAGGTTGGCCGGGGCGCCGGGGCGCGAGAGGTTGTCGAACACGGTCACCTCATGGCCCGCTCGCAGAAAATGATCGGCGCTGTTGGTGCCGATAAACCCGGCTCCGCCGGTAATCAGGAATCTCATCGGTCGGTATCCTCAACGTTGTCCGTGGAGGCGAGACGCGCCTGTAGTTCTTGGCGATGGCGTTGCAGGTGCTCCCGCACACGTGGCCGATCTAGCTCAAGGGTCATCAGCAAGGCGTCTTCGCCGGTATCACGATAGTAGCGATGGCGCCGCCCGACAACCTCGAAGTGGTATTTACGATAGAGAGCGAGTGCCGTGCGGTTGCCGGTGCGCACTTCCAGCAAGATACGACCGGCGCCGGCCTCCTCGGCCTGCGCAATCATACTGCTCAAGAGAAGCTCGCCCAGGCCACGCCGGCGCCAGGCGGGGGCGACAGCCATAATGCTGATATGCCCTTCGCCGGCTACCAGCCACTGCCCGGCGTAGCCGATAATCTCGTCAGCGGGGCCGAGCAAGACGGCGTAATGGGCATTGGCATTGGCGGTGAGCTCGTGCTCGTAACCACTGCGGGGCCAGGGAGTGGGAAAGGAGACGGCTTCGATGGCCATTACGGCGTCGAGATCGTCAAGACGCATCGGGCGCAAGCGAACCGGCGGGGACGATAGCATGGCGCGGGAGAGGAGGTAGACCAGCGCCGCTTATGGCTCGCGCAGGTAGATCGGAGCCAGCGCGGCAGGGTCATCGAGCTTACCACGGCGCAGGCGGCGCCAGGCGAGCTCGGCGAGCATGGCGGCGCGGCGCACGCGCTGGGCGGCCGGGGCGACGGCATAGCTGCGGCTGGAGGCGCGGATCTGTTTCTGCGCCGCGGGGCTGATCTCGCCGGTAATCGTCAGGGGCGGCTCGATGCGCTGCAGCAGCTCATCCCACGTTTCGTTAAGGGGCGCGCCGTGTGGCTCCCAGCGCCCCTTGACGAGACGATAGCGAGCGGAGGTGATGCGGCGCCGCCCAGCTTCGGCAACGGCAATCAGATCGCCATTACACAGCGGCTGGCCGGCGGCGACGATGTCCAGGGTCGGTACGCCGACGAGCGGAAGCTGGTAGGCGAGGGCCATCCCTTTGGCGAGACCCATGCCGATACGCAGGCCGGTGTAGGAGCCAGGGCCGAGGGCGATACCAATCGCACTGAGATCGGCGGCGTGCACGCCGGCCTGCTGCAGCATGCGGTTGACGGCCGGGGCGAGCTCCATCGATTGTGTCTGGGCGGAGAGCCAGCCGTGATCGGCGATCACGTGCTGCCCATCGTGCAGCGCGATACCGGTCCAGCGGGTGGCAGTGTCAATCGCCAGGATCATCATTGGCCAGCCGTCCTTTTATACGCCATCATCCCAGGCCAAAGGCGCTGCGCTTGAAGGCATTGAGGAGCGCCAGCGCGCGCTCGCCTCTAGCGATCATGCGGAGGCCGCGGCGAGTGTCATTGATGTAACGCAGGGTTACCCAGAGATGGTTCTCCGGCAGCAAGGATTCCAGCCGTTCGGGCCATTCAATCATCACCGCCCCAGAGTCGTCGAGCACATCTTCGAGGCCAGCGGTGACGAGGTCAGCTTCGCCGGAGAGGCGGTAACTATCGACGTGATAGAGGATAGCGCCGTCGCGCAGGCGCGGATATTCGTTGACCAGAGTGAAGGTTGGGCTGGTGATGCGCGACGCAGTCCCCCAACCTCGGCCGATGCCACGCGCCAGGGTTGTCTTGCCGGCCCCCAACTCGCCGGCCAGACAGACACAATCGCCAAGCTGAAGCAACTCGCCGAGCCGGACGCCGAGGCGCTCCGTTTGCTCGGGGCTCGTACTGAAGAAATCCAGCGTGCGCTCGTCGAGGATGGCCATGTGCGAATTATACCGTCTCGCGACGAACATGGTAATATAACCGTCACGGACTCAACATTATGCGAATTCTGATCGTTTCCGACATTCACGCGAACCTTGCGGCGTTCGAAGCCGTGCTGAAAGCAAGCCAGGGGGAGTGGGAGCAGATGTGGTTTCTGGGCGATCTCGCCGGCTATGGTCCTGATCCCAATGCGTGCGGGGCGCTGCTGCGCGCGCACGATCCGCTGGCCCTGACAGGCAACCATGACTGGGCTGTGCTCGGCAAGTTGTCGCTGAACAGCTTTAATTTCCAGGCGCGGCAGGTAATCGAATGGACACAGGCCAAGCTCGACGAGGAGACACGCGACTATCTGGCGGCACAGCCGGCGAAAGTGGCGCAGCCGCCGTTTCTGCTGGCGCACGCCAGCCCGCGCCAGCCGGTGTGGGAGTATGTGCTGGATAATGGGACGGCTGCCGCCAACTTGCAGGAGCTGACGGAGGAGACGCCAATCTGTCTAGTGGGCCACACGCACGTGCCCATCCTGTTTTCGGCTACGGATGGCGGTGACGTCAGGGCGAGCCGCCCGGTTTACGGTAAGCCGATCGCGCTTTCCGGAGCCCGCTACCTCGTCAATCCCGGGAGTGTGGGCCAGCCGCGGGATGGCGACCCACGCGCTGCCTACGCCCTGCTTGATACGCAAGAGATGACGTGGGAGCACCGCCGAGTGGCGTACCCGATCGCCGAGACGCAGCGGCGCATGAGCAAACAGGGCTTCCCAGAACGGCTCATCGTGCGGCTGGAGTATGGCTGGTAAACCAGCGGCTGGCAAACCGGCGGGTGGTAGACCGGCGGGTGGTAGCATCAGCGAT
>JAVVFG010000279.1:0-5644 GCA_032260445.1 Anaerolineae bacterium | reverse complement strand
GGGCGCGGCTGTTCTGGTATGAGTATATTGGCGACGAGGCGCGGCTGGCGGCGGTGCAGCGGGCGCTGCCGGAGTAACATATCGTTTGTGGTTACGGGGCCAAAGAAATGGCTACCTAGGTGACGTTGGGATTCATGGAGGAGCGATTTGGAAAAATCGCTCTACAGCCGGCTATTCAGCGAAGCCGGGTGGCGACGAACTCGACAACTTGTGAAGCCAGGTTGGTGGCGTCCTCGGCCGTTTCCTGAGGATAGGCTTCGGCGGGAATACCGCCCGGTAAGCCGTTGGGATAGCGGGTGGGGATGTAAAAGCCATCACGCGCGCTGTTTCTCATAGATGACGGTTCCTTCTTGCAGGGCGTGGCGGAAGAAGCGGCGGGTGCGCTGTGCCTCAAACTCGGCCGGGGTGTAGACGAGGAGGTCGACGTCTACCTGTGGAGTGAGGTAAGCGTACATGCGCGCTGTGCGGGTGACGAACGGCTCGTCGGAGTCCATGATGATCACGAGATCGAGGTCGGTGAACAGGTCGCTGCGCCCGCGCGCGTAGGAGCCGAAGAGGATGGCACGCTCGACGGCGCCGTGTTTGGCGAGGCGGGCGACGATATCGTCTAGGGCTGCCGCCAGCGCCTGCCGGTACGCCTGCCGTTTCTCCTGGAGGGCTGTTTCCAGTTCTGCCTGGCGATCCCTCATCTGGTCTCCGGTGCCATTTTCATAGGGCGGTTATATCATCAACTGGGCACGCCTGCCAGAGGTCGGCGGCCGGTCGCGCCTCGAGGTGCGCGAGAAGCGGCGGGGCTTTATAATTCGCGCCGATGAAGATTCTGTTCCTGACGCAGGTATTGCCGTACCCGCTGGTCGGGGGGCCGAAGATCCGGGCCTATTATATGTTACGCCATCTGGCGCAGCAGCACGAGGTGACGCTTGTCTCTTTCGTGCGGACCGACGACCGGCCGGAAGACGTGGCTCATCTGGCGCAGGTTTGTGCAGCGGTGCACACCGTGCCCATGGTGCGCTCGCGGCTGCGCGACGGGCGCGCGCTCCTGGCGAGCTTGCTGAGCGGGCAGCCGGCGGCGATCACCCGTGACCGGGTGCCGGCGATGGAGCGGCTGCTGGCGCGGCTGGTGCGCGAGACGGCCTTCGACGTGGTGCACGCCGACCAGACGGCGATGGCCCAGTATGCGCTGCATGCGAGCGACCAGAGCGCGGCGCAGGGGCACCGGCCGCGCACGCTGCTCGACCAGCACAACGCGATGTATTTGCTGGTGGCGCGGCAGGCGGCGTTCGAGCGCGGGCCGGCGCGGCTCATCTGGCGGCGCGAGGCGCGCCTCTTCCGCAGCTACGAGCTAGGGCTGCTGCGTGACTTCGACCATATCCTCTGGGTGACGGAGGATGATCTGGAAGCGGCCGCGCGGCTGGCGGTGGCGGAGGGGGACAACGTCGCCTTTGACCGCGCCAAGCAGACGGTGGTGCCTATCTGCGTCGATCCGCAAGGCGTGGAAGCGGTGGTGCCGGCAGCGGATGCGGCGGAGATCGTGCACCTGGGTACGATGTTCTGGCCGCCGAACGTGGAAGGGGTGCTGTGGTTCGCCGAGCAGGTGCTGCCGCTGCTGTTACGGGAGCTGCCCGATGCGCATCTGACGGTGGCGGGGAAAGGGCCGCCACCGGCCGTGCAGGCGCTGGCCGAACCGGGCTCGCCGCTGTGCGGGCACGTGGACGTGGCCGGCTTTGTGCCGGATGCCCGGCCGCTGCTGCAGCAGACGCGCGCGTTCATCGTGCCGGTGCGCGCCGGTGGCGGCATGCGCGTGAAGATCGTCGATGGCTGGCAGTGGGCGCTGCCGGTGATTTCCACGACGATCGGCGCCGAGGGGATCCAGACGCGTAACGGTGAGAATATCCTGCTGGCCGATAGCCCGGAGGCGTTTGCCGCGGCGGTGGTGCGCGTGCTGACCGATGATCGATCGGCGGCAGCGCTGCGGGCGAACGGCCGGCGCTGGGTGGAGACGCACTACAACTGGCGCACGGTCTATCCGGCGCTGGTCGACCCGGTCTACAAGCAGCTCGGCACGGGTGTCTAGGCCAAATCTCCCCTTGACGCCGCGCCAGTTCGATGGAAAATGGGCAATGCCTCTATTGATCACATTAACATCGTAGCCACACGTCTCGAACAAGCAGCGGCGGGCACGTGAGGAGCTGGTGAGGGGGTAGCGCGCAACCGGTGGGAGCCCGGTGTGCGCCGGGCAGCTTCGAGCATGGGCTGGAGGAGGATTCGATGAATGGGCGAATGACCCGTGTCTTTCTGGTTGTCTGTGTTCTGGTCCTGGGTGGGGTGGCGGTGGCGCGGGCCGAGTTGGGCTGGACGTTCTCGCTGCACCAGGAGCTGGTGAGCCAACAGGGTATCGCGGGTATCGACGTGGCGCTGGAGGATCTCGACGGCGATGGGGATGTGGATGCCTACATCGCCAATGATCTGTGGCAGCCGGACCGTGTCTGGATCAACCAGGGCAGTCCGACCTGGCTATTCGTCGAAGGCCAGGGTCTGGGAGAGTCTAATAGCCGGGCGGTTGCGCTTGGTGATTTAGATGGAGACGGTGATCTTGATGCCTTCGTCGTCCACTATAATCAGAGCAATCGGGTTTATTTCAACAACGGCGACGGTACGTTCACCGCCAGCGTCCAGGAGTTTAGCGCTTATCCCAGCCAGGATGTCGCGTTGGGT
Source organism: Anaerolineae bacterium (assembly GCA_032260445.1). Lineage (GTDB taxonomy): Bacteria > Chloroflexota > Anaerolineae > Promineifilales > Promineifilaceae > JAAYYY01. The sequence continues at coordinate 2,929 of JAVVFG010000279.1, read as the reverse complement.
TACCTGAACGATGACGAGTATCTCGATGCGTTCATCGCCAACGACTGGCCGAGTCCAGATATCGTGCTGCTGAACACTGGTGACGGTACCTTTGGCGATCCTTGGCAGTGGTTGGGCAATGGGCCGAGCCGTGCCGTTGCTCTAGACGATCTGGACGGTGATGGCGACTTGGATGCCTTTGTTGCGACCAACGGTGAGGCGAATCAGGTCTGGTTGATGAATGAATTTGGGCTTTTTGAGGATGGTGGCCAATACACGACGGCAAACCTATCGCGCTTCGACGTCGCGCTGGCGAGCCTGAATCCTGACGTGGACGATTTTCTCGATGCGGTAGTCGTCCACAATGGCGTTAACGAGATCTGGCTTGGTCTCGGAAACGGCCTGTTTCTCGATACGCCGCTAACGTTCGGCGACGAACAAGCTACTGGGGTTGCCGTTGGGGACCTTGACGGCGATGGCGATATGGATGTTGTCGTGAGCGACGATACCAGCCAGGCGAACAAGGTGTGGCTTAACGACGGCAGCGGCGGCTTGAGCGATACTGACGGGGTGACGGTAGGCAGCGCGGCAAGCAAGGCGCTGGCGCTGGGCACGCTCGACGCGACGGTGAGTCTGGACGTCTTCGTCGCCAATTATGACCAGCCGAGCGAGGTGTGGATCAAGGCGTCGCCGACGAGCGTTGGGCTGCGGCAGACGGAGATCACAGCCGGACCGGCGTGGTGGGTGCCGGTGCTGGGGGTATTGCTGCTGCTGACGCTCTTCGTCTGGCGCCGGCAGCACAACCATCAATGAGTTCGTCCTGGATGAGCGGCGCGCCGGTTCCGGCGCGCCGCTCATTTGGTTTTCTGCCGGTTGCCGCCATAATTGCACGAACGATGTGACAAAGGAGTAGCGTTCGTGAATGTATTGGTAACCGGCGGGGCGGGGTATATTGGTAGTGTGGTCGCGTGGGAGCTTATCCAACAGGGCGATGCGGTCGTCGTTGTGGACAACCTGTATATGGGCCACCGCGCGGCGGTGCCGGCGGAAGCGGCCTTCGTCCAAGGAGATCTGGCCGACCGTGCGCTGGTGGACCGGGTGATGGCCGAGCACCGGCCGGACGCCGTGATGCACTTTGCCTCGCACACGCTCGTCGGTGAGTCGATGAGCGAGCCGTTCCTCTACTTGCGCGACAACGTGGTCAACGGGCTGAACCTGATCCAGAGCGCGATCGAGCACGGCGTGCAGCGCTTTATCCTCAGCTCGACGGCCAATCTGTTTGACGACCCAGCGGAGATGCCGATCAAGAGCACGGAGCGGATCGTGCCCGGCAGCCCCTACGGCGAGTCGAAGCATATCCTGGAGCGTAACCTTCACTGGGCGGACCAGATTCACGGGCTGCGCTACGCGGCACTGCGCTACTTTAACGCCTGCGGCGCTGCGCACGAGGACCTGGGCGAGGAGCACCATCCGGAGACGCACCTCATCCCGCTGGTGCTGCAGGTGGCGTTGGGCCAGCGGGAGAAGATCGTCATTTTCGGCGACGATTATCCCACGCCAGATGGCACCTGCATCCGCGACTACATTCACGTGCTCGATCTGGCGCAGGCGCACATCCTGGCGCTGCGCGCGCTCGACGAAGGGAGCCGCACCTACAATCTGGGCAACGGCCGCGGCTTCAGCGTGAAAGAGGTGATCGAGACGGCGCGCGCGGTAACCGGCCACCCTATCCCGGCCGTCGTCGGCGCCCGTCGCCCCGGCGACCCGGCCGAGCTGGTGGCTGACAGCGAGGCGATCAAGGAAGAGCTGGGCTGGGAGCCGCAGTACGACCTGCGCGCGATCCTGGAAAGCGCGTGGGCGTGGCACAAGAAGCATCCAGGAGGGTACAAGTAGCAGGGTACAAGGTACAAGGTGCCGACCCGTCCTGAATAGAGTTACGAGTTACGAGTTGCGGGTGGGAATAGGGTAATCAAGGCAGGGGATCGGGAACCAGAGGCCGGGCGGCCCGTTCCCCGCTGGCTAATCGCTGATTCCGCCCAGGAGTGGCAGGTAGTGGATGATGGGGGGTGGCGGTGGCGGCGGGGGTTGTGGCGGGTTGGCGAGGAACCAGGGTTGGGTGGTGCTGTCGGTTTTGAAGAAGTCGAGGAGCTGGGCGGCGACTTTGGCGACGCCGCTGTCCGAAGGGTGGGTACAGTCGGCGACGAGATCTTCCTGCGGCCAGACAAGGCCGTCGGCGCGCGGGTTGAGGCCGTCGGCCCACAGGTAGGGACCCCAGGCGAGGAAGGGGGCGACGACGGGCCCGGCCGCCGGATCATAGTTGAGGGCCGGGTCGCCGGCGATCTGCTGCGCGACGAGCCATTTGACGGCGAAGCCGCTCTCGAAGGCGGCAGGCTCGGGGCTGAGGCCCATCCAGTAGGTATAGCCGCGCGTGCGGCTGCTGAGATAGGCGAGCCGGACGTTGGGGTAGCGGACCTTGAGGGCGCGGGCGATGGCGGCGAGATCGGCCTGGAGCGTCTCCGCTTTCTCGGGGAAGTCGCCGCCGCCGGTGCGCACGTTCTTGATCCAGGCCACCTGCACCTGGTTGGGGTGCAGGCCAAAGTCGCGGATTAGCTGGTCCACGTTATCCCAGGTGGGGGCGTTTGGGTCGGTCCAATCGGTGGCTATCTGGCCCGGCTGCGCGCCGTTGATCAGGCGCAGCTGTGGATGGCGGTCGGGGTCGGCGCGGAAGAGGTCGATCAAGGCGCGGAATTCCATCGCGGCGTTGGACATCCCCACGGAGATCATCACGATACGCCCGCCGGGGTCGGGTTCGCCGGCAAAGTTGAGCGGGGTAACCTGCTGCGCCAGGGCGAGGCCGGCGGCGACGTGGGCAGCGGGGCGCTCGTTGCTGCCGCTGGGGTAGAGGCCGCCGTCGTAGCCGGTGGGTCCGTCTTCAAGGCGTACGTATTCG
>JAVVFG010000278.1:0-5671 GCA_032260445.1 Anaerolineae bacterium | reverse complement strand
CGAAGGCACGCACCGCTGGATCATGTCGCTCTACGCCTGGCAGGGACAGCCGGAGCGCGCGACGGCCCAGTACGAGCAGTGCCGCGCGCTGCTGCAGGCCGAGCTGGGCGTCGAGCCCGCCGCGGAGACAGAGACGCTGCACCGCGATATTCTCCAGGGCGCGCTACCCCCGCCGCGCCCCATCCCCTTCCTCGCGCCGGCCGTGCCGCCCCATTTCATCCAGCGCGAAACGGCCTTCGCCGCTCTGCTGGCCCAGCTCCAGCCCGGCGCCTGCCTCGCCCTCGCCGGCATGGGCGGCGTCGGCAAGAGCACCCTCGCCGCGGCCATCGCCCACGCCGCCCGCCATCGCTTTCCCGACGGGATCTTGTGGGCCAATCCCGAGCACACGCCCGCCGAACAGAGCCTGCTCACCTGGTCGAGATTCTACGATTTCGACTTCAGCGGTCTCACCAGCCTGGATGCGCTGCACACCGCCTGGCGCGGCATAACCGCCGGCCGCCGCATCCTGGTCGTGCTCGACGGGGTCGCGCATGCCGAGACGGTCCGCCCGCTCCTGCCCCACAGCGACGGCTGTGCCGTGCTGCTGACGACGCGCGACCAGGACGTGGCCGCCGCGCTCAATGCCCAGCCGTTTGCGCTCGAACCGCTGGACACGCCGGCCGGCTGCCGGCTCATTGAAGCGATTCTGGGCGAGCGTGCCCTGGAAGAGACCGAGGCCGGCGCGGCCATTTGCGGCCTGCTCGAAGGGCTGCCCCTCGCCCTGGAGATCCTGGCACAGCGCATGCGCGGTCGGCCGCAGCCGACGCTGCAGCAGGTGCTCACGCGCCTACAGCAAATCCGCTCGCGACTCGATCTCTTGGAGGTTGGCGACCGCGCCGTGCGCACCTCCTTCGAGCTGAGCTGGCAGATGCTCGAGCCGCCGCTGCAGACCCTATTCGCTTCCCTCGGCCTGTTCGCCGGACGCCCCTTCCATCCCGATGCCGTAGCGGCGCTGACCGGGGACGCAGACGCCGCGTGGCGTCTGGGCGATCTCGTGGCCCTCTCCCTCGTACAAAGTGCCGCGGGCGACTACTGCCGCCAGCACGCCCTGCTCGCCGACTATGCGCGCGAGAAGCTGCCTACCGTTGGGCTGGACGAAGCCGCGCTCGAGCAACAGTTTGTGGTCTACTACGCCGGTTTCGTCGACCAGCACCACGGGGACTACCCTTCGTTGGTCCAGGAATGGGCGAACATCCTCGCCGGCATGCACATGGCCCACCGCGAGCGCGACTGGCAGCGTCTCTACGACATCGCCCGGCAGATGACAAATGCCTGGTTTACGCGTACCCGCTATACCCAAGCACGCGAGGCTTACCGGCTCAGCTACGACGCCGCGCGTATGCTCGAAGATGATGAAGCGGTCGCGCAGACCTTGTTTGACTGGGGACGCGCCTGTATTGAGCAGGCCGACTATACCGAAGCACAGAAACACCTCGACGAAAGCCTGCATCTCTTCGAGACCTACGTCGGCGATCCTCTGCGCGCGGCTGACGTCAATGTGGCGCTCGGACGGCTGTCAGTAGAGCTATCACAGCTTGAGCTAGCAGATAGCTGGCTGAGCACGGCCCAGGGCACTTTTGAGGAAGCAGGCGACCAGCAACGGCTCGCTAGAGTTCATTTTCATAAGGCGACTCTCGCATACCGTCGTAATGATTTCACTTACGCACAAGAGCTATGCGAGGCAGCTGCCAGAGATGCGGAAGGAGAGGATCTGTTTCTTGCTCTAAATCTGCTGACCGATATTCACATGAGAGAGGACCGCCTTGAAAAAGCAGGGGAGTTTTTGCGGCAGATGGAGATACTTTCTGAAAAGCACCAAGACAAGATGTATCGAGCGGTGGTCGAGAGTAAGTTTGGCCGTCTCTACCGGCGCCAGCGCAACTTTGACCAGGCAGCAGTGCATACGATGCGGAGTCTCGAACAGTCACGTCAGATGGGAGATCGGAAGAACGAGGCCTATGCGCTCTATGATCTTAGTCTGATCGCCGAACAACAGGCAGATTACGCCTATGGGGTTGACCTTGCTAATGAGTGCCTGGACATCTTCTGTCTTCTCGACGATACATTCAACGAAATGAACACGCTTGTTCATCTCGGTGACCTATATCATGCTCACAAAGAAGATGCGCAGGCAGAATCGTGCTGGAACCGTTCGCTTGAGCTGGCCGAGTCCCTGGGCAACCAGCGTTACGTTGCAGGCCTCAAGCAACGGCTGCAACAGCTTATGTGATTTTCGGATCTGGATTGTTCTGTGGACCATCAGTCGCCCAGCCGTTCATCGAGACGACCAGGGTCCACACTTCGGTTGGAATACGGTCTTGCTTCGTGCTACTCTGGTTCTGGTTCTTCCGAATCCTGTCTAGCCACTGCAGCGTTGGTATCCTGGCGACTGGACTCTTCCAGCGGCTGGTCGGCTCTGGCGGAACCTTTCGAACGCTCGGCTTTTCAGATTGCTTCAAGCGTGTGAAGAGATCTCCCGTGACGACTTCGTCGTAGAAGCGCGCATAGAGCGTGTTGTAGGTATCATGCTCGCCGGCCGGGCTCCATTGACCAGCCATCGACACAGGATTCTCCTTCGTCAAAATATCGAATGTGGTCTCGATGGCTCGTTGGATGATTCCACGCCGTTCCTCGATCTGTTGGCTTCCACGGCTGCCAAGGTATTGCTTCCAGCAACTTTCTGCTTGCTCCGCCATTTCCGCCAGCCGCGCAAGCTGTTTCTGATCACCCATTGCCTTCTTGGCCAGAAGCCGCAATACGTCGGCGTAGAGGAGGGGACGCAATGCTGGCATTGGGTGTTGATCGTCATCCTCGATCAACGAAGCAACATCGTTGTCGCGCATTAAGTCCTGGAAGTCGCGCACGATCACGGGGCCAGCGATCAGACAGCCGTAGACGTCGGCAAAGATCTCCTCGGCCCAGTTCAGGAGCCACGCCGGTTGCCCTTGCAGCACCGCATATAGAGCGTTTTGCAGACGGCTGTTCTTCGATGAGCCATGCTGGTAGACATAGTGGCCGATCTCGTGCGGGATAGCCAGAAGATCGACGGCATTCCCCACCGTCCTCGGCCCATCCTCGTCATAATCGGCCAGTGCCGTAAACGGGATGCCCACCAGCGCGATAGGCGCATACGGAATCATGCGGATGTGCGGCGCTTTCTGAAAGTAGGTCAATACCGTCACCTGCGTTTCCTCGAACGGCAGGAGCTGATAGCGCAGGGCTGGCAGGAGGGCATAGTAGGCCAACTGGTCAGCGATCTGTAGTGTCCTTTGCATCGGCTCGTTATTCTGCGCCAGTATGCGCTGGTTCCAAGCACCATGGATGACGACGAGATCGAAGGCAACCTGGTCAACCGTTGAATTGATGACAAAGTCATCCGGGTATCGCAAGGAGCGTTCCAGGTAATTCCCGTTGCCCGGACGCGGATCGAGGCCCTGGTGCAGAAACTTGAACTGACCTTCCGCAAACGACTGGAGCTGTGTCAGAAGGTAACTAAACGTACGGTTGCGGTTAACGCCGGCTGATTCCGCGACTTCATCCTGAAGCAGCGCGATCATGCGCGTCAACGCGTGGTAGCGATCCTCCCACAATCCCCATTTCTCTTCTCTGAGCTCATCGGCAAAACAGTCAATCGGCGGCGCGTCTCCCATCTGGTACCTCCCGGCTTTACGTGCCTCACTCATGGTTGGTGCAACAAGGTAACTTCCCCGGCGCTAGCTGCGCTCGAGAATCAATACCGCCATGGTCCCACAGGGCCGTTGATCGCCCGTTGAGCAACCGTGGCAAGAAAGTTATCGATCATGCCGCTTATGTCGTTGATCCGAATGAGAGAAAAGTGCCCGAATGCCCTGAGAAAATAACGACCGGATAAAGAGCAGTATAAATGAGCCATAGCCGGGAATCAAGCCGCACGGCTGCGCCGTCGAGACATCCGCTTTCTTTAAGCGCAGCCGAAATCGGAGGTCTTGGTCGCAAGCGCTCGATCCAACTAGACCATATGTTCTTGTTCATGCTATACTGATTGCCGGTGGTTCTGGCGCCGCCATTCGTTGTCCAGGTCGCATTTGAATCAGGAGAACAGCATATGCACAAGGTAACCGGATATCCGGACGGGGTGTTCTGTTGGGTCGATCTCGCGACCACGGATGTGGCGGGAGCCAAATCGTTCTACTCGCAGCTCTTCGGCTGGGAGGCTGGTGAGCAGCCCACCGACGGCGGCATGCCTTACACGACGTTCCGCCTAAACGGCCTCACCGTCGCCGGCATGGGCGAGCTGATGCCAGAGCAGCGGGAACAAGGTGTGCCGCCCAGCTGGTCGTCGTACGTCAAGCACGACGACGCCGACGCCATCGCCGCGCGCATTACCGGGGCCGGCGGCAACCTGCTCGTGCCGCCCATGGACGTGATGGAGGAGGGCCGCTTCCTCATGGCCCAGGACCCCACCGGCGCCGTCTTCGGCGTCTGGCAGCCGCGCCAGCACACCGGCGCCCAGCTCGTCAACGCGCCCAATTGCCTCGTGTGGAACGAGCTGCAGACGCGGGAGGTCGACGCCGCCATCCGCTTCTACGAAGAGGTCTTCGGCTGGACGGGCACGGTGGGCGACACCGGTTATGTTCGCCTCGCCGCCAGCGGGCGCAGCCAGGCCGGCATCTGGCCCATCGCGGAAGGGCGCGAGGGTGTGCCCAGCCACTGGGCCGTCTACTTTCTCGTGGACGACGTAGCCGGCACACTGCGCCGCGCCGAGTCGCTCGGCGCGACCACCGTCGTGCCGGAAACAGCCTTCGACGAGCAGAGCAGCTTCGCCGTGCTTCAGGATCCGCAGGGCGCGTACTTCCAGATCGTGCACTGGCCGGCCGAGTGGGTCGACCCGCCGCCCGGCGCGTAATCCCGGGTCAACGAACGACTTGACGGACATCGGCACACGCCGGTAGGTCGGGTTTCCAATCCAACAACGCGACGCCGCCCAAACCGTCAGGTTGAAAACCTGACCTACCTCCAGACGCCAATCGGCACACGCCGGTAGGTCGGGTTTCCAACCCGACAACGCGACGCTGCCCAAACCCGTCAGGTTGATTGAAGTTTTACAATTTAACCAGGTAATTGCTGCTGTCATCCTGAGCGGAGTCTTCGGAGCAGCCTGCCCTGAGGCTTCCGAAGGGAAGGATCCCTCGAGGTCTCGGTAACTGCACGATGAGTGGGATCCTTCACTCCGTTCAGGATGACAGGGCGGCGAGCGGGTTGTGTGGTTGTGCCACACGACCCGCTTGCCCCATCCACCCCCTTCGGGCACAATCCGCCAAACGATCCCAGGAGGTAATCCGTGCCCGACAAACCAGACAAGCAGGAAGAGAGCAAGCCCGCCCCGTCCCCCGAAGCCGAAGAGAAGATCGCCACCACCGAGCACACCATCACCATCGGCGGCGAGGAAATCCGCTACACGGCCACCGCCGGCACGATGGTGCTCAAAGAAGAGGCCGAGAAAGAGGGCAAAGCCGAAGGCGAAAAGCCGCGCGCCACCCTCTTCTACATCGCCTACGCGCGCCAGGGCGTGAGCGACCCAGCTACCCGGCCGCTCACCTTCAGCTTCAACGGCGGTCCCGGCTCCTCCTCTGTCTGGCTGCACATGGGCCTG
>JAVVFG010000277.1:0-5709 GCA_032260445.1 Anaerolineae bacterium | reverse complement strand
GCCGACGTGGCGCCAGCAGTTGCTGGCACTGATGGCCCTGGAGCGGGCGCGCCTGCTCGGACGGCTGCTGGGACTGGACGAGGAGCTGTTGAACCGCGAGGAACTTTTCGAAGGGCACACGGCGGCGCGCTTGCTGGCGCATATCGCCGCGTGGGACCGCATCCACGAGGAGCGGCTGGCATTGGTGCTGGCCGGGCGGACTGAGGCGCTCGTATCGCTTGACCTGGACGAGCAGAATGCGCGCCTGCTGGCAAGCCACGAGAACTGGGCGGTTGGGCAGGCAGTGCGGACGATGGGCGACGCGCGCGAGCAGTTCCTGGCTACGCTGGCGGAGGCGAACGACGCGCAACTGCATGAGCCAATCGACCTGCCCTGGGCTGATGCGCTGCCGCTGCGCACCTGGGCCGTGTGGCGCGCCCGGCATGACGCGGGGCACCGGGCCGATATCGAGCGATGGCGGCACACAAGTGAGCCGGCGTGGCGCATCGGGCCGCGGTCGCTTCTTTACGCCGCACTGGAAGCAAGCCACGACGCACTCGTGGCGCTGGCGGCGCTGGTGCCGGAAAGGGAGCGCGAAGACCGGCCGCTCGTCGACGAATGGTCGGCGCGTGACATTTTGGGGCACGTCGCGGATTGGGAGCAGTATGGAGAAGCGTGCCTACGTGCCGGGGGGATGGACGAAATTAGCGACAGCGATGTGGACGTATGGAACGCGGCCCATGCCGCGGCACGCCGCGACGATAGCTATGAGACGGTGGTTGCGGCGCTGGAGCAGAGCGGTGCGGGGCTACTTGCAGCGCTGGCAGAACGACCCTCAGGGATGTCGTTACCCAACCTGTGGGGCCGCGACATGAGCGCGTATGCCTGGGCCGAGGGCTACGTGGAGCACGCTCTGGAGCACGTGGAGATGCTGCAGGCCGCTCTCCTGGCCCACCTACTCCGGAAAGGGTGAGGCCGGCGGCGCTAAGCTGGTTGCAGGCCGTCGAGGTAGTGCTGGATCTCGGGCAGCGCCGTCAGCTTGTCATGGAAGAAGTTGTTGACGGCGTTGACTACCTGGGCGCGCGCGGCTTCCACTTGCGCGCTCCAGCCGTCGTCTTTCTCTTGCTTCTGTAAACCGTCACGCAGCTGCAGCAACAGCCGCACGATCTCCGTTTCTTCTTCCCCTTCGAGCACCCTGACGACCTCCAGAATGAGATTATCGGCCTGGGCCATGACGTGCCGGATAGAGATAGGGGAGTCGGGGTCGGCGGCTTCATCCATGGTGCGGATGAGGGCGCCAACCTGGTAGAGCAGAGCCGCCGGCTCGTCAAAGAGCTCGCGGACGTAGGCTGCCTCGGGGTAGCGACCGGTGAGGCGGAAGACGTTGTAGAGGCGCTTGGCGGCCTTGCCGTAGTTGCGGGGATCGCGGCTGATGTAGGCGGCCACCTGCCGTTCTAGCTCCGTCACGTAATCGTCGAGCGCGTCGGCGGAGACCTGCTTGGAGAGCTTGGAGAAGATGGGCACTGACTCGGCCTCGAGATAGACCTCCTGGAAGTAGGGATCGAGGTACCCGTCGAGGGGAGTAATCGTGCCGTCCGGCGCTTCCCAGGTAACGTCGAGCATGTTGCTGGTATTGGCAAGCTCGCCACGCGCGGGATCGGCGACGACCCAATCCAGCTTGCACCAGCCGGGATCGGCGGCGGCTTCTTCCCAGGTGATGGTCTGCGCGGCGCCGTCAGGCAACTGCACCTCGATGGCACCGGCGACCAGCTCGGCCGGCGTCCAGCCAATCGACGTTCCGGCGGCGTGATGGCGGCCCCGATGGAAGAGGTCCTGAGGGTAGGAGCCGAAGCGGACTTCCATGAGACGGTAGGTCTCGCCCTGCAGCGTCTGTAGCGCCTTATCGCGGATGAGACGGGCGAGAATGCGACAAGCCTCGTCACGGCTGCTGGCGTAGATGTTCACACGCTCGAAGAAGTCGGCGTCGCCGGGATAAGTCTGGATCTTGGATTGGGCTGCGGAGCCGGAAAGGGCGAGCGCGGTTTCGACCACGCCCGGCTCGTCGTAGAACTCGACGAGCCGCCCGAGCTGGCGGAAGCGGGCGAGGTCATCTTCGCTAAAGTCGAGCATGGAAATGCGGTGGCCGAAGACGCCGGTACGCTCGTCGTGGACGATATCATGGTGCTCGGCGGTCATCGCCGCCAACCATTGCAGCGCTTCTTCTTCGTCGAGCTCCACGCCGAGGCGATGGGCAGAGTCGATAATGCGGCGCAGGTTTTCCCGCGCGGTAGGTTCAGGCTGGCTCATCTTTCCCTCTCTCTCTGCACGATAGTTGGGCGGAGTATAGAGGTTAGTCAGAAGGGCGTCCAGTGCGGTCGTAGGCGCGAATGCCTTTACATAACGAGTAAATTGCCCCTTGACGAGCGACAGGATTTTCTGCTAGACTTTGCGCAGCTATTCTGAAAGGAGGTGTGCGCATCATGCAAGTCATTGTGAATACGGCCCTACTGACACAGCGTTGTGTGCGCATGCCTGGTTCCTGCTGACTGGCTGACTAAACTCACCACACCGGGCCACAGGTATGCCATGCCTGTGGCTTTTTTGTTGCCACGGCCCACAACGCTGGACCGTGGCAGTTTTGTCTCACGCCCTTTCTTCGTTTGCGGCTGCCACGGATGTTGTTCTGCAATCTTTGAGTAGCCGGATGAACAAACGAGGAAGTCTATAACCGTGAGTACCCTCTCCGACAAATATAGTTTTTACGAAAAGTATGCGCACTACGCGGAGGAATTGGACGCAGAGCGCACAGACCGGCGCGCCCGCCGCCATCGTAGAGTGCGCGCACAGCCGCCCACGTATCGTGAGCGCGACGAGGAAGTTGCTGAGCTTGCCGACGTTGTGGGACTGGAAGGCGGCTTCAATATTACCTACCAACCAGCGCGGCATGAGCGCGTGTGGCTGCTGCAATCGCTGCGCCCGTTCTATGACCAGCATCTGATCAGCGATGTTCTGGCAATCGTGAAGGGCGGTAAGGAGGCGAATGTCTATCTCTGCGCCGCAACGCCGGAAACGGGGGCGACCTGGCTCGCTGCGAAAGTATACCGGCCGCGCATGTTCCGTAACCTGCGCAATGATAAGCGCTACCGTCAGGGGCGGTCCGTGATCGGTACAGACGGGAAGGAAGTGAAGGATAGTGACCGCCGCGAGATGCGGGCGCTCAACAAGAAGACAAGCTTCGGCGAGCAGTTAGCACACACCTCTTGGCTAATGTACGAGTATATGACCCTCGAGGCGATGTACGCAGCGGGCGGTGATGTGCCGCAACCCGTCGCGGTTGCCGGCAACGCGATCCTGATGGGCTACATTGGCGACGATGGTCTGGCGGCGCCGGCGTTGAGTGAAGTGCGGCTGGAGCGCGCGGAAGCCCGTCCTCTGTTCCGGCGCGTCCTGCACAACGTGGCGCTGCTACTGCAGGAAGGGCTCATCCACGGTGATCTCTCTGCCTACAACATCCTGTACTGGGAGGGCGCCGTGACGCTGATCGATTTCCCGCAGGTGGTGGACAGTGAGCAGAATGACGAAGCGTACGACATCTTGGGACGGGATGTGAAGCGCGTCTGCGACTACTTCAACCGCTATGGCCTGGCGGCAAATAGCGCGGCGATTACGCGGCAGCTATGGCGCCAGTTCGTGATCATGCCGGACCCGGAGGACGTGGCAGCGGATCTGTCGCGGCTGTTCGAGGAAGAAGGCGTGGAAGGTCGCAGCGGCGATGCGTAGGTTACCGGCTTACCGGCTCTTCCTGTTCATGAGCGGGGCGCACGCGCTGCTGTTCACGATGATGAGCTTTATTCACGCGATCTACCGCGTGGAGGCGGCGCATCTGAACCCGCTGCAGCTGGTGCTGTTAGGCACGGCTCTGGAGGTGGTGATCTTCATCTTCGAGGTGCCGACAGGTATCGTCGCCGACGTGTACAGCCGGCGCCTGTCGGTGGTCACTGGCTATGCGGTCATCGGCGTAGCGTTCCTGCTGCAGGGGAGCCTGCCGTTCTTTCTGCCGATTCTCCTCGGCGAGATGATCTGGGGGTTGGGGTGGACGTTCATCAGCGGCGCCGAGGATGCATGGCTTGCCGACGAGATCGGCGAGGAGCGACTGACACGGGCCTATCTGCGGGCGTCGCAGGTCGGGCGCATCGGGTCGCTGCTGGGCATCTTGATCAGCTCGGCGTTGGGGACGGTACATCTGGCGCTGCCGATCCTCATCTCGGGCGGCGCCTTCTTGCTGCTGTCGCTTTTTCTGGCGCTGTTTATGCCGGAGACGGGCTTTGCGCCAACGCCGCGCGGCGAGCGTAACTCGTGGCAGCAGATGGGCGCGACGCTTCGCGACGGCTTACGCGTGGTGCGCGGGCGGCGCGTGCTGACATTGATCCTGGTCATTGGCCTGTTCTTTGGTCTCTCTAGCGAAGGGCTCGACCGGCTGTGGCATGCGCATCTGCTGACGCACTTCACCTTCCCCGATATCTGGCGGCTGCAAGGGCCGGTGCCGTGGTTCGGGGCGTTGGGGGTTGCGAGCCTGCTCCTGGGTCTGGTAGTCACGGAGACGATCCAGCAGCGGATCAACGTGGACGATACGGCACGCGCCCTGCGGGCGCAGTTCGTGCTGAATCTGGTGATGATCGTCGCCGTTGTGGTGTTTGGCGTGGCGACGCGGCTGCCGGCGGCGCTGCTGGCGATCGTGACGGTGCAGGTGTTCCGCAGCGCGAACTGGCCACTGTACCGGGCGTGGACCAACAAGCAGATCGAGCCGCGGGTGCGGGCGACGGTGCTGTCGATGACCGGGCAGGTCGATGCGATCGGCCAGGTTCTGGGCGGACCGGGCATGGGCTGGCTGGCAACGGCTTTCTCTACCCGGGTGACGATGGTGGCCGTGGCGATCCTGCTGTCGCCGGTGCTCTTGCTCTATCTACTGGCGATGCAGTGGCGTGGTGGCGCGGCGCGGCAGCCGGAGGCGGCAGCATAGTGGCCCACCAGGGAATGCAGTGAGCAGAGGCATTCGCCCTAGCGATGCGAGTGCCTCTGCTCGAGCGAGTGCTGAACCGCGACGGTGGCGATGCACGCCAGCCAGCAGGCCAAGGCCAAGGTAAACGGCAGGGTCAAGATGAGGCTGCCCAGAGTCAGGAGCAGGCTAAACGCTGCCAGGGCGAGACCAGGGAGGGGATTGAGCAGAAAGAAGCGGGCGGCGTTGGCATAGGTAGTGCGCAGGCGCTTATCATCCTGTGCCAGCCAGAATGGCCAGTAGAGCAAGTTTAACCCGAAGAGTGCGAAGAGGGTTACGACCCAGAGCAGGCGCAGCAAACGCCAGTTGAGGCCGGGCGTGTCTCCGTAAGCAACGAAGTTGAAGACGGCTACCGCGATGACAAGTAGATTGGGCAGGCCCCAGCGCCAGGCGGGCCAGAAGAGGCGACGGAAGGCAGCCCAGGCATCGCGCGGGCCCCAGTAGACTTTGCCGTAACTCTCGTTGACCATGGCAAAAAGCGCCGCTGTTGCCGGGGGCCCGGTCACAACGGGTAACTGCAGGAAGAACCAGGCGGCATTCAGCGCCAGGAAGACGACCCACTCGTCCCACCAGAGACGAAAGGCGCGGCGTAGCACGGCGACGACACCGACGTCCACCTCCTAACCCTTGATGCCGCTATAGCTGATGCCCTCGATGAAGTAGCGCTGGAAGAA
>JAVVFG010000276.1:0-5734 GCA_032260445.1 Anaerolineae bacterium | reverse complement strand
GACTGCTCTTCGTCGGAGAGAAACGACGTTTGTCTTGATATCGTAGCACTGCAGCTGCCAGGCGAAAGCGCAGAAGAGCGCACGACAATATCCGTAAAGTTACTGAGTTTTCGCCAAGCCATCTGGGCAAAGGGGCGCATAGAGGAAGAATTCAGGCGCGCCAGAACTAAAGGGCTATGAGCGCGGCGGCGAAGGGGAGGGTATAGAGCGAGAGGGCCAGGACGAGCGGCGGCCCCCCGATTCCCACAAAGGGTTCAAATAAGTAGAGGACGTTCAAGATGCAGTTGCCCAGCAATAACCAGAAGAGAGGTCAGGGCGAAGCTGCCCTGGTGCTTCGGAAGAGAAGTGCCAGCGATATCGTCATCGCCGGGAACGTGACAATCCACGGCGCGCCAATGTACGTTAAGGGCGACCAAATCACAGCGCCGACAATGAACGGGCCGATCAAACCGTGGCCAGCGTTGTCCAACGCACACGGGCTTCCGGCCCCGGCCGGGTGAAAACCGGCGATGCAAATAACGCCGCCATGCTCATCAACCCGTAAGCCAGGCCGTTCACCGCAAACAGGAACGCGCCTGGCTCAAATAACAGCAGAGCCACCGATCCCGCTTCACCCGGCAGAATCCGTGGGATAACAACAGTTAGCTCCGTAAAATACACGGCGCTGTTCATTACTGAATACATCAGGGCAAACCCGAACCCTAAGGTTGCCCAGATCCTGCGCTCCCTTGGTGCCGCATCCTGGACGCAGGCGATTAGGACCATGTAGCACCACGCCAACACAATCGATGGGGTTAGCTGGTAAGCGGTGTCCCAAGGGGCGGCCAACATACCCGCCAGCGTAGCGAACAGCGCTACGATGTATGCCAGACCGAATAGTGTTGCAAGCACTGCTGCCCAGAAACCAACGCGGGTAGTATATGGGTTCATGGCTTTGACGGTATCACGGACGGCGAGGTGCAATTTCAGGATCTAGAAAACCACCGGCCTATTTCATTTACAAACGGGGACTCGCCCTCATGAAGAGATAACTACGGCTGTAGTACTTGGCTAAAATCATGACTGAGTCTATCCTCTAGGTTACGGCAGTGGACCGGCCATGACGAGGGCCGAATGGCGCATCATAATAAAGAGGTGATATCTTTCCCATCGGCTATAGGCCAAATGGCGGGGAGGGGAGAGGCGGTTTGCCGGGTCCAGCTAGGAAATCGTTTGACAAATCCGCTGCTTTAGGAACATACTTGGATGTACCGCCTCGATAAGGGTTGAACACACGAAGCAGAACCGGACTGCTACCAGCGAGGTACCGCCATGGACACCACCCTCTGGCCCCTGGCCGTTTATTTCATCGCCGTCCTTGCCGTCGTAGGCATCATGCTTGGCCTCTCCTCCGTGCTGGGAGAACGCCACCGGGGGCGCGCCACGGTTGAGCCTTACGAATCGGGCATCGTCCCCACAGGTTCCGCCCGCGTGCGCCTCTCCGCCAAGTATTATCTGGTCGCCATGTTTTTCGTCATCTTTGACCTCGAGGCGGTGTTCATCATCGCCTGGGCGCTGGGCGCCCGCGAGCTGGGGTGGGCCGGCTACGCTGAAATCGCCATCTTCATTAGCGTCCTTCTGGCGGCGCTCGTTTACCTGTGGCGCGTAGGGGCGCTGGATTGGGGCCCGCAGACGCGACGCCAGCGGCCGGCAGTAGAGAAGGAAGAGCTCCCATGAAATGGTGGCTGAGCGATCCCGACGACGAAACGCCGCGCGCCGGTGACGGATCCTTCGAGCAGGTTATGGGCCGCATCCTGGCGCTCACTCGCCTGCAGGATCTGCTGGCCTGGGGCCGCAAATCCTCGTTGTGGCCCTTCAACTTCGGCCTCTCCTGCTGTTATGTGGAGATGGCCACGAGCATTACCAGCAAGTACGACATCGCCCGCTATGGCGCCGAGGTCATCCGCGGCACGCCGCGCGAGGCCGACGTGATCGTCATCGCCGGCACCGTCTTCATCAAGATGGCGCCTGTCATCCAGCGCCTCTACGAACAGATGATGGAGCCGCGGTGGGTTATTTCGATGGGCTCCTGCGCCAACTCTGGTGGCATGTACGACATTTACAGCGTGGTGCAGGGCGTGGATAAATTTCTGCCGGTAGACGTTTACGTGCCCGGCTGCCCACCCCACCCAGAGGCCTTCATGGAAGGTCTCCTCCTCCTCGCTGAATCCGTGGGCAAGGAAGAGCGCCCCCTGAGCTGGGCCATCGGCCCCCAGGGCGTGGTCAAGCCGGAAAGGCCGTCGATGCGCGACCTGAAGCGGGAGGAGCGCAAACGCGTCACGACGTTACGTACACCTGATCAGATCAAGTAATCGCCGGCGGTGTGCAATCAGCCGGGACGAGAGGACTAACTATCGGGAAGGATGTCTCACAGCCAACTCGACTTCACGGAGGAACTGGAGCAGGCGTTTGGGGATGCGCTGCTGGCGCGCCAGGAGACTGCCGACGGTGTGCCCACCGTTTGGGTGGCGCGGGAGCGTATCAAACCGCTCCTCCGCCATCTAAAGAGCCAAATGACAGAGCCATACCGGATGCTCTACGACCTGACGGCCATCGACGAACGCGCGCGGCAGGAGCGCGAGGGCCAACCGGACAGCGATTTTTCCGTGGTTTACCACCTCCTTTCGCTAGAGCGGAACACGGACCTGCGCCTGAAAGTGCCCCTAAAGGGCGAGACTCCCTCCCTCCCTAGCATCAGCGACCTCTGGGCCAACGCCAACTGGTATGAGCGGGAAGTATGGGACATGTTCGGCATCTCCTTCGACGGTCATCCACACCTGGCGCGCCTGCTCATGCCCCACACCTGGGAAGGGCACCCGTTGCGTAAGGAGCACCCGGCCCGCGCCACCGAGATGGGCCCGTTCCGGCTGCCACCGGATAAGCAAGAACGGGAACAGGAAGCGCTGCGGTTCAAACCGGAGGCGTGGGGACTGCAACGGCGCAGCGAAGAGAGCGAGTTTATGTTCCTCAATCTCGGCCCTCAGCACCCTGGCACCCACGGCATCTTACGCATCGTGTTGCAGCTGGACGGCGAAGAGATTATCGACGCCGTGCCCGACATCGGCTTCCACCACCGCGGCGCCGAGAAGATGGGCGAGCGCCAGACGTGGCACACCTACATCCCCTACACCGATCGCGTCGACTACCTGGGCGGCGTGATGAACAACTTCCCCTACGTCATGGCCGTGGAAAAGCTGGCGGGGATCGACGACATTCCCGATCGCGCGCGCGTTATCCGCGTCATGATGGCCGAGCTGTTCCGCATCGCCAGCCATCTGGTGTGGTACGGCACCTTCGCCCAGGATCTCGGGCAGCTATCCCCCGTCTTCTATATGTTTACCGACCGCGAGTACATCCTCGAAATTGTCGAAGCGGTTTGTGGCCAGCGCTTGCACCCCAACTGGTTCCGCATCGGCGGTGTGGCCCAGGATCTGCCCTACGGATGGGGCGGACTCATCCGCGACTTTCTCGACTACATGCCGGGACGGCTGGACGAGTACGACCGGATGGTGATGAAGAACCGCATCTTCCAGGCGCGGACCAAAGGCGTTGGCGCTTACAACCTGGAAGAAGCGGTGGAGTGGGGGGTTACCGGCCCGGGCCTGCGCGCCTGCGGAGTGCCGTGGGATCTGCGCAAGCAGCGCCCGTACAGTGGCTATGACCAGTTCGACTTCGAGATCCCCACGGCAACCAACGGCGACTGCTACGACCGCGCCGTCGTGCGCGTGGAAGAGATGCGCCAGAGCCTGCGCATTGTGCGCCAGTGCGTGGACAACATGCCGGCCGGCCCTTACAAGGCACCGTCGGCGCAGGCCACACCTCCCCTTAAGGAGCGGACGATGGTCGACATCGAGACGCTCATCACCCACTTTCTCAACGTCAGTTGGGGGCCGGTCATCCCCGCCGGCGAGGCGTCGGTTGCCGTGGAGGCAACGAAAGGGCTCAACAGCTACTATCTGATCAGCGACGGTGGCACCGAATCGTACCGTACCCGCATTCGCGCGCCCTCGTTCCCCCACATCCAGATGGTGCCCACCATGAGCCGCGGGCAAATGCTGCCCGACCTGCTGGCTATCCTGGGCAGCGTCGATTTTGTGCTCGCGGACGTCGACAGGTGACTACTTATGTTAAGTGAAGCGGAACGTAAGGCAATTGAAGCGCAGCTGGCCCATTACGAATTCAAGCGCGCGGCGTGCATCGAGGCGCTGAAGATCGTGCAGAAGCACCGCGGCTGGGTCTCTGACGAGAGCCTGCACGACCTGGCCCCCCTGCTGGAAATGTCAGTGGATGAGCTGGACAATGTAGCCACTTTCTACAACCTCATCTTCCGCCAACCGGTAGGCGAGCACGTCATCCTCCTTTGCGACAGCGTGAGCTGCTGGCTCATGGGCTACGAGCGCATGCGCGACCACCTGCAGCAGCGGCTGGGCATCGCCTTTGGCGAGACGAGCGCGGACGGCCGTTTCACCCTGCTGCCCATGGTGTGCCTGGGAGACTGCGATCATGCACCGGTCATGATGATCGGCGAAAGCCTGTACCACAACCTGGACGAGGCAAGGGTAGACGGGATTCTGGCCCGCTACGGGGCAACAGCCGACGACGGGGGAGGAAGCGAACCGTGAACGAAGAACGGCTGCACGAAAAGCCGTTAACGGCGCTGATCCCGCCCAGCCGAGAACCGCTGGACCTGCAGGCGTACGAAGCAGCCGGCGGCTACCAGGCTGTGCGCCGGACCCTGGGCGAGCTCTCTCCCGGGGAGATCGTAGAGATAGTGAAAGAATCGGGGCTCAGAGGCCGTGGAGGCGCCGGCTTCCCCACCGGTCTCAAATGGAGCTTCGTGCCGATGGGCGCCGACGCCCGCCATCCCAAGTACCTTATCTGCAACGCTGACGAGATGGAACCGGGCACCTTCAAAGACCGCCTCCTGCTGGAGGGAAACCCGCATCAGATGGTTGAGGCGATGATTGTCAGCGCCTACGCCATTGGGGCCAAGGAGGGGTATATCTTCCTGCGCTGGGCCTATCACACGGCAGCGCGGCGGCTACGCCGCGCCCTGGCCGAAGCGTACCAAGCTGGCTACCTGGGGCGCGACATCCTCGGCTCCGGCTTTAACCTGGAAGTGAGCGTGCACGTCAGCGCCGGGCGTTACATGTGTGGCGAAGAAACCGGCCTACTCAACAGTCTCGAAGGACGGCGCGCGATACCACGCGCCAAGCCTCCTTACCCCCAGGTCAGCGGCCTCTGGGGCCGGCCGACGGTGGTCAACAACGTCGAGACTCTGTGTAGCGTGCCGCACATCGTTAACCGCGGGGCAGCGTGGTTTCAGGACCTCAGCATCAGCGGTGAAGGCGGCACGAAGCTCTACGGCGCCAGCGGCAAAGTCAGGCGGCCCGGCCTCTGGGAATTGCCGCTCGGCACCACGCTAGGTGAGATCCTGGAAGAGCACGCTGGCGGCATGCGCGAGGGCCTCCATTTCCGCGGGGCGCTGCCGGGCGGCGCTTCCACTGACTTCCTCACAGCCAAGCACCTGGACGTGAAAATGGACTTCGCCTCGGTGCAGAAAGCCGGCAGCCGCCTCGGAACGGGCACGATCGTCGTCCTCGACGACCAGACCTGCCCGGTCGGCATGGTCGCCAACCTGGAGCACTTCTTTGCCCAGGAATCATGTGGCTGGTGCACCCCCTGCCGCGAGGGG
>JAVVFG010000275.1:0-5760 GCA_032260445.1 Anaerolineae bacterium | reverse complement strand
GCCTCTGGGCCGCTGTGCGCTGGTGGGCCGTGGTCGCCCTGCTTGGCGCTGCCGCCCTGCCGCTTACCTTCACCGTGCTCCGCTGGCTCCCCGATCGCGGCTATGCCTTCACCCGCATGATTGGCTTGTTGCTTGTAAGCTATCTGTTCTGGCTGCTCGGCAGCCTCGGCTTCCTTGCCAACGAGACCGGCAGCATTGTCTTCGCCCTTGTCCTTGTCGGCGCCGCTAGCTATGTTGCCTACCGCCGCAGCGAAGGTGGTTTACGTGCCTGGTTAGGTGAGCAGCGCCGCTACGTCCTCGCCGCCGAGCTGCTCTTTGCCGTTATCTTCTTCCTCTGGACCTGGGTGCGCGCACAGAACCCGATGATTTTCGCCACCGAAAAGCCAATGGAGTTTGCCTTTCTCAACGCGGCCGGGCGCAGCGCCACATTCCCGCCCGTCGATCCCTGGCTTTCCGGTTTTGGCATCAGCTACTACTACTTCGGCTACGTCATGGTCTCGGTCCTGACGCGCCTGGCGGTTGTGCCCGAGTATGCCGGCTTCAACCTGGGGATTGCCTGGCTTGTCGCCGCGACGGCTCTCGGCGCCTTCGGCCTCCTCTACAACCTCGTCGCCGCCGGTCAACGTGACGGGGTGCGGCGTCTGGCACTTGTGCTCGCGCTGGCCGGCGGCGTCGCCCTACCCTTCGCCGGCAATCTGGAGATCGGGCTCGAAATCCTGCACGCCAACGGCGCAGGGCCGGATCGTTTTTGGGAGTGGCTCGACATCCGCGATCTAGAAGCACCGGCCGTAGCCAGGGAGATACCGCGTTACGAGACGAACAACTGGTGGTGGTGGCGTTCGTCGCGTGTGATCCACGAATATCATCTCTCCGGCCGGCCGGAACACGGCCTCGAACCAATTGCCGAGGTGCCCGCCTTCAGCTTCATGCTCGGCGACATGCACCCGCACGTCCTGGCGCTGCCCTACGCCTTCGTGAGCCTAGCCTTGGCTCTTGTCTGGTGGCTGCGCCCGGCCGCGCCGGTCAGCCGCGGCGCGCCCCTATGGCAGCGGCTGCGCGAGCTGCTGGCCCACTACGGCTGGCCCCTCTGGCTGCTCACCGTCCTCGTGCTCGGCGGTCTCAGCTTCCTCAATACCTGGGACGTGCTCATCCACCTCTTCGTCGTCGTCGGCGCCGCCATTCTGGCGCTGTGGCGCGACGAGGGGCGCTGGCGCCGGGAATTTTTTGGGCAGGGTTTTCTCCTTGGCGCATCACTCGCCATTCCCGGCATGCTGCTGTATCTACCCTTTTATCTCGGCTTCCGCTCGCAGGCCGGTGCCCCTTACCTCCTGCCAATGCTGATGCAGCCTACGCGGCTGTCCCACTTTCTCGTCATTTTCGGCATGCCGTTGCTGGCACTGACCATCCTGGTTGCCGTCTTGTTCTGGCGGCGCCGGCCGCGGGCGTGGCGCGCTGGCGTGCTCATTCCGGCCGGGCTGATCTTGGCGCTCACCCTGTTGATGCTCCTGCTCGGCTGGGCGATCGCCGCCGTGCCCCAGGCCAGCGGGCTCGTCGTGCAGCTGGCCACTGAGCTTGGCCTGGCGCTGCCCCCAGCGCCGGCCGGTTTCGCGCCCGGCTGGGCTTTCTCGGCGGTCGCCTTCCTGCTGCCGGCCCTCATTTCGGCGCGGCTGGGCTCGCCGTGGCTGGTCTTGTTCCTCGCGCTGCTGCTCGGCGCCACGGTCATGTTGTGGCATAGCATACTGAGCCGGCGTGACGGCGAGGGCGCGGCGGAGGCGACGCTGCCCTTCGCCCTCCTGCTGCTGTTCACAGGTCTGCTGCTGGCCATCGGCCCAGAGTTTGTCTACCTGCGCGACGTCTTCGGCCAGCGCCTTAACACCATCTTCAAGTTCTACTACCAGGCCTGGGTGCTCTTTGGCGTCGCCGCCATCTACGGGCTCGGCTATCTGTGGCAGCGCGCGCGCGCCGTGGCGTTCGTCGCGGGAGCTGCCTACGGCGCACTGCTCCTGGTCGCCCTGAGCTTCTCTTATTTCGCCGTCGGCTCGCGCGCGGCCGAGTATGGAGGCGAGCCTGGCCTAAACGGGATTAGCTTCTACGCGCCGGACGAACAGGAGGCGATTCTCTGGCTGCGTGACAACGTACCAGGAACGGCCGTGGTCCTCGAAGCAGTACATCCAGAAGGTGGGCAGTACTCTGATTTTGCCAGGGTCTCCGCCAGCACGGGTTTGCCCACCGTGCTCGGCTGGGTCGGGCACGAACATCAGTGGCGAGGCGATACGGTCGAGACGAGTGTACGCAAGCCTGCCGTAGAGCTGATTTACAGCAGCCGCGATTGGCCGCAAACGGCCGCCGCATTGAACGAGTACGGTGTGTCCTACATCTACGTCGGCCCGCGCGAGGTCGCAACCTACGGCTCGATCGCCAATGAGAAATTCGACGCCCGGCTCGAAGTTGCCTTTACTAACGACACGGTTACGATCTACCGGTGGCTACCCGGTGCCGATGCCGTCAGCCTAACTCCTTGACTGCTGCGCAGACGGACACCGCGACATAAGATAAGAGAACGACTACTCAATGGAAAAGAGCGTCAGGATGCACGAGACCGCACTAACAGAGCCTATCAAGGCGCTGTTTATCGTCTCTTATGCGACGCTGCTCTTTTTGGCAGTCTTCGTCCTGGCTGCGGCCCTACGCCTCGCCGACCTGAGCGCGCTGCCCCTCAGCCCGGAGGAAGCCGAAAGCGTGCTCGTGGCGTGGGATTTCTGGCACGAGCCGGATGCCGGTGGCGGCGACCCTCATCTGGTCAGCCCGGCCTACTTCGCGACGGCAGCGCCCTTCCTTGCCCTTTTCGGCAGCGGCGATCGGCTCGCATTTGCCGATGCTTTGGTCCGTTTTGGCCCGGCGCTCGCCAGTCTCCTGCTGATCGTCGTACTCTGGCTGGCCCGCCACGAGCTAGGTATCCTCGGCAGCTTGACGACCGCAGCTTTGATCGCCGTTTCACCCACAGCGGCGCTGGCAGCGCGCACGGCCGGCGGTGATAGTTGGGCGTTGCTCGCCCTTGTCGTGGTTCTGCTGAGCGCGCTGCGGTTCCGCCTGGCAGGTGGCCTGCGCTGGCCGGCCGTCGCCGCCGTCGCCTTTGGATTCGGGCTAACTACGAGCCCGCTCTTCTATACCGGGGTCCTGGCGTTGCTCCTGGCGGTCGCCGCGCAGCGCCGTTTTGGGCCGGCTTTCCCCGGCGATGACGGGCGCGGGCTTGACTGGCGCCGCCTGGCGCTCATCGCCGCCGCCAGCTTTGTCGCCGTCGCGACCTTCTTCTTGTGGCGCCCGGCTGGGCTGGGTGGTGCTGCCACCATACTGGGTCGCTGGCTCGCTGCGTTCTCGCTGCCGGCGGACTTGGCCGCTGTCGTGAACCCGCTATTCGTATTAGGCCGTTACGAACTAGGCGCTGTCGTTCTTGGCGCCGGTGCCCTCATCTGGGCCATCTGGCGCGGCTTTCCGCTGCCGCAGTTCTTCGTCTACTGGTACCTGGCAACGTTTGTGCTCATGTTAGTCCAGCCGGGGACAATGGCGAACGTGCTCGTTCTCGTGCTGCCCGCTTATCTCCTCATCGCTCAGTGGCTGCAACACTTGTTTCACGAACGCACCGGCGAAGCAGCGGGCGGCGTGCTGCTGTTTGTGCTGCTTACCGGTCTCGTCGTCTACTTCAACGGCATCCGGTTTGTGCGTTTGATGGCTGGCCAGCAAGACATCCGCAGCTACGTCGTACTGATTGCCCTCGTCATCGCCTTTGCCGCCGTGACGATCAACCTCGTGCGTAGTTGGGATGCCCGCGGCGCTTTTCAGGGCACGCTGCTCGGCCTGCTCCTGCTCTTCGGGTTCTACAGCTGGGGCACCGCGTGGTGGCTTACACACGAGGCGGCAAATGACCCGCGCGCCGGGTTGGCTACGGTTGTCACCGACGACGACGTCCGCCTGCTTGCCACAATGTTGTCCGAGATCTCTTACCAGGGTGGTTTTGGTCCCTATGACATACCGCTACTAGCAGCGGTCGACTCGCCGGCCCTGCGCTGGTACCTGCGCCACTTCAACGACGTACGCTGGGGCGAGACCGTGCCGCCGGGAACGACGACGACGGCAGTCATCACGGCAGCGACTGGAGCCCAACCGCCAATCGACGGCTACAGCGGACTCAATCTCGGCACCCTGCGCACGGGGACAACACGCGAAGGCCTGCCTACGGTGAGTTCAGCCGGCGAAACGCTACGCTGGTGGCTGTTCCGCGAGTCGCCGGTGCGCATCGTTCAGGATGAGATCATTCTCTGGGTGCGGCAAGATATTCTGCCGTGGAACCGTTGATGGAACTATCTGATTTGTTGTGGGGCAACTGGCCCGAGGGCCAGGTAGAAGCCGGAGCAGATACGAGTGCAGCCTCTTTCGAGGAGATGCTGATCGCACGCTGCCTCGATGGCGAGGATGTAGCCTACGACGCGCTCTACCAGCGCTACGCACCCTACATCTACCGCCTCGTGTATGCGCTCCTACAGCACCGGCAGGACGCTGAAGAAGTGCTCCAGGATAGCTTTGAGTATGCGTTCCGCCGCCTGGACCGTTACGATGCGGCGCGCGCCAGCTTCAAGACGTGGCTCTACCAGATCGCCGTGAGCCGCAGCCGCAACAAGCGCCGCCGCAAGTGGGTTCCGACCATCTCGCTTGCGCAGGCTAGCGGCGACGAGCTCGCCGACAGGGCTCGCCCGCAGCCGGAAGAACGGCTCGCTCTCACACAGCAACAGCGCGCGGTATGGGAGGCGCTGCAGGCTCTCTCGCCGCGTCTGCGCGAGACTGCCATTCTCCGCTATTACGAGGGGTTGACCTTCGTGGAAATAGGGCAGATCCTGGACATACCGGCGAAGACAGCGCAGTCACGGATGCGTCTCGCGCACAACAAGCTGCGGGCGCTGCTCGACGAGGAACAGCTATGAATGTCGATAACCTGGACGAATACCAGCGCCAGTCGCGAAAGACATGGAGCCTGATCAGCACGGACCACCCGATTGTCTATCCGACGCTGGGTCTGGCGAATGAGGCGGGAGAAGTTGCCGGGAAGGTAAAGAAGATCTTCCGTGACCGCGGCGGCGAGATCGCGGCTGAAGATCGTGAAGCGCTCAAGCAGGAGCTAGGCGATGTGCTCTGGTATTTAGCGCAGATCTGTACCGAACTCGATCTGAGCCTTTCCGAAGTCGCTTCCGCCAATCTCACCAAGCTCTTTTCACGGCTCGATCGGGGAACACTCTACGGTGATGGAGACAACCGATGAACTGCCCAGAACGAGAACGGCTCTCTGATTATGCCCTTAGCTTCCTACCGGCAGCCGAGCGGGATGACGTTGCCGCCCACCTGGTAGCGTGCCCCACCTGTCGCGGCCGGGTGCAAGACGAGCGCAAACTGGCACAACGCGTGCGCCACACGATTGCCGCAACAGCCGTGCCACCACGCGCGCGGCTCCAGGCGCTCATGCCCGCGCCGCCACGGCGGCGGCGCGCTGTGCCGCTGGCGCTCCTGCGCCCGGTCGCCGTACTTGGGTTGCTCCTTATGCTATTTGCCGGCAGCCTGCAGCTGCAACTGCCGGTGACGGGCCAGTCGCTGCCGACCGCCTCCGCGACGGCGCTGGCAGCGACGGCAACGCAGATTCCAGATACGGGACTCACGGCGACTGCCGTACATGAAATGTCGGCGCTCAGGCTCGCACCAGTGCCGATTGCCGCG
>JAVVFG010000274.1:0-5796 GCA_032260445.1 Anaerolineae bacterium | reverse complement strand
GCCGTCGAGCAGGGGCACTAGCCGGTCGATACCGGCAATGCGGTCGCGCAGGTGCAGCCTGTTCGTCCTCGCGGCGGGTACGGTCATGGGAGTCTCCTGAGCATTATTATAGGTGTGCGGTACTGGTCTGATAATGGTTCTACGGTCATAGAGCAAGCGGGCCACTCTCTAGCTTATCGCTTTCGCGGGAATTGTTCCAGTTCGCTGGTGGCGCAGGGGAATAGGGGAGGAGGGGGCGGCGTGACGTGCGGCGATCGAGAGCAACCGATTGACGGACGGCGGGGGCTGCCGTATAGTGATCGTATCTACCAGCACCGACACGAGGTAAGGATGAACGACGAACAAGACGAACTGACCCGCCTACAGGCTGAATTTGCTGCCGACCCGAGTGACCTCGACACGGTTTTTGCCCTGTCACAACATTATCTTGAAGAAGGGGAGTGGGATACCGCCGTCGCCGTGTACCAGGAGGCGATTGCCGCGGCGCCGGACAACGCCGCTCTGCTCAACGATCTGGCCGTGCTCTACGACGACGCCGGCGACAGCGAAGCGGCGGAGGCGACCTACCGCCGCGCTATTGCCCTGGACCCCACGCACGGGCCGACCTACGTCAATCTGGGCACGCTGCTGGCGGACCAGGAGCGGCTGGACGAAGCGATAGCCCTCCTGGAAGCGGGCATCGAGCAGGCAGCCGACGAGGAGGATCGCGACGAGGCGGCGGTCTATTTGCAGGAGTTGACGGAAGGGAGCGGGGAGGAAGCGGAGGACGGGGACGAGGAGTGGCAGGCGGTGATCGTCACCAGCGGCATCACCGTCGCCGAGATGCTGGCTAACCGGCTACGCGCCGCGGGGATCCCGGCGCACGCCCAACAGGAAGGCGCCGGGCAGGCATACGGACTGACTGTCGGGCCGATGGGCGACGCCACGGTGTTGGTGCCGGCGCACCGCGCTGCCGAGGCGCGCCTGCTGCTGGAGGAGGAGCCGCCGGAAGGGGTAGAGGATTTTGAGCTGCTCGAGGAGGATCCGTACCTCACCTGCCCGAACTGCCACGCCGTGCTGGAGCTGACGGAGGAGGAGTGGGAACAGGACAGCGTCGTCTGCCCGGTGTGCGGGGAGACCATTGACCTAGTTGAGTTTGAATAGAAGGAGATATCCGATTTCTTGCAGGAGTCGGATATCTGGTGGGAGGGAGGCGGGCAGAATGCCCGCGGCCCGATCGCTTGGCCGGGGCTTGCTTGACAGGGGCGCAAGGACCGTGTTATAGTACTTATAACGCAGTGCGTTATCACAGACTCTCCCACCGGCGCATCCTAACCCACGACGCGCTGACGCCGGTGGGAGATGTCTGGAGTAGAGCGTCAATCAGCTTACCGGCACCGGACGGAGGTTATTCGATGGCTGAAGAAATCAATGTGGTTGAGGAAGAAGTTGCCGAGAAGGAACTGAACCCGTTCCTTGAGGCGACGCGGAAAGTGCTGTTGGCGAGCGTCGGCGTGGTGGCGCTTGCCCAGGACGAGGCGGAATCGTTCGTCAACAAGCTAGTGGAGCGCGGCGAGCTCGCCGAAAAAGATGGGCGGCAGTTGATTAAAGATTTCATGGAGCGGCGCAAGCAGGCGGCGGAAGAGGTCGAGGAAGAGGTTGACCTGGACGTACGCATTGAGCGGATCTTGCACCGGCTGAACGTGCCGACGAAGAATGACATCGACGCCCTCAGCCGGCAGATTACCGCTCTGACCCAGAAAGTAGACGAGCTGAAGCAGTCGTAAGCCTATCGACTCGCGTACATGATTCCGAGGAGAAGGTGCTCGCCGCCGCTGACGTGAGCCTTCTCCTCGTTGCGTTTTACAAGTGACCTCACGTATTTTCCTTTCACTGGGCACAAATCTGGGCGACCGTCTGCAGAATCTGCGCGACGCCATCGCGGCGCTGGAAGCAGCGGGCGTGCGCCTGACCGCGCTCAGTCCTGTCTACGAAACGGCGCCGTGGGGTCATACCGAGCAGCCGGCTTTCCTCAACATGGCTGCTGCCGGGCGCACGGCGCTAGAGCCGGCGGCGCTGCTGCAGCTGCTAAAGCAGGTAGAGGGCGACATGGGCCGGGAGCCGGCCGAGCGCTGGGGCCCGCGCCTGATCGACATTGACCTGCTTTTCTACGATGACCTCGTGCTCGACGGCGAGGAACTGATCCTGCCGCACCCGCGCCTGCACGAGCGCGCTTTCGTGCTCGTGCCGCTGGCGGAGATTGCGCCGGACCTGCGCCACCGGCAGTACGACAGCACGGTGGCTGCCTTGCGCGACGCGGTGCAGCCGGACCGGCGCATGATACGCCGGCTGCCGCTGCCGTTGCTCTGGGGCCGCCGCACGCACGTCATGGGCATCCTCAACGTGACGCCGGATAGTTTCAGCGGCGATGGCATCATCCCCGGCGGCGAGGGGGGCGAGGAAGCGCTGGTCGCAGCCGCGGTGCAGCAGGCGGAGCAGTTTGTCGCTGATGGCGCGGACATCATCGACGTCGGCGGCGAGAGCACGCGGCCCGGCAGCCAGCCGGTGGACGAGGCGGAGGAGATGGCGCGCGTGCTGCCGGTGATCCGCGCGCTTCACGCGGCGGTGGACGTGCCTATTTCCGTCGATACATACCGCGCCAACGTCGCCGCCGCGGCCCTGGAGGCGGGCGCGAGCTGGATTAACGATGTCTGGGGGCTGCGCATGGACCGGGAGATGGCTCCGCTGGTGGCGCGCAGCGGGGCGCCGGTGGTGATCATGCACAACCGCAGCCGGCCGCGCGACGTGGCGCAGGAGCAGCGGCTCGGCGGGCGCTATGTGGGCGTGCAGTACGATGACCTCATGGAAGACATCCGCCGCGAGCTGCAGCAGAGTGTGGACCTCGCCCTTTCCGCCGGCGCCGAACCGGAACAGATTATCCTTGACCCCGGCGTCGGTTTCGGTAAAACTGTGGTACAGAATCTCCGCATCGTCGACGAACTGCACCGCATCAAGGAGATGGGCTATCCTGTGCTGCTCGGCACGTCCCGCAAGTCGTTCATTGGTTATACCCTCGATCTCCCACCCGAAGAGCGGATGGAAGGCACGGCCGCGACCGTGGCCATCGGCATCGACCGCGGCGCCGATATCGTGCGCGTCCACGACGTGCGCCCGCTGGTGCGCGTGGCACGCATGACTGATCAACTCGTTCGCAACAGACATAACGCCGAAATCGAGTAAAGGTGGTCCCATGTTAGATTTCACGCTTGATCAAGAACAGGAAATGCTTGACCGCACCGTGCGGCGTTTTGCCGAAGAGCGGATGCGCAAGGCCTTCCGTGATGCCGAGGAGGACGGGAAGCTGCCGCCGCAGGTGGTCCAGGCGGGCTGGGAGATCGGCCTGCTGCCGACTGGCCTGCCCGAGGAATATGGCGGTTTCGGCGAGTACAGCGTCGTGACCAACGCCGTTGCCGTGGAAGGGCTGGCGTGGGGCGACCTGGCGCTGACGCTAGCGATTCTCGCGCCGAATTTGGTCGCTATCCCCCTGATGATAGCGGGCACAGAGGCGCAGAAGGAGCAGTACCTGCCCGATTTTGGCGGCGGCTCGCCGCCGCAAGCGACCGCCGCGCTCACCGAGCCGCGCCTGAAGTGGAACCCGCGGAAGCTGGAGACAACCGCCGTCAAAGAAGACGGCGACTACGTCCTCAACGGCGTCAAGGCGTTCGTCCCCCTGGCGGATAGCGCGGAGCTGTTCCTCGTCTACGCCGCCGAAGGGGAGCAGACGCAGGCGTTCCTCGTGCCGGCGGGCAGCGAGGGGCTTACCACCGGCGAGCGCGAGAAGCTGATGGGCCTCAACGCGCTGCCAATGTTCCGTGTTGAGCTCGACGGCGTGCGCGTGCCGGCGGAGAACAAGCTGGGTGGCGCGGACGGCATCGACTTCGGCCTGCTGCTCAACCACAGCCGGGTGGCCCTGGGCGCCGCCGCTACTGGGGTGGCGCGCGCGGGGTACGAGTATGCCCGCGAGTACGCCAAGCAGCGCGTGCAGTTTGGCGAGCCGATTGCCCACCGCCAGTCGATTGCCTTTATGCTCGCCGAGATGGCCATCGACGTCGAGTCGGCGCGGCTGCTCGTGTGGGAGGCGGCGTGGAAGCTCGACCAGGGCGACGACGCCACGCGCGAGGCGGCGGTGCTGAAGCAGTATATCGACAAGATCGTCGTGGATACGGCCGACCGCGCCGTGCAGGTGCTCGGCGGCTACGGCTATATCCGCGAATACCCGGTCGAGCTCTGGCTGCGAAACGCGCGTGCCTTCGCTCATTTTGATGGAATGGCAATGATTTAGCGGTTAGCCAGTGGCACTAGGCAGAACGTAGAAAGCAGAAAGCTGAAGGAACAGCCATGATTAGCTTCGAAATGCCCGAACGAATCAAGAATGAGTTGCAGATGGTAGAGATGGTGGCGCGGCAGGTGATGCGCCCCAACTCGCGCAAGTATGACGAGCACGAGCACGAGCGGCCGGTCGAGTACATCAACATCATGTGGCAGGTGCTGCGCGAGCAGAACAAGCGCCGCTATGAACGGATGCTGGAGCCGGACGGGAACGGCGAGCGGCCGCAGCGCGAAGGGCCGAACTGGTCGATCGTGCGCCTCATCGCGATGATCGAGACGCTGAGCTGGGGTGACGCGGGCATGTACCTCTGCACGCCGGACCCGGCGCTGGGCGGCGCCGCCGTCGAGGCGGTGGGCACCCCAGAACAGAAGGCGCGCTTCCTCAAGAAGTTCGGCGAAGGCGACCCCAAGTGGGGGGCGATGGCGATCACCGAGGCGGGCGCCGGCAGCGACAACAGCGCGATGCGCACCACCGCCGTGCTCGACGAGGAGACCAACCAGTGGATCCTCAACGGCGAGAAGCTGTTCATCACCAGCGGCAAGCTGGCCCTGGAGGAGTCGGATGGCTTCTGTGTTGTCTGGGCCACGGTCGATCCGGATGCCGGGCGCGCCGGCATCAAGAGCTTTGTCGTGGAGAGCGACACGCCCGGCGTGATCATTGCCAAACAGGAACACAAGCTCGGCATCCGCGTCAGCGACACGGTGAGCCTCGTCTTTGACAACGCACGCATCCCCTACGACAACATCCTCGGCAGCCCAGAGGTGCAGGAGCGGGGTACGACGAAGGGCTTTAAGGGAGCGATGAAGACGTTTGATGCCAGCCGGCCCGCCGTCGCCGCCAGCGCTGTGGGCGTGGCCCGCGCTGCGCTGGAGCTGGCGCAGGAGAAACTGGCTGACGAAGGCATCAAAGTCGATTATACTAAAGCTACCCATGAGATGAGCGCCTACGAGCGCGACCTCATCGACATGGAAGCCAAGCAGAAAGCGGCGTGGCTGCTCACCTTGAAGTCGGCCGTCGAGATGGCCCGCGGGCAGGGGAATCGCCTTTCGGCGAGCATGGCCAAGGCGCGCGCCGGTGAGACGGCCACCTTTGTCACCCAGAAAGCCGTGGAGCTGCTCGGGCCGCCTGGCTACACACGCGAATATCTGGCCGAAAAATGGATGCGTGATGCGAAAATCAACGACATCTACGAGGGCACCAAACAGATCAACACCCTCATCGTCGCCCGCAGCATCCTCGGCTACACGCGGCGCGAGCTTAAGTAGCGCCCACGCTGACATGGCGAGCAGAGCGAGGAATCGCCACGGGCAGCACGC
Organism: Anaerolineae bacterium; assembly: GCA_032260445.1. Taxonomy (GTDB): domain Bacteria; phylum Chloroflexota; class Anaerolineae; order Promineifilales; family Promineifilaceae; genus JAAYYY01. The sequence continues at coordinate 111 of JAVVFG010000274.1, read as the reverse complement.
CGCCGGCTTCCTCGCTCCCGACCTTATGGAGGCCAGGCATGAACTCATTTGACCTCACCGGAAAAGTCGCCATCGTCAGCGGCGGCTCGCGCGGCATTGGCGAGGCGATCG
>JAVVFG010000273.1:0-5817 GCA_032260445.1 Anaerolineae bacterium | reverse complement strand
CACTCGGTCTGGCGCCGGTGCTCGTCCTTAGCCTCTTCCAGAGTCTGCGCGAGCTGAAAGCGGCCGGCATAACGATGCTCTTGGTCGAGCAGAACGTACAACTGGCGATGGCAATTAGCGATTACGCTTACGTTCTGGCGCAAGGGAGGGTAGAATTGGAGGGACCCGGTCGCGAGGTAGCGCGTGACGAACACGTGCGCTCTGCGTACCTGGGGCTTTAACGAGCTTCAGCGCAAAGTAAAGGAGATTTCCATGCTGGTCAAGGATCGAATGTCGAAGCCCGTCATTTCCGTCTCTCCCGAGGTGCCGATCCTCGAGGCTCTCAACCTTATGCAGCGCGAGCACATTCGCCGGCTGCCGGTCATCAAAGAGGGGAAGATGGTCGGTATTGTCTCCGATAAAGATCTGCTCAACGCGGCCCCGTCGGATGCCACCACGCTGAGTGTGTGGGAGATGAATTACCTCGTGAGCAAGATCAAGGTTGGCGACGTGATGACCAGAGAGGTACGGACCGTGCGCGAAGACACGGCGATCGAGGAAGCGGCGCGCATTATGGCCGACAACAAGATCGGCGGGCTGCCCGTCATGCGCGATGGCAAGGTCGTCGGCCTGATCACCGAGACGGACCTCTTCAAAATCCTTCTTGAGTTCATGGGTGCCCGCGAAAACGGTGTGCGTCTGACCGCAACTGTCCCCGACCACGTCGGCGAGCTGGCGGCGATCACGGGCGCCGTCGCGGAGGCAGGCGGCAGTTTCATCAGCTTTGGCCAATATGCGGGCGACGAGTCAGACACGCGTACAGTGTCCTTCAAGGTTACCGGGCTGGACGAGGATGGAGTGCGCGCCGCGGTTGAGCCGCTGGTGGAACGAATCACCGACGTGCGTTCAGGCGACTGAACCAGATGGTGTGGGAGCCAGGCCAGACGAACCAGACGTTGCCGGTAGCAACGGAATCTCCCAGCGGATACGCGTTACCGGCAACGTGCCTCTCTTGTCCGCGCCGCTAGCCGGCATCACTGCTTAGGCATCTGCCAGCCGCACCGGTACGTGGATTGCCGACGGATGGGCCTGATCGTGGTAGATGGTCTGGACGCGGGGGCGTAGGACAGGTCGCGCAGCCCCAATCTCCTGGTCGCCGAGGTTGCGCGCATAGCGGGGGAACGCGCCGCCGGAGATCTGTAGGCGCAACCGGTGCCCGCTCCGGAAGCGGTAAGCAGTGCCCGCCATATCTACCTGGATACGAAAGGTGCCGTCGCCTTGCGGCTCGCCCCGCCCTGGAGCCAACCGGTAGATACCATCACAGACGTTGTAGGAAAGGTCGTCCGGCGTGACGTCACAGAGACGGGCGAAGAAATCGGCGTGGCCACCGCCGGCGCTGGCGTAGAGCTCGGCCGAAACGGGGCCAACGACGTCAAGGTCCTCTGCGAGCGGCGCACTAGTGTAGGTGATGACGTCCGGGCGCGCCTCAAGTGGGCGATTGTCGCGCCGCCCGGCGGGCGCATAGAAGCGGGCGCCGGCCCAGGCCGGGGTGGGATCGGCCGGATCGTAGTAGAACTGGTCGGGCGCCTGGCCCTCCTGCGGCGGAGCTGTCGACAATGTGCCTGCGGCTCCTGCATAATGACGGACGACCGTTGCCGGCGGGGGCCAGCGTTCAAAGGTGAGCCACTCGTCACCCTGCATCAGATAAAGGACCACTGGATCGTCCCGGAGCCGCTCGCGCCTGCCTTTTAGCACGGCGTCGAACCAGGCAAGCCCCTCGCGCAGGCTGGCACGCCCGCTGCCGCGAGCCAGGTGCGTCCAAGGACCAATCGTCAGATACGGATTGCGTCCGGCATCGCGCAGCGCCGCGTAGTCGGCCAGCAGGTCGGGCAGCATGAAGTCATACCAGCCGCCGACGAGATGCGCCTCCGCTTCTACGCGGTGGAGCTGCGGGTACATATCTACTTCGTCAAACTCGGGCGGGAGCGACGCGTTAACGGCGTTGCGGTAGTGAGGCACTTCCGCGCCCACGGCATACAGGTCGGCCTCGCTGAGGGGAAGCGCCTGGAACGCGTCCTTCAGGATCCTGCTCTGCACCAGCGGCAGCATACGGGGGACGGCATACCATGGCGCGAGGGCGGCATGGCCGCCGGGGAGGTGGTCCAGCGCCTCCAGCACCACCATCCAGCGCACGGATAGCTCCAGCCAGGGCACATCGCTGTTGCTACTCCCCGTATACGGCCCGCGTGAGGAAGCGATCACGGGCATCATTGCCTGTACAAGGTCGGGATAGGTTGCGGCGAGCGCCCATTGGACGTAGCCCAGGTAGCTCTGTCCCCAGGTGCCGACGCGGCCGTCGAACCAGGGCTGAGTTTCCAGCCAGGCGATCGTATCGGCGCCATCAGAGGCTTCGTGGAGAAAGGGATCGAATTCGCCTTCCGAGGCAAAGCGACCGCGCACATCCTGCACGAGAACATGGTAGCCGCGTTGCGCGAAGAGGCGCGCGTATAAATTGGGCATCCAGGTGCGCCCGTACGGCGTGCGGATGAGCAGCGTGGGAAACGGGCCGTCGCCTCGCGGCGAGTAGCGGTCGCCCTCGAGATGGACGCCGTCACGCATTGGAATGCGTAGCCCTCGCTCCACAACAGCATGGTAGCCAGCCGGCCGGATCGCCAGCGCGCGGGCCACGAGCGCCCTCCGCTTCCACCACAGCCCGGCGGCAGCGGTCAATAGAACTCCGGCGGCGATTAAAGAGCGGCGCTTCATCGATTAGGGATTGGGCGACTCCGGCGTGGGCGACGGCGTGGCCGTTGCCTCCGGTTCGCTTGTTGCCGTGGGCGTCGCCGTCGGCACGGGCTCGGTGGCGGTGGGCGTCGCCGAGGGCGTCGGCGTCGCGGTTGCCGTGGCGGTGGCTGTCGGCGTTGCTGTCGCCGTGGCGGTAGGCGTGGGCGTCGCCGTCGGCTGCAGGAGCTCAAGCAAGACGCGGGCCTCGGCTGTGACCCGATCTTCCTCTTCGGTGAAGGGATTATCCGGACCAAACACCGTGAGCCGCAGCGTGATCGGACCTGAATAGCTGGTGCGCCCCGTCTCCCACAAGGCGAGCTGTCCATCCCCGATTTGTGTCGTGCGCAGATCGGTGACCGGCGCCCAGCCACCCGGATCGTGGCTGAACCCGTAATCCAGCAGGTAACCGGCGAAATTAGGCGCGAGTGCGCTGCCAAAGATGGGTATATCGCCGAGGAGCTGGCTGCCAGGCGCCGGCTGGGCAATCACCGCCTCAGGGCGTTGCGTACTCTCTGTACACTCGCCTTCTGGCGGTAGCCGCAGCGGGACGGGTACGCCGAGCGCCTGGGCCCAGGCGCGTCCGGCGGCAGTTTCTTCGACCCAAGTGCGCGCATCCCGTAGCTCCCGCGGCACGACTTCCTCACGACCGCTGACACGCAGGTTGACAAAACCGGCTTCGTACACCGCTTCAGGGCAAAACTCATTGGCGCGCAGGCCGGTCCACAGGTCAACTGCGACGCGTTGAATGAAATCCGCTTCGGCGGGCGGCGGCGCCTGGTCCACGGCAAAGTACTCGGCGATGGTGCGCTCGCACGACGGGCCCGGGCGCGTGCCAGAGGTCGCGCAGATCTCCAGGCTGACCACACTATCGGGCGGGACGAACGAACCGGCAGGCTCGGCAGCGAGATAGCGGCTCATGAAGGTATTCCAGATGGGTGACGCCATGCGGTAGCCAGACATACCTTCGGCGACCGGCTGCGGGTCGGTGTTGCCCACCCAGACGGCGGCAGCGATACGCGGCGTAAAACCGAGTGTCCAGCCATCGCGCACGTCAAAGCGTGTCGTACCCGACGTCCCTGTCTTCGCCGCAACCTGGTGCCCGGGGATGACGAGGTTATTGGTTGCTCCAAACTCGGCCTGGCGCGCCTCATTATCGGCCAGAATATGGGCCAGTTGAAAGGCGTGCGCGGGCGAAACGGCGCGCTCAGATGGGGCGGCAGGCTCAGGGGGCGCGTACTCGAAAAGCACTTCGCCACTGCGGTTGTCGATGCGCAAGATGGTAAAGGGAGCGACGTACTGCCCCTCATTTGCCAGCGCGGCGTAGGCGGACGTCAATTGCAGCGGGCTAATCTCCCCGCCACCGAGCGCCAAGGCTAGCCCATAGTCGCGCGGCTCGCCGGCGTTCAGGCAGCCCTCGTCGACGAGGTCAATCCCAAAGCGGGGCAGGTACTGTAGGAAATTGCAGACACCGACGTATTCCAATGCCTTGACCGCCGGGATGTTATAGGAGTTGCCCAGGGCCGGTCGCAGGCGCACAGGGCCGTGAAATTCGTCGTCATAGTTCTTGGGCACGTACGGTGGATTGGCGCCGTCGGGGAAAGCGGTCTCCACGTCCCAAATCAGCGTTCCCGGCGTCCACCCCTGTGCCAGCGCTGCCGCATAGACCAGCGGCTTGATGCTCGAGCCGGGCTGGCGCGGCGCCAGCGCCATGTTGACCTGCCCGCGGATTTCCTCGTTACGATAGTCGACGCTGCCGACCAGCGCGAGCACCTCCCCCGTCCCGGGACGAAGGGCGACCAGCGCAGCGTTGTTGGCCCCGGATGCCGCGATCAGATCGCGGTGTTCGCGCACGGCGGCGACGGCGATTTCCTGTACGGCGGGATCGAGGGTGGTGTAAACACGCAGCCCGCCGGCGTAGAGGGACTGCGCACCTAAGAGCTCTTCAAGCTGCTGCAGCATAGTGAAGACAAAGTGCGGATGCGCCACGCGGCGCTCGGGCGGCGTCAGGTTGCGCACCGTTTCGGCAGAAATGGCCATCGCCGCTTCTGCCTCTTCGTAGGTGATGTAGCGTTCCTCGACCATCAAGCCCAACACCTGTGATTGGCGGGCCAGAGCCAACTCGGGGGCAGTGTAGGGATCCCACAGGGCGGGCGCCTGCGGTAGCCCGGCGAGGAGCGACGCCTCGGCGAGCGTCAGGTCGCGCGCTGGCTTGTCGAAATAGGTTTGCGCCGCCGCTTCGATGCCGTAGGCAAAGTTGCCGTAGAAAATCTCGTTCAGGTACAGCTCGAGGACCTTGTCTTTGCCAACCTTGCGTGACAGCTCCTCGGCCAAAATGATCTCGCGAACTTTGCGCCGGAACGTAACCTGCGTGCGCTCTTCTTCGTCGAGTAAGGAGGCGCGCACGAGCTGCTGGGTGATCGTGCTCGCGCCCGAGACGATTTCCCGCTCCAGGGCCGCCTGGGTTATCGCCCGGGCTATGCCAACGGGGTCAAATCCGGGGTTGGTATAGAAGCGGGCATCTTCCGTGGCAATCGTCGCGTTAATCAGGTGCGGCGAAATGCTATCGAGCGTGACGTAAGCCCGGTTGCCCATACTGGGGTCGGCGAGCGAGTAAAGCTCATTTCCCTCGCGATCAAAGATGACGGCTGTCTCAAAGACGCTGACCCGGCTCTCGAGCTCGGCGACCTCCGGCAGGTCGCGGGCGATCGCCGTGTACCCGACAACAGCAGCCACGCCGGCAAGCGCCATCCCGGTCACCACAGCAAGGAGGCCGAACAGGAGCAAGCGCAGGATGCAGCCGCCGGTGTTGCGGCGGCGCGGCGCTGGCGCAGACCCGGGTTGCCGGGCGCGGGCGGGGACAACGCGCGGCGGCGGTGGCGGCGGGCGGCGCGGTATCTGGCGCTGCGGCGCACGCGGCACGACGTGGCGCGCCGTCTGCCGCTCGCGCGGCGGGCGCACCGGGCGTTGCCGCGGGGTTGGCGGACGCTCAACCGGCGGGCGCGGGCGGCGCGCAAAACGGGGATCGGTGCTGCCGGGGAAGGCAACGCCGGGCTC
>JAVVFG010000272.1:0-5825 GCA_032260445.1 Anaerolineae bacterium | reverse complement strand
GGTCGGCGAGCCGGTACAGGAGACCGGGATGCCGCTCGTGGCGCATCTCGGTCCCGGGCTCCTGGGCAGCGTGTACGATGGCTTGCAGCGACCCTTGCAGCTCATTGCCGAGCGAAGCGGGGCGTTTATCGAGCGGGGCATCGAGGCCGCGCCACTGCGGGCAGGAGCGGTGTGGCCGTTCACGCCGAAAGTCGCCCCCGGCGAGCTCGTCGGCCCGGGCGACGTGATCGGCAGCGTCCGTGAATCGCGCGTCATCGAGCATTTGATCCTGGTGCCGCCGCGGCAAGAGGGGCGGGTCGCTAGCATTAAGGAGGGTAAGTTCGACGTTGGCGATGTCGTCGCCGTGCTCGAGCCGCAGGACGATCACGGGGGCCGGTACTATGAAGTGACGCTCACCCAGCGCTGGCCGGTGCGGCAACCACGGCCGGTACGCTCGCGCCTTGATCCACGGGAACCGCTGATCAGCGGCACGCGGATTATCGACACCCTTTTTCCTGTGGCCAAAGGAGGGTCGGCGATCATCCCGGGCGGTTTTGGCACCGGGAAGACGGTTGCCGAGCATAGCCTGGCCCGCTGGGCTGATGCCGACGTCGTCGTCTACGTCGGCTGTGGCGAGCGGGGCAACGAGATGACCGACGTGTTGGAGGAGTTTCCCCAGCTAGTTGACCCGCGCACCGGCGCGCCGCTGATGGAACGAACGGTGCTGATTGCCAATACCTCAAACATGCCCGTGGCGGCGCGCGAAGCGAGTATCTACACAGGGATTACGATTGCCGAGTATTACCGGGACATGGGCTATGACGTTCTCTTGCTCGCCGACTCCACGTCGCGCTGGGGCGAGGCTCTGCGCGAAATCTCCGGACGGTTGGAGGAGATGCCCGGCGAGGAAGGGTATCCGGCCTATCTGGGGGCACGGCTCGCGGAGTTCTACGAGCGCTCGGGCCGGGTCGTCTGCCTCGGCGGCGGATACGGTGACGGCGATTACCGCGTCGGTTCAGTGAGTGTCGTCGGTGCCGTTTCGCCACCCGGCGGCGACTTTTCGGAACCGGTGACGCAGAATTCAATGCGCGTCGCCGGCACCTTCTGGGCACTCGACTACGACCTCTCTCGCCGCCGGCATTTCCCGTCGATTAACTGGATCCGCAGCTATTCGCTCTATGATTTTGCAGGCTGGTTTCGCAGCCAGGTTGCCGATGACTGGAACGAGCTAACCGGCGAAGCGATGGCTCTGCTGCAGCGCGAAATGGAACTACTCGAGATTGTCCAGCTCGTAGGGCCGGATGCGCTGGCGGAAACGGAGCGGGCCGAGCTGGCAGTGGCGCGCATCCTGCGCGAAGATTTTCTGCAGCAATCGGCCTTTGACGAAATCGACCGGTTCTGCCCGCTTGACAAAGCGTATTGGATGCTGAAGACGATCATGACCTTCCATCAAGAGACGATGGAGGCTGTCACGCTGGGTGTTGCCCTGGAGCAGGTCACCGTGCTGCCCGTGGTCGAGGAGATGGCCCGGCTGAAGGAGCTGCCGGCCGATCGCGCCGTCGAACGCATCCGTGAGGTGCATGCTGCCGTGCAAGCGAGTTTCAAGGAAATGGGAGTGACCTGAGATGCGCGATCAATCTACGCCGCTTGCTATGCCGCGGCTGGCGACCAAAGAATATCGCACTGTGTCCCAGTTGAAGGGCCCGCTCATTGCCGTCGAGCGCATTGCCGGGGTGGCTTTTCACGAGATTGCCGAGATTGTCTCTCCTGACGGCGAAGTGCGCCTGGGTCAGGTACTGGAAGTCGATCAGCAACGCTGTCTCGTCCGGCTGTTCACCGGGACCAGCGGGCTGGATTTGGCCCGGACGAAGGTGCGTTTCACCGGCGACGTGGCGCGCCTTGACGTTTCGCTCTCCATGCTCGGGCGTGTGCTGGACGGCACTGGGCAGCCAATCGACGGAGGACCGGCGATCATCCCGGAGGCGTCGCTGGACATCAACGGCGCGCCGATCAACCCGTCGGTCCGTACACATCCTACCGAGTACATCCAGACGGGCATATCGGCGATTGACGGTTTGAACACGCTGGTACGGGGCCAGAAACTGCCAGTCTTCTCGGCTGCGGGCCTGCCCGCGAATGAGCTGGCGGCGCAGATAACTTCGCAGGCGCGGGTGCGCGAGGGCGGCGCGGAGCCGTTTGCCGTGGTCTTTGCCGGTATTGGGATTACCCAGCGCGAAGTATCTTTCTTCGTCGACCAGTTCCGGGCCAGCGAAGCGATGGACCGGACCGTCATTTTCATTAACCGCGCAGACGATCCCTCGATTGAACGCTTGCTGACGCCACGGGTAGCGCTGACGGCCGCTGAGTATCTGGCCTTTTACCACCACCGGCATGTGCTGGTCATCCTCACGGACATCACGAATTATTGTGAAGCGCTGCGCGAGATCTCTGCGGCGAGTGAGGAGGTGCCCGGCCGGCGCGCCTATCCCGGTTACATGTACTCCGATCTTGCCAGCCTGTACGAGCGCGCCGGGCGCCTACGCGGCAATCCGGGTTCAGTGACCCAGTTGATCATCTTGACGATGCCGGACGACGAGATCACGCACCCGATCCCGGATCTGACCGGCTACATAACTGAAGGGCAAATCGTGCTCAGCCGCGATCTACACCGCAAAGGCGTCTACCCGCCTGTCGATGTCCTGCCGTCCCTGTCGCGCCTGATGAACGCGGGTATTGGCGCGGGCAAAACGCGCGCCGATCACCGCGCGCTGGCCGACCAGCTCTATGCCCTCTATGCGGAGGGCCGCGACCTACGCCGTCTGGTGGCGATCATTGGTGAAGCGGCGCTGTCGGCCGACGACCGGCGCGTGCTGGCGTTCGCCGACGCGTTTGAACGGCGCTTCGTGGGCCAGGGGCAGAGTGACCGCGATATCGAAGAGACGCTCGATCTGGCCTGGGCGCTATTTGCCGGCGTGCCCTCGAGATTGCTGAAGCGGCTGCCGCAGGAGCTGCTGGCCCAGCAGCGGGGAGAAGCAGGATGAGTATTGCCGGCAGCCCCGTCTCCACGACCCGCATGGAATTGCTGGAGCGCGAGGCCCAGATCGCTCTCGCCAGCCAGGGCCGCGACCTGCTTGAGCAGAAGCGCACGGCGCTGATGAAAGAGCTATTGAAGACAGTTGACATGGTGATGGAACGGGCGGAAGCGCTGCAGGACGCAGCGGCGCGTGCCCATGAGGCGCTGGCACGCGCCGAGGCCGTCGCGGGCGTGGAAGCGGTCGAGGCCGCGTCGCTTGCCGCACGCAGCGACCTCCCGCTGGAAGTGCGGACCACCACCGTGATGGGCGTGCGGGTGCCGGATATCGAGCAGCGGCGCGTTGCGCGACCCCGGTCGGGGCGAGGCTATTCGTATGTCGGGACATCGTTGACCGTTGACGAGGCGGCGGAGGCGTTTGAGACTGAGGTGTATACCATTATTCGCCTGGCGGAGAGCGAGCTGCGGCTTACGAGACTGGCCGAGGAGATCCAGCGCACCTCGCGCCGGCTCAATGCCCTCGATCATCTCCTCATTCCGCGGTTGAAAGCGGAGCGAGATCGGATTCAGACGGCGCTGGATGAGCGTGAACGGGCAGATCATTATCGCCTGAAGCTGATGAAGCGGATTCTTGAACGAAAGCGGGGGGTGGAGAAAGTACGATGAGTGACCCAGAAGAGCTGAAGTGGCTTGCCGAATGCCAGAAAGAAGGGCCTCAGTCGGAGATGGAGAAGGCGCTCATCAATGAGTTCCTGCGCACGAGAGGCCGGACGTTGGCCGACCTGAAAACGCTGCCGCCGGATCAAGCAAAGAAGCTGATGACCGAAGCATGCCAGTTTGCCTCCTTGAATCTGGCGCAACTGGAATCGAAGGCTGGCTTCCGCGAGAAGATTCGCGGCCCATCGTAGATGGGCTCCGCCGGCGCGGCGACAGAGCAACTGTGGCATCAACGGCTGTGGAACGGCGTAGCGGGAGGGGGGTTTGTGCCCGCTAGCAGCCGCCTGGCAACTTGCCGCAGGGGTTCACGCGCTGCAGATTGACGATGATCTCCAGATGCAGGTGCGGCCAGGTGGACCAGCCGGTGCTGCCTGACTTGCCGATCACCTGCCCCTGCTCGACAGTCTGTCCAGCTTCGACCAGGAGGGCGCTCTGATGTGCATAGAGGGTGCGCACGCCGTTGCCGTGGTCGAGGATGGTCAGGTTGCCGTACCCTTGCGAGTTCCAACCGGCGAACTCGATAACGCCGGCAGCGGCGGCGACGATCTCTGTGCCGACAACTGCCTCGATATCTAGCGCCGGATGGCCGTAACGGAAATACTGGAGCAGGCGCCCCTGAAGCGGCCAGAGGAACTCGCCAACCTGGGCTTCGGGAGCCGGCGTGGGGGCCGGCGCCGCGGTGGCATCAGGAATCGTCAGCTGCATGCCGATGTGCAGGACGTTCGTGTTGGCAAGCTGGTTGGTCGCCGCGAGCGCCTGGACGGTGGTGTCGAAGCGTAGCGCAATCTTATACAGCGAGTCGCCCGGCTGCACGATGTAGCGGTTGCCATCAGAGACGGGAGCTGGCGTGGCAGTTGCTGCGGGCGTTGCCGGCGGCGGCGTCGCGATGCTGGCGGGGGCGTTTTCCGCGTTGACAAGGCGTAAAATCTGCCCGACCTGGAGGGCGCTAGGATTACTGAGGTTGTTCGCTGCTGCGAGAGCCTGGGTCGTGGTTCCAAAGCGGCGGGCGATCTTGTATAGCGAGTCGCCCCGCTGGACGGTGTAAGTCTCGCCGCTCGCGTCCGGCGCGCTGTCTCCGCTGCCGGCCGGATGCGCCTGAACGGGGGTGGGCGTTGCTGCGGGCGTGGCCGCTGCTGCCGCGCTGTCTGCTGCGACGAGTCGCAAGACCTGGCCCACTCGCAGGGCGCTAGGATTGCTGAGGTTGTTGGCTGCTGCCAGCGCCTGCACTGTCGTGCCGAAGCGGCGCGCGATCTTGTACACGCTGTCGCCGCGCTGGACGACGTAGGTCTCGCCACTGAGCTGCGGCGAAGGGGTCGCGACGACGACCGGGGTGGCGACGGAAGCGCTCTCGGCGCCGGGGATGTGAAGCCGCTGCCCGACCTGCAGGGCGCTGGGATTGGCGAGATTGTTGGCCGCGGCAATAGCCTGGACGGTGGTTCCAAAGCGGCGCGCGATCTTGTAAACGGTGTCGCCTCGTTGGACGAGGTAATTCCCACTGCTGGTCTCAACCGGGGGTTCGGCTGCTGCTGGCTCTGTCGTCGTCGCCGTTGCTGGAACAAGGATCAACTGGCCCACGTGGATGAGGTCCACGTTGGCGAGCTGGTTCAGGTTCTTCAGGACCTCAATGGAAACGCCGTAACGGGCGGCAATGCGTGAAAGATTGTCGCCGCGCGCCACGATATGTGTGATGTAGCCGGGGGGCGAGGAAGGCGCGGCTGGAGGTGGAGCCGGCAGGGGAGCGATGTTTTCCTCGGGTACAGGAGCGGCTGGTTCCGGCATCCCCGGCGCGCTTTCAGGCTCTTGAATCAGTTCGATGTTGGCCCAGTCGATCTCCGGGGCAGGGCCGATCACGCCGGTAATCACCTCGGTCGCGCTCACGGTCGGCGGGGGCGGTTCGGTTTCGGGAGGGGGAGGAGGAGGCGGTAACGTCGCCGTTGGCTCAGTGGGACTGCCGCTATCGCCCTGGTAGGCGGGAGAGGGTTGGACGACGAGAATGAGCAACAGAAGGGGAAGAGCAACAATGCCGAACAACGGCCGCCAATACGCCACGTAAACCTCCTGTGGGGCAACACTGGGCGTGGGTTACAGCACGCAGCGC
>JAVVFG010000271.1:0-5827 GCA_032260445.1 Anaerolineae bacterium | reverse complement strand
TGTGTCCAGGCGTACCGCTTCCAGCAGAATGCTGCTCGCGCTGCTCGACCCGCGTCCGGCCGGCAGCACTAACACGCGCCCGGTGACCACCTCGCCAGAGGCCGGGTGGCGGCGGTCGATGATTTCCCCCGTCTCCGGGTCGAGGCCTCCCCACAGGCTGAGCGGCTCGCTCAGGACGAGCGCCTCGCCTTCGGCCTCGCCGTCCACGAGCGCACGGCCTACGGCGTGGTACATCGCTTGCCCGCCCACGCTTACCCGGCCTCCCACAGGCCACGGTCGCGCCACACGTGGCCGGCGGTAGCCGACCGCACGCACTCCTCTAGGCTCCCGAAGACCACCTGCAGCCCGGTATTGCCCGGCGTGTAATGGGCGAACTTGCCGGAGTTGGTCATTAGCACACCGCGCTGCGCGCGCACGAGGGGAGCGACCACGACGCACGTATCCACGACGAGGCGTACGCCCGCCTCCTGCAGTGGCTGACGCCAGCCGCGCTGTTCTAGCGCCGCGAGCGCGACGCGATTGGTACAGACGATGAACTCAACCCCAGGATCAGGTGGGTGCGCTGCCAGCAGCGGCAGGAGCCGGGTAAACTCCTCTAGCGAGAAGTGCGGGCTGCCCAGGGCGACGACCTGTATCGGGCCGTCTGGCGCCGTCGATAGCTTCTGCAAGGTCTCCCGCAGGAGCGGCAAGGTCACCTCGACGATCTCCTCCGGCTGCTCGCTCTGGAACGCCTCGTCCAACGTCGCCGCCTCTGGCGTAACCCCGATCACATGAAACAGAGCGACGGCGCCGGAGGAGGCAGACGCTGCGCCCAGCGCCTTCAGTTGGTCTTCTGTCGTCTCCGGCAAGAGGCCCTCAATCACCGGTATCCGGCTGCCGCTGCGCGCGCCGAGGAGGTAGCCCAGCACGGGAAAGAAGACGTCTTCCCGCAGCAGCCGTGCGGGAATATCCACCAGACGGTAAAGCAACTGCCCGCGCCGGTTCTCCGTCAGATGCAGGCCCACCGCCGGTGCGCGCCCAGTGAGCGCGGCGCAAATGTCGATGAAGTCGCCGTAGCGGTTCGTACGCGCGCCAAGCACCGAGTTGGCAAAGACAATCGCGTTACTCTCCGCCCAGGCGATTTGCGCGCCGAAAGGCGGGCGCTGGTAAGCCTGGTACGGCGTGCACGTCCAGATCGGGATGCAGCCCATCGACTGGTAGGCCGCCATCAGTGCCGCCGCCCGTTCGGCCAGCGCTGCGCCGCCCTGGAACTGCTCCGGATGCATAAGGTCGATTGCGCCTACGTTGAGAGTACTCGGCACGCGCACCTGAGCGCTGCCGTCTACGAGCCGCTGCGCGAACGCCAGCCCCGATTCACCGTGATAGAGGCAGCCGTCAATATGCGCCGATGTGATGTCCAGCAACCGCGATGCGCCGTAAACCGCGGCCATCGTCACGAGGATACGCATCGCCATCTGCACGGCGGGCCCTTCCTCGCCGGCAAGCATCGCTTCGTCCTGTGACGAAAGGTATAGGGGCGGTTGTTCGTTTAGCCGGTTACTCACTCGTCAAGGAACTGCGCGCGCAGGTCGCGCTTCAGAATTTTACCGGCGCCGGAGATGGGCAGGCTGTCCATAATCTCGATACGGCGCGGCACCTTATAGCCCGCGAGCCGTTGCCTCAGGTGCGTGGTCAGCGTCTCAGCCGTTGCCTCGCCCTTGAGCACGACGCAGGCGAGACCCACCTCGCCCCACCGCTCGTCGGGAATGCCGACGACGGCGCACATGTGTACGGCCGGATGCTCATAGAGCGCCTTCTCGATCTCCGCTGGATAGACGTTTTCGCCGCCGGAGATAAACATCTCTTTCTTGCGATCGACGATGTAAAAATACCAGCCTTCGTCATGGTACGCTAGGTCACCGGTATGGAACCAGCCTTCGTCGTCGACGGCCTCGGCCGACGCTTCTGGATCGCCAAAATAGCCCGAGCTTATGCTCGGCCCCTTGAGCAAAAGCTCGCCAACCTCCCCAGGACCGAGCGGCTGGTTGTCGTCGTCGACAATGCGCGCGTCCACGTAGAAGTTCGGCCGGCCGATGCTGCCGGCCTTCTCGACGGCGTCTTCCGGCGCCAGAGCAAAGATGCCCGGACCGAACTCCGTCATGCCGAACCCCTGCTTGAAGCGCACCCGCTTTTCGGCAACGTAGCGCTGCACGAGCGGGATGGGTAGGGGAGCACCGCCGCTCGTACAGAAGCGCAGCGACGATAGGTCTGCCTCGTCCCAGTTCTCGGCCTGCGTCATCATCTGGTACATCGTCGGCACACCGGCAAAGATGGTCACCCCTTCAGCCTCGATGAGCCGCAGCACCTGTGCGGGAGCGAACTCCCGCACAAGAATGGTCGTGCCGCCGAGGATGACGTTCGGCAGCGTATAGACAAAGAGCCCGCCGGTATGGAAAAGCGGGAACACGTTGAGATAGGTGTCGTCGTGATACAGGTCGTGGATGATGGTATTCAGCGTATTCCAGCCAATCATCCGGTGCGAGATTTGTGCCGCTTTGGGCAGGCCGGTGGTACCGCCGGTGAAGACCAGTGCGGCGATGGTTTCCTCATCTACCTCCTCATTGAGGATCGGCGTGGTCTGGCCCTGCGCAAGCGCCTCGCTATAGAGGATGCTGTTCCCGACGCCGTTGCCTTCGACGTGCATGTAGCGCCGGACGGTCGTAGCGCGCGGATCGGCCCGCAGCGTGGCGACACTATCGTGGAAATCATCGGAGAAAATGAGCACGGACGGCGTTGTCTGCTGTAGAAGATCGGCCAACTCCTGCCAGTGGAAGCGCCAATTGAGCGCCGTGTGAATCGCGCCGAGCTTGCTGCAGGCAAAGAAAGTATCGAGGTGCTCCACGCCATCGCGCGCCAGGATCGCCACCCGGTCGCCGGCCACAACGCCCGCCTGATCGCGCAGCCAATTGGCGAGCCGGTTGGCGCGCTCGTTCATCTGCGCATAGGGTAGCCGTATCGCCGGCTCCTTGCCGGCGTCGATAATGGCGACGCGCTCAGGGGAGTAAATGGCGCGGCGGGCGAGGTAGTCGCCGATGAACACCTTATCCTCCGATCGTCCAGCGCCACAAGCCGGCCGCCATGCTGATACCGCCGCCGCTGGCGACGAAGAGGACGTTGTCGCCGTAGCGCGGGCCTTTCCCCAACTGCAGGGCGTCGTCGAGCGCCATGGGAATGCACGCGGAGCCGGTATAGCCCCACTTGTCCATCACCCAGTGCGTCTTTTCCAGCGGCTGCTCGATGATGCGCATGATCTCCTTGATCGTGTTCAGATTCAGTTGCGTAAACACAAAGAAGTCAACATCGTCGACGCTCATGCCCGCTTTTTCGACGACGTCATAGATCAGCGACGGCCAATGGTCCGAGTTGAAAGTAGCCGGAAAGCGCCGCACAAACTGCACCCGCGGGATGCCCTCGTTCTCCTCAGCCGGCGTGCGCGGCTGGGCTACTCCGCCCGTATAGATACCCAGCGCGTCGTAGAAATCGCCGGATGCCTGCAACTTGCCGGCGATAAAGCCGGGCTCATCCCCTACGCCGACGAGCGTGGCGCCGGCTCCGTCGGCGAACAGGGTGCACGTCTTGTGATCGGTATAATCTACATAGCGGGTCATCCCGTAGGCGCCGGCGACGAGCACGCGATTCATCGCCGGATCGGTCATCACGTAGCGAGCCGCCGTGTCCATGGCCGTCACCCAGCCGGCGCAGGCGGTGTTGATGTCGAAGGTGCCCGCCTTCGGCGCCCCCAGCTTCGACTGCAGTACCGTCGCCGTGGCGGGGCTGATGTAGTCTGGCGTATCCGTGGCCACAATGATCAGGTCAAGCTCTTCCGGCGCCATTCCGGCCCGTTCCAATGCCTGCCGCGCGGCGTGCAGGGTCAGATCGCTCGTCGTTTCGTCCTCGGCCATCACGTGGCGCTCTTCGATGCCCACGTTGGCCCGGAGCCAGCCGTCAATGTCCCGCTCCGGGAAGAGTGCGTCCAGCTCGGCATTGGTCATGACCCGTTCTGGGACGTAACGGCCGGTGCTCAAAATCTGTGCGAATCGCATACTAACTCCGTTTATCCTAATCAGGTCCCGATGACAATGCCGCCGTCGACGCGCAAGACCTCGCCGGTGATGAAGCTGGCCTGCTCCGAAGCGAGGAACGCATATGCGTTGGCGATATCCTCCGGCTGACCCATACGCCCCAGCGGCGTGTGGCTCTTCATCCCCTCCAGGATCCTGTCCGGCATTTTCGCCGTCATCTCCGTCATAATGAAGCCGGGCGCGACCGCGTTGACGCGCACGCCGTAGCGGCCCAACTCGCGGGCCCACACCTTGGTCATCCCTACGACGCCCGCCTTCGTCGCTACGTAGTTCGTCTGCCCGAAATTGCCGTCGAGGCCGACGACAGAGCTGGCGTTGAGGATCACGCCGCTGCCCTGGCGAATCATCACGGGGGCAACCGCCTGGGCGCAATTGAAGACGCCTTTCAGATTGACGTCCAGTACGAGGTCAAAGTCGGCCTCCGGCATCTGTTTCACCAGCTCGCCGTCCTTCACCTTCACCAACTGGTTGTCGCGCGTGATGCCGGCGTTGTTGATTAGGACGTCGATCCGGCCGTGCTCGGCAACGGCGCCATCCACCCATTGCTGTACGGCAGCACGGTCCGTCACGTCAACGCGGGCAAAGGTCGCGCGTTCGCCCACGGCCGCCTCCGTCTCCTTGCCAGCTTCTTCGTTGAGGTCGCAGAAGACCACCGTGGCCCTTTGGGCAACAAACTTCTCCACGGTGGCCCGGCCGATGCCGGCGGCGCCGCCGGTAATTAAGCACACCTTATCTGCCAGACTCATCGTCTATCTCCTTCTTCTTTGGGCCTGCCGCGCTGCTCGTGGCAGCGGCAGCTGTGCGCTGTGAACTACCAACTCCCCAGGATTTCTTGCGTGAGTCTAACATCAAACGGTAACAATTGGGATACATCGATCGATGCTGGTAGGATAGCCTTATGAATGTACATTTTTACGCAACGCTGCGCCGTATTGCCGGGCAAAAGACAGTCAAATTCGATCTGTCCGAAGGCACGACGGTACAGGAGCTCGTCGAGGCTGTGGTAACAAGATTCCCGGCGATGCGCGACGAGCTGCTCGACGAAGAAGGTAAGCTCTATCCCCACGTTCACGTGTTTGTCAACGGCCGTGACGCCCCTTACATGGATGCCGCATTGGAGACGGAGATTACGCGCACTGACAAGATCGATATTTTTCCGGCAGTTGCCGGGGGCGACGGCGCCGTGGAATACCTGAGCCGCGAAGTACGCGGTATCCCCTTATGGCTGATGCGCGAGTACCTGGTGGAAGCCGGCGGGACGCGCGATGGCGACGGTCGGGTCATCGGCGACGGCTGGGAGGTACTGCTCACCGAGCTCGACGACTTCCGCATTGGTTCCTTAAGTGTGGGGCAAATTCGGGTCGAGCTGTCCGGGACGCCGTCCGGCATGGCGCAGATCCTGCCCGAGCTTGAGAAGAAGCTGCTGCGCGCTGGGGGTTGAGTCCGCCTCGACGACGAGAAAAAAGAGGGACGGCAGCAATGCCGTCCCTCTTTCGTTTCAGCCGAAGGTGGGCGGGTTATAGGATGCCCAATGCCTGCAGCTTGCTCTCAGGCACGACGCCGTTCTCCCACTGGCGGGCAGCGTAGTACTCCTCGAGCATCTGGTCGAGCTCGCACACGTGCCCTTCGGAGCCCGGCATTGTCGACGGTTCGGTGAGGAAGCGCTCCGGCAGCCGCGACACTTCCTGACCCGCCACCACCACCCG
>JAVVFG010000270.1:0-5853 GCA_032260445.1 Anaerolineae bacterium | reverse complement strand
GGACGGCAGCTAGGCGGGGGTTGGACTGGTCGCGGGGGGAGACGACGGGGGCGGCGAGACCCCAGTCGAGGGCGAGGGCGGGGTCGTCCCAGGCGATGCCGTATTCGTCGCTGCTGTCGTAGTAGTTGTCGACGATGTAGGTGAGCACGGTGGGGGCGAGGGCGGCGAAGCCATGGGCGACGCCGACGGGAATGAACAGGCCGGTCTGGTTGTCGCCGCCCATGGGCACGATCTGCGTGGCGCGGAAGCTGGGCGAGTCGGGACGGATGTCGACGAGGGCGGCGCGGATTTCGCCGTGCATGACGGACCAGTAATCGACTTGGTGGAAGTGGTAGTGCAGGCCGCGCAGGACGCCGGCGCGCGACTCGGAGCGGTTGAACTGGATCCGCTGCCAGTGGCGCTGGGGGAACCATTCTTGGCGGAACATCTCGGTGAAACGGCCGCGCTCGTCGGCGATGGGCTTTAGGTCGACGATGTAGACGCCGTGGATTGTGTCTGATTGGTGAATTGTGGTCATTGAGTGTCTCTCGGCGACTAGGTGGTTGTTGCTTGGTGGGGAGAATTGTAACGGAAGGTGGGAGATGTAGCCATGGGCGTTGGAGCGGATCGGTTAATTGGTGCTGACAGAAGATTGCCAAGCGGGGCGGGGTCGCCGATAATAGGAGGGTGATGGAGAATGGACCGTTGCCGCCCGTGCCGCCGGAGTACGACGTCGAGTCGCCGCCGTGGAACCGCACCACGAAGACGGTGGTTGTGCTCGTGTCGCTGCTGCTGTTTGCGTTACTGGCGTGGCGTTTCTCGGGCCTGATCGCGCAGGTGGTGATGGCGGCGGTGCTGGCTTACCTGCTGCACCCGCTGATCCGCTTTATCGACGAGCGGACGCCGCTGCGCCGTGGCACGATCACGCTGATTGTCTATATCTTGTTTCTTTTTCTGCTGGCAGGGATCATCACGGCGCTGGGGCTGGTGGTGTACAACCAGGTGGTGGCCTTCATCAACAACCTGCCGAACCTGGTGACGCAGACGATCAACCTGCTGCGTGACTGGTTCCCCGACCCGGAGACCGAGATCCTCTTCGGCCCCTTCTCCTTTACCTTGAGTACCGTCGAGTGGAGTACGGTGCGGGCGCAGGCGTTGGGGCTGGTGGAGCCGCTACTGAGCCGCAGCGGGCAATATGTGAGCCAAGCGGCGGGCACGACGCTGCGTCTGCTGGGCAATGTGCTGTTTGTGTGGGTGGTGTCGATCTATACGGCGCTGGAGATCCCGCGGTTGCGCGGCTACGTCGGCTCATTTGCGCAGCCGCCCGGCTACCGGCGCGACGCCGAGCTGCTGATGAGCGAGTTTGGCAACATCTGGAGCGCCTACCTGCGGGGCCAAATCATCCTAGGGCTGGTCATCGGCACGATCGTCGCCATCACCCTGGGCATCTTGCAGGTGCAGAATGCGCTGGCGCTCGGGTTGCTCTCGGGTCTACTGGAGTTTATCCCGGTGGTCGGGCCGGTGATCGGCACGATCGCGGCGATGCTGGTGACGCTGTTCCAGCCGACCCATTTCGCCGGGATGTCAGCCTTTGGCCACGCTGGGGTCGTCCTGGCGGCGATGATCGTCATCCAGCAGCTGGAGAACAACCTGCTGGTGCCGCGCATCGTCGGCGGCGCGCTGGACCTGCACCCGATCCTGGTGATGGTCGGCGTGTTCATGGGGGCGTCGGTTGCTGGGATTCTGGGCGCTGTGCTCGCCGCGCCGGTGCTGGCGTCGGTGAAGCTAGTCGGCGTGTATGCGTGGCGCAAGATGTTTGATTTGCCGCCGTTTCCGCCGGGTTGGTTTGAGGATTCGGCAGCCGATCCGGTGCGGCGGGGGGTGCGAGTCGTCCTCGCGCGGCTTGGGGGGCCGCTGCGCGCGGTGGGCGGCCGCCTGACAGGGCGGTCTGGGGAGTCGGCGACGAGCGAGGCGCGGCCGGACGACGCGGCGGGGCGGTAGGCTTCTCAGCATGTGACCACGGCGGCCACGTTGACCGCATGGGCGCCAGAGCTACTCTGGAAATGGGCCACGTTCATTCTACCACGAATACGTCACGGCCCTAGTGGAAAACCGGCCCTACTAGCGGCGGCGGGAGAGGCGGGCGAGGAGGAGCAGGAAGAAGGAGAGCAGGGCGCCGAGGGGGGCGAGGCGGCGGAAGGTGAGCCAGGGGGGTAGGGTTTGTCCCTGCGGCGGGCGGTGGGTGAGCGGTTCCCAGTCGGGGACGAGCGCCGGATCGGGCGGGGCGTAGCAGCAACGCCATAGGTCGTGGTAGGCGGCCCACTCTGCCTGCCAGCGCGCCTCATCCCAGCCGAGCTCTTCCTGGCAGATTGCCTGAATGCGCGCTTTGTGCGCGGCGCCGCCTTGCGGGGCGATGAGGCCGAGGCGGAGGCGGCGCAGGAGGAGGTCTTCGAGATGGACGACCTGTTCAGCGCGCGCGGCCCAGCGCAGCTCGGCCCAGAGGGTGGGGGTCGTGCCGATGGGCGCGAGCTCGCCCGGCTGCGCGGCGGCGACAAGCTGGGGGGCGAGGGCGCCGTAGCGGCCCCAGAGGCGCTGTTGGGTGGTGGCGTCGAGGCCGTTGCCGTCGAGGCTGCCGCCAGCAGGGGAAAGGGCCGGGGCGTCCTCTTGCCACGGTCCCATTTGCGGCAGCTGCGGGCGCAGTGCTTCGAGGGCGTCGCGGGCGATGCGGCGGAAGGTGGTCAGCTTGCCGCCGGTGACGGTGAGCAGGCCGTCCTCCTGCCACACGACGTGGTCGCGCGACTCCTCTGAGGGGGCGGCGCCGGTGCCGATGACCGGGCGCACGCCGGCGAAGCTGGAGACGGCTTCTTCGAGGCGCACGTCCAGGCCGGGGAAATAGGTGGCGACGGCAGCCATGAGGTAGGCCGTTTCCTCCGTGCTGATGCGCGGCTCCTCGTCGAGCGGGGTGTGATGGTCGACGTCGGTCGTGCCGACGATAGTTACGCCTTCCCAGGGAAAGATGAAGACCGGCCGGCCGTCGTGGGGATGGGCAAAGCTAACGGCCTGGGCCACGGGCAGGCGCCAGGCGGGGAAGACCAGGTGGCTGCCGCGCAGGGGGCGCAGCCGGGGGTGGGCGCCGACCTCCTGGCGCAGGCGGTCGGCCCAGGCGCCGGTGGCGTTGACGACGGCGCGCCCTCGGATTTCCTGGGTGGGGCCCCTTAGTGTGTCTTCGACAATGACGCCACGTACGGCGCCGTCTTCGCGCAGGAGGCCGGCAACGCGGGCGTAGTTGAGGGCGGTGGCGCCATCGGCGACGGCTTCCTGCAGGAGGCGCAGCACGAGCCGGGCGTCGTCGGTCTGGGCATCGCCATAGGCAAAGCCGCCCTGCAGCTTGCGCTGGCGTAGATGGGGCGCCAGCATGTGGAAGTCGGGCGCGTCGTGATACGTGTGGCTCCACTGCCAGGCGAGCAGGTCGTAGAGGGAAAGGCCGGCCTCGAAGAGCCAGCGCCCGGGGCGGCTGCCCTCGTAGGTGGCCCAGAGGAAGCCGAGCGGCTGCACCAGCCCCGGCCCGGCATCGAGCAGGTTTTCACGCTCCTGCACCGAGGTGCGCAGCAGGCCGATGCGCCCCTGGGCGAGGTAGCGCAGGCCGCCGTGGACGAGCTTGCTCGAGCGGCTGCTGGTGCCCCAGGCGAAGTCGCGCTGCTCGAACAGGACGGCGCGCAGGCCGAGCCGCGTCGCTTCGCGCAGGATGCCGGCGCCGGTGATGCCGCCGCCGGCGATAATCAGGTCCCAAGGCTGGGCGAGGTCGTTCCAGATGGCGTTACGCTCCATGGTCGTCTCCCGCAATGAGCTTGCCCGGATTCATCATCTGCTCCGGGTCGAACACACGGCACACGGCCGCTATCGTCTCCATTCCCAGCGCACCCTTTTCCGCGGGCAGATAGGGGCGATGGTCGAGGCCGACGCCGTGCTGGTGGCTGATCGTGCCGCCGGCGGCGACGATCGCCTGGCTGGCGACGCCCTTGAGGCGCTCCCAGCGCGCCAGTGTTTCCTCTCCCGTGGCGCCGTGGCGGAAGAGATAGGTCGTGTAGAGGCTGCAGCCGTCGCTGTAGAAGTGGGAAAGGTGGGTGAAGACGTGGACGCGCTCGTCCTCGCCAGCCAGCGCGTCGTGCAGGGCGGCTTCGACGGCGGCGATGGTTGCCGGCACGCGCGTCCAGCTCACTGCCGTTTCCAGAGTGTCCACGGCGTAGCCCATCGCCCACAACGTGTTGCGCAGGTAGGGCGTGCGGAAGCGGCTCTTGTGCCACTCGTTGCCAAAGGTGCGTCCCGCGTGCACGCCGCTGTGGTCACCCGCCAGGTCCAGCGCCGCTTTACGTGCGGCCTGGACCACCTTGTCCGGGCCGGTGAAGCCTAGCAGGAGCATTGCCTTGCCGTTCCCAATGCCGCGCAGGGCGAGCAAGCGCTCGAGGGCGCCGATGAGATGGGGGTGGCCGGCGAGCGCCAGCGTAGTCTCCGTCTCCACGGCAGTGCTGAGGCGCAGCATGGAGAGAGGCAGCCCGGCCTGGAGCATGGCCCGCGTCGCCGCGCAGCCGCTGTCGAAATCGGGGAAGAAGACAGCGTGGAAATCTTCGCGCTCGGGCAGCGGGCTGACGCGCACGGTCGCCTCGGTGATGATCCCCAGGCGCCCTTCGCTGCCGAGGACGAGCTGGCGCAGCTCCGGCCCGGCGGCGCTGGCGGGGAAGGTCGACGGCAGGTGCAACGGTCCGGCGGGGCTTTCGACGTGGCCGCCGACGAAGAGGTCTTCGATGCGCCCGTAGCCGAGCGACTGCTGCCCGCTGGAGCGACTGGCAATCCAGCCGCCGAGGGTGGAATATTCGAACGACTGCGGGTAGTGGCCGAGGGTGGCGCCGTGGGCGCGCAGTTGCGCTTCGAGGTCGGGACCGGCGACGCCGGCGCCAAAGGTGGCGAGGAGGCTTTCCTCGTCGTAGCGGCGCAGGCGGTTGAGCCGGCTCATGTTGGCGGTGAGCACGGGGCGCGCGCCGGGCAGCGGATTGATATGGCCGGCCACACTGGTGCCGCCGCCGTAGGGGATGAGGGCGGCGCCGCGCTCGCGGGCGTAGGCGAGCAGCGCGCGCACCTCGTCGTCGTTGGTGGGGAAGGCGACGCCGTCAGGGAACGCCCGCACGAGGCCGGCGCGCAGAGCGATCCAGTCGGGCAGGCTTTGCCCGCGCGCGTGGCGCAGGCGGGCGGCCGGCGCGGTGTCAATCAGGGGATGGCCGGGCAGCCGCGACGGGGGCACCTGCGCCAGCGCCGCTTCCCAGGAGATGTCATGCGGCGGTGTGCCCGGCCCCACCCACGCGGCCAGCTGGGTCGCGGCTGTCTCCGGGAGCGGGTAGTCTGTGGTCGTCTCGCCCCAGCCGTTCCATCGTCTCATTGCTCGTCCCTCCAGGCGCGCCACTGGCGAATGCTCTCGGCCATGACCTCCTGTGCCAGGCGCTCCGCCGCGGCGCCGTCGCCGGCGGCGGCGATGGCGGCCAGCTCGCGGTAAAAGGCGCGCGAGACGGCGCGCGCTTCCGGCCGGCTGAAGTAGCGCTGGGCCACCTGCTCGTAGAAGCCGGCAAAGCCGTTGAGGATCAGAGTGTAGACCGGGTTGCCGCTACGCACGGTGAGCTCATGGTGCAGGCGCCAGTCAAAGGCGGCGTAGGCTCCGGCTTCGCCAGGCAGCCGTTCGCCCTCGGCGGCGAGGGCGGCGACAGCGGCGGCGTCGCGCTCGACGGCGCTGCGCATGTAGGCGGGGGCCATGACGCTGCGCACGGCGAGCAAGTTGGTGATGAAGCCGCGCGGCAGGTGGTCGCCATAGCGGACCATAGCGGTGAG
>JAVVFG010000269.1:0-5921 GCA_032260445.1 Anaerolineae bacterium | reverse complement strand
AGGATGACAAGTGCAGTGTTGGGCGTAATTACCTGCCTATTTTGTTTAGTCCCAAAAAATCGTTGTACAGGTCAGCGATAGCGCCATATCCCATCCCCGATCCCCGATCCCTGATCCCCGCCTAATGCCCGCGCGGCGCGTGTCGCTCGATATCGTGGCGCACGGCGTAGGTGGCGGCTTCGATCCGGTTGCTGAGGTTGAGCTTGGCCAGGATGGCGCTGACGTGGTTGCGCACCGTCTTTTCGGCGAGGCCGAGGGTGTCGGCAATCTCGTTGTTCGACTTACCCTCGGCCACCTCCGCGAGCACCTGCAGCTCGCGCGCCGAGAGGTCGCGGAAGGCAGCAGCCTGGCGGTCCGACTCCTGCGCGCGCACGCGGTCGATGACGCGCTGCGTGACGCTCGGGTCGAGCATGGCTTCACCGCGGCGCACGGCGTCGAGGGCGTCGATGAGCGAGCGGTTGCCAATCTGCTTGAGCACATAGCCCGAGGCGCCCGCCTGCAGCGCGCTGAAGATCAGGTCGTCGTCCGCGTAAGAAGTAAGCATGATCACGCGCGTCTCCGGCCAGCGGTCGTGAATCTGGCGGCAGGCGTCGATGCCGCTCTCGCCGGGCAGGCGGATGTCCATGACCACGGCGTCGGGCTGGTGTTCCTCCACGGCGGCAAGAGCCTCTTCCGCCGTGCCCACCTCAGCCGCCAGGTCAACCCAGGGCAGGTCGTCGATGAGCGTCATCAGCCCCAGCCGCACCACTTCGTGATCGTCTACCAGTACGACGCTGATTCTCTCTTTCACTTAAATCTTCTCCCAGGGGGCGCTAAACATGATAATCGTGCCGGCGCCCTCCTCTGATTCCACGGTCAGCGTGCCGCCCAGCAGGCGCGCGCGGTCGCGCATATTGCGCAGGCCGAAGCCATTCGGATGGGCGTCTACGTCGAAGCCACGGCCGTCGTCGGTAACGGTGAGGATGAACAGCCCGTCGCGGTGGCACGTCTCGACGCGGACACGCCCGGCGCGTGCGTGGCGCGCGGCGTTGGCCAGCGCTTCGCCCACAATGGCCAGGACGTGAGCGCGCTGCACCGGGTCGAAGTCTGGCTCGCGCGGTAAGTCGACGCTGAGTGAGACGTCTAGCAGCGCCGCCAGCCGCTCGTCGCTGGTCACCTTGCGCAGCCCTTCTTGCAGCGAGACGGAGACCGGCTCGAGGCGCATCCCGCTCATGTAGGTACGCAGGTCGGCGATGGCGTCGGTCAGCGCCGTGTTGGCCCGTTCCAGGCGCTGCCCGGCGACGCTCTCCGCCTCGACGTAGCGCTGCGCCGATTCCAGCAGGAGGCCGGCAGTGTAGGCGCGCTGGATGGCCCCGTCGTGCAGCTCGCGCCCCAGCCGCTCCCGCTCCGCCGCCATGTTCTGCTCCATCTGCATCTCCTCGATGAGCTGCGCAACCTCGACGTTGAAGACTTCCAGGGCGCGCACCATCGTGACCAGCAGCACGAGGCCGACGAGCGAGCGAAAGACCGGCGCCGGGATGCCGAGGTAGGTGACGAGGACGCTCTCGTTGAGCACGTTGGCGGGAAAGATGGGCGCGTAGGGGCCGACGATGCCGCCAAAGAAACCGTAGGCGAGCAGGGCCAGCCCGGCGAGCCGCAGCGTCTCGTAAATCTCATGCAGCTGCAGCGGGCGGATCTGGCGCGCCGCCTGGTAGCGCAAGCCAATCGCGGCAAAGAGCGAGCCGGGCAGCGCCAGGCCGTAGCGCGCGAGGACGCTCGCCCACTGCTGCCATTCGCCGACGGTCATCTGCTGGCTGACGGCGAGCAGCACGGTGACGACGAGCCACAGCGCCGTCGCCAGGGCGGGCAGGCGGCGCAGCAGCGGCTCGCGCCCGCCCCACAGCGCCACGCCAAACTGGAACAGGGCGCCGAAGGAAATGCCGAGCAGCAGGATGCGGATGATGATCAGGATGTTGATCGCCACCGGCCCCATGTAGGTAGCCTGGATCGGGATGAGGAGCAGGCCCCACTCGTGCAGGCCGTGGGTCAGGCCGAAGAGGGCCAGCCACGGCAGGTGGCGCGCCAGCTCCAGCCGGCTGTGCTGGCGGGACTGCAGGGCAACGGCCAGACCAAGGATGAAGAAGACCTGCCCGTAGGCAAAGAGGACAAGCTGGTAGTTAAGGTCGAAGAAGCTGCGAACGTCGCTGACCATCGGTCAGTTGATCGGCTCTCCCGCGCCACCGCGGCAGGCGCCGCCACTTTCGGGCGCGGTCGGCCCGAGGCGATAGTGATCCACGAAGGTCTCAATACGCGCGTCGTCCGCCGACTCGACCTCGAGCTGCACGCCCCAGGCGGTGAGCACGATGGGGCTGCGCTGGCTCGGGTACGGGCTGACGATGGTGTGGCTCTGCGTCCAGAAGCGGTTCTCGAGCGCGGCGATTTGCGTCGGGTGCACGTCAGGGCGGTAGGTGATCCACACGGCGCCGTGCTCGAGCGAGTGGTTGGCCTGCGCCGCCTCGACGGGCTCGCGGTAGACCCCGCAGTTGAGCCAGGTGTCGTGGTGCACGCCGCCGGCGGGGGGGCGCTCGCCTGCGGGCAGCACGGCGCTGTTGTCGTGGTCGCGCACGGGCGAGGGCACGACGATGAGGCCGGGCAGCGCCTCCGGCTCCGACATGCCGGCGAGCAGGAAGGCGCCAGCCGCGAGGACAAGCAGGGCGACGAGGAGCAGTGCCTGCACGGGGGCGGCCCACGGTGGGCGATTGGTGTCGCTGTCGGTCATAGGGCGTCTGATAAAGGGTCCCAGCGGGCCCCGGTTCGCCTTTTTTTCACGGTACATAGGTTATTTATCCAGTATAGACGGTTATGGAAAGGATGACCATGCGATAAAAAAGCCGGGCGACGTATGGGACGTCGCCCGGCTGCTCTTTTTCCTCTTCCCAGGAGGGTGGCGGCCAGTTTGGAAACCGGACCTACCCTACCCTGTCAGGTTGGAGAATTCCTTAGTCTCCCGCCGCAGGCTCGCGGACGAGCTGTCCTTGCGCCTCTGCTTCGACTTCGCTTACTGTCTCACCGCGCCAGGGGGTGCCGAGCCAGGGGAGCAGGAAGTAGTCGGCGCCAATGTGGCCGGCGATCTTCCAGGCCAGGATGAGGCCCACAGCGATGAGGAACAGCATCGGGTTGGTGCTGGCGCTGCCCGCCATCATGAAGTTCCAGTTCATCAGGCCGCTGAAGACGGCGGCGATTCCGGTGAAAGCGCCGATAATGAGGGCGATGCCGACGAGCAGCTCGCCGTAAGCAACGAGCTTGCCGAACCAGACGTATGCTTCGGCGTCGAGCATGGTCTGGATGAAGCCACGATACCAGTCAAACGCAATGGGCGGGCGCCCTTCGGCGGGAATGGCTACCGCGCCGGTCCAGAAGCCTTTGAGGGCGGCGCCGGTTTCGACCCACGCGGGGTTGCTGACTTTGTGCAGCGCGGCGTCTACCCACTGGTAGCCGAGCCAGATGCGCACGGCAAGCCAGAAGAAGGCCATACGGGTGTCGTTAAACAGAAAGCGCGCGATGGGCGGATCCTTAACGACGGTACCTTTACGAGTTACAACCTGTTGCATTTCTTATCTCCTGTAAGAGTTTGATACTAAACTTAACTATGAATAGGATACCGTTTCCTGGGCCGCGCCGTAAGGGTTAGGTGACCCATCTTCTATAGGACAGGTGACCCCTATCGCCGTTCTAACATTCCTCGTGTTTAATCTGGGCAGACCTGACAGGTTTCCAACACCTGTCAGGTCTCCGCGGCGTTGACATGGCTTATTTCGAGGAGAACAAGATGGACTACCTTACCTTTCACGTACGCGAGCAGGCGACGGAGGAGATAAAGGCGTTTCTGCACGAGCTGGGCAGCGGCGCCAGCAACCCACCCACCTATAGCTTCGTCCCCGGCGAGAGCGGCTGCAAGCTGAGTGTGGCGGCGGAAGGAGGCCCTGAGCTGTCGCTCTCGTTAGCCCACTGTGTGCACGTGGAGGAGGACCCCGTCGCGCCGGACCAGGCGACGCGCTGGCGCACGCCGCAGTATCACGGCTCGCTGCCGCCAGAGGCGACGGAGGTTGGGGTCAAGGAGATCGTTTTCTGGATAGATGGCGCGCTCATGGCGCGGCTGGAGGAGATGGGCTGGACGCGCGCGCAGCTGCACGGGTTTGATTATCGCTTCGGGCCGGCCGGCAACGAGGTGACGATATCGGCGCGCGGCCGTGGAGAGGGCCAGTGGGTGGAGCTGACTGGTGGGCTCGCCTGAAAGGCGCGTAACGGCGCTCGATAGGCCGTTCCTCGTGGCCATCAACCGCCACGTGCGCGGCTCGTTCGCCGGCTGGCTCGCCGACCCGTTCGGGGCGCGGTATGCAGCGCTGCTGCTGGCCGCTAGCTAGCCCCCCGGCGCCGCCTGGTAGGTCGGGTTTCCAACCCGACACCTCCTGCCCAGAATGGTACGTCCGGTTTCCAACCCGACACCTCCTGCCCTCAATGGTAGGTCGGGTTTCTTGAAGTTTTACAATTTAGCCAGGTAATTGCTGCTGTCATCCTGAGCGGAGTCCTCGGAGCGAAGGATCCCTCGAGGTCTCGACAAGTGCACGATGAGCGGGATCCTTGTATGTTGATTGAGAGGCTGGTAAACCTAGAGATAGAGAAATAGCAGAAGACGGGAGGGCGGTGACGTTCAGGGGATCCTGAGCCCGAGAGCTTGCAGCGAAGGTTAACGCCCGCCCTCCAAAGGTCTGCCCAAGGATGGACGATATCTTAAGCCCTTCACCATTCTCTGTGAAGTGAGCTTCCATTGACAAGGATGTTCTGTAGCAGGCCAGCGTCACAACGATTCTACAAGGAGGACAAGCAGGATGAGTGATTTCCAACTCGGCATCGATGTGAGCAAAAAGAGCTTTGACGTGATGCTGCTGGGTGGCCGGCAGCCCTACGGCGGTCACTTCGGCAACGATGCAACCGGCTGGGGAAAGCTGCGCCGGTGGTTGCAGAAGCGGCAGGCGGAGACCGTTCATGCCTGTCTGGAAGCAACGGGCCGCTACTGGGTGGAGCTGGCTCTGTTTCTTCACACGGAAGGACACGCGGTCAGTGTAGTCAACCCGAAGCTCATCAAGAAGCATGGTGAGGCCACGATGCAGCGCAACAAGACGGATGCGCAGGATGCCTTGACCATCGCTGATTACTGCCGCAAACAGCAGCCTGACCTCTGGGAACCACCCGCGGTCGCCTATCGCGAGCTGCAGGCCATGGTGCGCCATGTACAGGCGCTGAAGGTCGACCGGACAAGGGCGATGAACCGGCGCCAATCGGGGGTCACCTCGTCCCCGGTGCTGGCCGCCGTGGAGGCCCAGATCGCCTTCCTCGCTGCGCAGATTAAGGTCTTGGAGAAGCAGATCAATGACCACATCGACCAGCATCCCAAGCTGAAGGCCGATAAAGAACTGCTGACCTCCATCCCGGGCATTGGCGACACAACGGCCGCCGTCTTCCTGGCCGAAGTACCCCATGTCCGTTCCTTTGCACAGGCCGACCAGGTTGCCGCCTTTGCCGGCCTCACTCCAGGGCAACGCCAGTCGGGCACCTCCCTGCACAGTCCCGGCAAACTCGTCAAATGGGGCAATGCCCGCATTCGCGCTGCCTTCTACATGCCGGCCTTGTCGGCCCACAACCATAACCCGATTCTTGCCTCTCTGCGCCAACGATTGCTGCGACGGGGCAAGACGAAGATGACGGTCATTGTTGCTGTGATGCGGAAGATGGTCCATCTTTGCTACGGCGTCTTGAAAACGCGTCAGCCGTTTGACCCCAATTACGCTCAAGTCGCCTGATTTGGACTTGACTTTTGACACGATATCTTCGCTCCGAAGACTCCGCTCAGGATGACAGCAGCAATTACCTGGTTAAATTGT
>JAVVFG010000268.1:0-5957 GCA_032260445.1 Anaerolineae bacterium | reverse complement strand
GCCCGGAACGCCTGGAAAAGCGGCTCTGCCACCGCCTCCTGGCCCAGCTCGATCGTCGGCTCCGCACCCTGATCGATGTCCTTGCTGCTCCCCGCGGCAATCGCGGCGCCGAGCCCACTATTCACTTCACGATTGAAGGCGGCAAAAGCATCCTGTCCCGGCGCTGCTCCCGCGCTTTGCCCGATTGGCCGGGCGTCACGGATGAGCCGCAAGACGGTCAGGTAATGCGCCCCCTCCGGGATACGCACGTAGCGCACCTGATGTCTGGTCAGGGCGCAGCGCTCCATCAGAAGCTGCGCCAACGCCGTCTTGCCAATCTTCGCCTCCCCCACTACGCAGACCACGCTTGCTGCATCGCCGGCAAGCCCCACCACCTGCGCTTCCTCGGCCGCGCTCAGCCTGTGCCACACTTTAAAGCGCTCCTCGCAGCGGTCCACATACAAAGGCACGTTCTCCAGTGCCGGGCTGGCCATCACCCGCAGGCGGCGCGCCCGCTCGATACCGCCATCAAAACGTAGGATTTTATCTGGCGGCGCCTGCACCCGCAGGCACGGCGCTGCCCAGTCACGCCGCTTCAGTCCTGCGTCGACCGCAAATACCTTCTGCCGGGCGCGATTCACCGCCGCATCCAGCGCCAGTGGGGCCGGAAGCCCTTTGCCTGCCAGCCCTTCGTAGACCGCACCAGCAAAGCGCGCCGCATCCCTGCCGTCGATGTCCGTCTGCATCGCCAGGACCGCCGGTACGTTCAACGCCAGAAACGCATCGGCAATCGACCATAACCCCGGGTGGCCCGGCTCTTCCGAGCGGCACGCATTCACGAAAACAAAAGATGGCACCTGCGCCAGAATCAGCTCGTTGCGGATTTGCTCCGCCGTCCACTCGTCTTCTATGCCGCTGCCGGCGTCGTACAGGGTCAGGAAAGGCTCGCCTTCCCCCTCATCCGGTACCACCCCGTGGCCGATATAATGGAGAATGTGCGGCTGGTACCGTTCCATCGCCCGCAAGAGGTCCCCGCGCGAGCGCTGCTTGAGCAAAATCAGGTCGACGTCGGCGCTTACCGGTTGCAGCGCCGCGAACAGCCGCTCGACCTCTAGCCCGGCCTCGACATCGCTGTCGTCCGGGCGCGAGCCGATCACCACCAGCATACGCAGCGGCCACTCGCCGGCGCCTTCTGCCGCCGCCCGGCGTAGCTCTCCCCGGCACACCGGCGCTACAAACTCTGCAAACAGCCGCCCCCTCCGCTCGTCGGCCATCAGCTCCCACGGCAGCGCTTCCAGCTCGGGCGCGCGGATATCCAGGAGCAAGCGCCGCTGCGGCGGCAGCGTCGCCAGCCGCGCCCTAACCTCCCCCTGATGAATCAGCGCGTAAAGCTGCTGGCCAATCTGTAGCAGCGCCTCATCTGCCGCCTGCGCGGCGAGAAAACGCTGCCGCATCTCTTCCGCAGTGAACGGTTCCTCCATCTGCGGCAGCGCCAACGATGCCGGGATCGTCGCTTCCGCCGGCCCTTCTCCTCCCTCCACAGCCGCTAGGGACACTGGATAATGCCCCTCCGCGGCGTCCAACCGATCAACACGAAGTACGAACGTTTCCATCTCTACCTGTCGTCGTTGGTTTGGGGACGTCCTCCCGCGCTTGCTGGTACGCGGCGACGCCTAAAGGGCACTACGAGCATCATAGCGAATCGCCCAAGCGCTTGTCAACCACCCCACCGCGCGGACGCCTACCACAGCGGGAGGACTCGAAAGTGGGGTGGGGGAGCAAGGGGTCGGGGAACCGCGGCGCGGGCGCGGTTTCACTTCATTTTCTTTGCAGATGAGCCGCCCCTCATACTTGTGTAATTTTTCACAAATAGTGTACACTAGGCCGAAACCGGTGCCCAACCAGATAGAGGTCTGGCTATGCTCTACAAAACGCTCAGCAAAGACAACTTTAAATGCCTGGTCGAAGGTCTCATGGAAAACAATGAGGTGATGGGACCCAAGTGGCGCGACCGCGACAAACACGGCAACAAGATCTACCGCTTCTTGAAGCTCAACAGCTTCGACGAGCTGCAGATGGATTACACCCGCAGCTACTCCTCGCCGAAGAACTTCGTCCTCCCCTTTAAAGAAGATCTGGCGACCTTTGACCTGGACGGCACGGACTGGGAGCAGCACATCGAGTACACGGTCCATCCGCGGGTCATCGTCGGTATGCGCGCCTGCGACATCAACGCCCTGCGCAAGCTGGACGAGGTGATGGTCAAGAGCGTCTATCCCAACCCGTACTACTTCGCCCGGCGCCGGAACACGGTCATCATCGGGTTGGACCACGAGCCGCTGGACGATTGCTTCTGCCACTCGATGAACGCCGATGTGGCCCTGAGCGGCTTTGACCTCTTCCTGACCGACATCGGCGACCGCTATTTCGTGGCGATCAACTCCGACACGGGCTACATGCTCGTCAACGGCTACGGCGGGCAAGAGGTCACCGAAGAAGACCAGACAGAGTACAAGAAAGTCAAGCAGGCCATTGAGTCGAAGTTTAAGACGCAGATCAACGTGACCATTGTGCCCGAGTTGATGAACCTGGAATTCGAGTCGGAGGTGTGGAAGAAGTGGGGAGATAAGTGCCTGAGCTGCGGCAGCTGCGCCATGGTCTGCCCAACCTGCTACTGTTACGGCGTGGAAGAAGAGGTCGATATGGCCTTTACCACGGCCACGAAGCGGCGCTGCCTCTACTCCTGTAACCTGCTCGACTTTGCAGCGGTGGCTGGGGGCCACAACTTCCGACCGGAACCCCACATCCGGCTGAAATACCGCTACTATCACCAGTTCCGGGGCTTTGTCGAGGCGTTTAACCAATCCCTGTGTGTCGGCTGCAATCGCTGTGGCGTGGCCTGCCCGGCCGGTATCCATCCCAAAGCCGTGCTCGACGATCTCATCCAGACGGAGGCAGAAGCAGGATGACGTTCAAAATCCCGCACCATGACATCAACCTGGAGCCATTCATGTCCCGGGCTCCGGATTTCAACCAGAAGTATGCGCGCATCCAGACGGAAAGGAGCTTCAAGGCGCAGGTCGTGGCGACGATTCCGCTTACCGAGCAGGAGAAGCTGTTCCATATCCGACTCTGCGACCGGGCTGAGCGGGAGAACTTCTTGTTTCTGCCGGGCCAATTCGTGATGCTGGAGCTGCCCGGCTGCGGCGAGGTGGCTATCTCCATCTCCAGCTCCTCTTCCAACCGGGAGTTTCTCGAGCTCTGTATCCGCAAGGTCGGCCGGGTCACGGGCATGTTGCACCGCCTGCCGGAGGGAGCCTTCGTCGGCATTCGCGGCCCCTTTGGCACCCACTTTCCGATGCAGGAGATGGCGGGGGCGAGCGTGCTGCTCATCGCCGGGGGGCTGGGGATCGTGCCGCTCCGTTCGCCCATCTTCTGGGTCAACGAGCACCGCCGCGATTACGAGGAGGTCACCATTCTCTACGGCACGCGCGAGCCTTCCCAGATCCTGTTCGGTTACCAGGCGGAGGAGTGGCGGCGGATTTACGACCTGCGCATGCTGACCATCGTCGAACACCCGGATGAGGCGTGGAACGGGCCGGTCGGGATGATCACCGACCTCTTCGAGCAGGTGCCCATCGACGCCGCCAACACCTTTGCCGTCGTCTGCGGCCCGCCGGTGATGTTCAAGTTTGTCTGCAGCCACCTCAGCAAGCTCGGGCTGCCGCGCCAGCGCATGTTCGTCTCCCTGGAGCGGCGCATGCACTGCGGTATGGGCAAGTGCTGCCGCTGCAACGTCGGCTCCACCTTTACCTGTCTCGACGGGCCCGTCTTCGATTACTGGACGGTCATGAATCTCAAGGAAGCGATCTAGGTGTGAGAGCGCCCGCTGCGTGGCAGGAAGGAAAGTAGGATGATGAATTACCTCGGGATACCGATCGAAAAACCAAAGGTTGCCGTCTTTGGCTTTACCGGCTGTGAAGGGTGCCAGCTGCAGATTGCCAACAAAGAAGAGACGCTGGGCGCGCTTCTCGGCGCCATCGAGGTGCGCAACTTTCGCCTCATCTCCTCGGACAAAGCCGATGATTACGACATCGCCTTTGTCGAGGGCTCGATTACGACCGACGAGGAAGTGGCGCATCTGCAGCAGATCCGCAGCCAGGCCATAATCCTCGTCGCCATGGGCGCCTGCGCCTGTTTCGGGGGCGTGAATAACCTGCGCTCCCGCTTCTCCCTGGCCGAGACGGTGGCGGAGGTCTACGGCGATGTCCCGCTCGCCACCGGGCCGGTGCGCCGCGTCGCCGACGTCGTGCCCGTCGATCTAGAGCTGCCCGGCTGCCCCATCGCCAAGGCGGAGTTCGAATGGCTGGTGCGCCATCTGATGCTCGGCGTGGAGCCGCAGTTCCCCCAGTATCCTGTCTGTGTCGAGTGCAAGCAGCGCATGAACGCCTGCGTGCTCGATCTCGGGCGCATCTGCCTGGGGCCGGTGACCCGGGGCGGCTGCAACGCGGTCTGCCCGCGCAACCGGCTCGGCTGCTGGGGCTGCCGTGGCCCGGCGGAGGAAGCCAATTTCGCATCGCTTGTGGAGATCCTGCGTGACCACGGCTTCTCCGAGCGGGAGATTGCCGAGCGGGCAGGCTTTTTCAACGCCTTTAGTGGCAATGACGTGATGCCCGTGCTCGGGCAGGCCAGTGCTGCCCAAATGGCGCGCGTCGCTCGGCCGGAAGAAGTGGAAGGTTGAACATGGACGTGAAAGCCGCACAATCCAGAAGGATCGAGGTCGAACACATTGCCCGCGTGGAAGGGCATGGCAACATCCACATCGGCATCGAAAACGGCCAGCTGACGGAATGCACCTGGGAGGTTGTGGAGACGCCGCGCTTTTTTGAGGTGATGATGCGCGGGCTGTCGATCGAGATGGCGCCGCTGCTGGCGGCTCGCATTTGCGGCATCTGTTCGATTTCCCATGCCCTGGTCAGCGCCCGCGCGGCGGAGCGCGCGCTGCAGGTGGACGTGCCCGCTGCGGCGCAACAGGTGCGGCTCCTGGCCAAACATGCCGAAACGCTGCAGAGCCACACCCTGCACCTTTTCTTCCTGGTAGCGCCGGACCTGCTTGACGTGGGTAGCGTCATTCCCGTTCTCGGCTCGCATCCCGAGATCGTGGCGATGGCCACCCGGCTCAGAGGCTATGCCAACCGCGCTTCCGATCTGCTCGTCGGGAGAACGTCCCACCCGATGGTGATCCAGGTCGGCGGCCTGACCCAGCTGCCGCGCAAGAGCCAGCTGCGCCAGCTGCTCCAGGAGCTGGAGGAGGTCCTGCCCACGCTCTGGGCGGCCCTGGCGCTGTTCAAGACCTTGCCCTTGCCCGAATTTGAGCGGGAAACGGAGTTTGTCTCGCTGCGTGGCGACGGTCACTACCCGTGGATCGGCGGCGATCTGATCTCCAGCGACGGTGTGCTGCGTGGCGAAGACGATTACTTGGCGATGACCAACGAATATCTGGTCGATACCTCGACCTCGAAGCTCGCCCGCCTGAGCCGGGACTCCTTCGCCGTGGGCGCGCTGGCCCGCTTCAACAACAATGCCGAGTGGCTGCACCCGCAGGCGCAGGCGGCAGCAGCCGAGCTGGGTCTGGTGGCGCCGGACTATAACCCCTTCCACCACAACCTGGCCCAGCTGGTCGAGTGCTTCCACGTCGCCTACGAATCCCAGGAGATGCTCCGCACCCTGCTCGATTCGGAACCGGGCGAGCCGCTGGCATCCTTCGCGCCAAGATCAGGCGCCGGGGTGGGTGCCGTCGAGGCGCCGCGTGGCATCCTGTACCACGCCTACGAAACCGACGACGAGGGCCGGATCATCCGCTCCAACTGCGTCATTCCCACCGGCCAGAACCATGCCAATATCCACCATGATCTGCTCGCCCTGGTGCCGCAGCTTGCCGCAACCGGTATGAGCGAGGCGGCGATCAGCAAACAGGC
>JAVVFG010000267.1:0-6002 GCA_032260445.1 Anaerolineae bacterium | reverse complement strand
GATAAAGCGATCGCCTTGCAGGATGGGCAGGACGTAGTAGCCGTACTGCCGCTTCTCCTTCGGGACGTAGATCTCCATGCGATAATGGAAGTCAAATAGCAACTCTGTCCGCTGCCGGTCGCAGATGAGGTTATCGAACGGCGAGAGCAGCTCTGTGCGTGGCGCCCACTCGCCAGTGCGCAGCTGCTCCAAGCGCGGCAGGTCGTCTCGATGGAGGTACCATGGTCCGCGCCACGTTTCGTCGCCATCACGTACCCGGACGCGCAGCACCTCACCGCGTTTCTCAAGACGGGCCAGCGCGGCCTGAATGCCGGCATAGGCGTTGCGCATGAAATGGTAACGAATATGTGGGATGCGCGCGACGCCCAACGCGCGAATTGCCAGGGCTACGGCCCGGGCGTCTGCTTCCTTTTCGTCGAGCAGTGTCGCTGGGCGCTGGTGGTCGAGATGGGCCTCCGCCAGGTGCCACAGCCGGGTCCGGCCCTGCCGCCCGGCCACGAGCACTTCCCCTTCCATCCACATGCAATCGAGCATCTGATTGACAGTGCGGTAGGTGCTCCAGGCGCCACTCTGCCACTCCTCGACCTCCTCCTCATGTTCAAAGTCGCGTGCGGAGAGTGGCCCTTCCTGCTGGAGCCGCTCGCGAATGTGCGCGCGGAGCGGCGCGTTCTCTTCCAACCATCGCTTCGTGCGTGGTCGCCATTGTGCGAGTTGGCGCCGCATCGCCCAATGGAACAGCGGATAGTCCTCGGTGAGCACAATTGAGGCCATGTGTGCCCAGTATTCGAATAGAACGCGCTCTTCCCAAAGCAGTTGCCGCAGCAACGCCTGGTCATAGGGACCTACCCGGCTCCACAGCACCAGTAGCGGGCTGCGCGCCACGACCTGGATCGGGTCGAGCTGCAGGCAGCGAATCGCGCGTATTACGCTTAGCAGATCGGCGCGGTCGGCGGCTCCGCGCGGGCCGGCTAATCCCTGTTTGTCAACTGCCAGCCGCCGCGCGTCGTCTGGTGACAGCGTTAGTTCCGCGCTCACTCGTCAGCTTACGACAATGTGATCGTCTTCGAGGTCAACCTTCGCCAGGGTCACGATGGGGACGTCGAGGCAGGCGAGCTCGGCGCGCCCGGGCTCGTAGACCTTCTCGATCACACAGCCAATGCCGCACAGGGTCGCGCCGCTCTGGCGAATCAGCTCGGCGAGCGCGTGGATCGTCTTGCCCGTCGCCAGGAAATCGTCGACGAGAACGACACGGTCGTCGGGCGCCAGGTATTGCGGCGAGATCATCAGCCGCACGATGCCGCCCTTGGTGTGGCTGGGCGCCTCGGCGAGGAAGTAACCGTCGGGCATGGTGATCGGCCGGTGCTTGCGCGCGTAGACGACGGGTACGCCCAACGCTTCGCCAGCGGCAACGGCCGGGGCGATGCCGCTGACCTCGGCGGTAACCACCTTGGTTACCCCGGTCACCCCGGCGGCCGTAAACGCTTCGGCGAACGCTTCGCCCATCGCGTGGGTCAGAAGTGGGTCAATCTGGTGGTTGATGAAACCGTCCACCTTGATGATCCCCCGGCCGAGGTACTCGGCTTCCGCCGCAATCCTCTCCTTCAACAAATCCATCTCATGAGTCCTCCGCGTAAATCCATTCGGCAAATAAGGCTTCCAGGTCGCAGTCGCAGGCCGCTTCCGCCGTCGCCTGCAGGCTCTCCGTCGTGGCTATCCCCCAGGTATGGGTTTCGTAGAAATCTCGCAGGAATTGGGCGAAGGCTTCAGCCCCAATTTCCTCCTCCAGCGCCTCAAAAAAGAGCGGGCCGCGCCCGTAGACGATGGCGCCGTACTCAGCGCCGCTGTAGGCTGCCACCGGCATCCCTACCGGCACTGGCTCAAGATCGACGCGCTGCCAGCGTCCCAGCAGCGACTCGCGATAGCCGTTGCGCCCTTCCGCCCCGTAGGCATCCTCAAAGTAAAGCATGGTACTGAATTGGGCCAGCGCCTCGTCAATCCACGGCTCGTCAAGCTGGTCGTTGCCAACGGTGCTGTAAAACCACTGGTGGGCCACCTCATGGGCCGTCGTCGATTCCAGCATGACTGGCGTGTAGGTCCGGTTTGACGGATCGTACATGCGCAGGGCATTGACGACAATACCAGGGTATTCGACCCCTAATGCTAGCGTCGGCGTGCTCGCCAGGTCCAGCTCGGTGAACGGGTAAGGGCCGAAATACCGCTCATAGGTCTTGAGCGCCGCGGCGGCCGTCTCCAGGACGTATTCGCCTGCCGCCATTAAGCCGGGGTAGGTATAGCTGTGCAGTTCAGTTTCGCCCACAGTTTGGCTCGTACGGCCAAAGCGCTCGCTGGCGACGAGGTAAAAGTCACGCATCGGGCCGGCAACGTAGGTGACCTCCTGCTGGCGCCCGTCACTTTCGCTGCTGATCGCCACGCCAGAGGCCGCCAGGGTGAGGCCGGCCGGAGCCGTGACCCGCACGCGGTAGAAGGCACTGTCGCTGTAGACCATATCGCCCCCCTCCGGCGGGATCTCCAGATTCCAGCCCTCGTCGTCGTAGACAGCGACAATGGGATAGAAGTGGGCCAGCGCCAGGATCTCTTCGTCGAGGATGAAGGTGCCGTAATGCCCGCCGCCTTCCCCTTGCGGCACTGTAACCGTGAATTCCAACCTGAGCACAACCTGTTCGCCCGGCTGCAGTGGAACCGGCAGCGGCACACGAAGGGCGCTGGCGGCGAGCTCGTAGCCGGGCGTCACCGGCACGCCATTCACCAACAATTCCTCGACGGCGATCGCGCCGCCCATGAGGTTGGGATACAGCCGGAAATAGAGTTCCTCCAGAGCCACATCCTCTGCATTCGCGTAGCGTAGCTCCTGCATCCCTTCCAACAGCGCCAACGACTGGTCGATGCGCACGTCCATGTGGTAGACGGTTGCCAGCGGCAGCTCGTCGAGTACCCCTTGCGCCGAAGCGACCAATCCGGGCGCGAAATCGCTGCGCACGTCCCAGTCGTCGACAAACAGCGCTGGCGCGGGAAACGGGCCGAGGGATGTTGGCTCGGTCGCTGCCGGGCTAGGCATCGCGACTGTGGGCGGATCGGTGGTTGTCGCCTGGGGGACTGTTGTCGCCGGCGCTGCCGGGAGCGTCGCCGCTATCGTTGGCGCCGGCTCCGCGCTGGGGGCTGTCGCCGCCGGGGACCTGCCGCGACAAGCAGCGATGAGCAGGAGCGCGACGAGGACGGCGAGCCTGGCCAGCGTGCGCGACACCGCTTATTCCTTCAGCTCCAGCCAGTTGCGGCCAGTGCTGACCTCGACCTTGAGCGGCACGTCCAGCTCGACGGTGCTGCTCATCGTCTCCACGACGAGCGCGCGCACGGCGTCGAGCTCCTCTTCCGGTACCTCGAGCAGCAATTCGTCGTGCACCTGGAGGATGATGCGCGCTTTGTAGCCTCGTTCCTGCAGCTTGCGATGCAGGGCGATCATCGCCAGCTTGATGATGTCCGCCGCCGTTCCCTGGATGGGATGGTTGATCGCCTCGCGCTCCGCCCGTGCGACCATTTCGCGGTTGGTGCGCGCGCGCGCCTGGAAGATGGGGAAGTAACGGCGCCGGCCGAACAAGGTCTCGACGTACCCTTGCTTGCGCGCCTGCAGCTTGGTGCTGTCGAGGTAGTCACGAATGCCCGGAAAGCGCTCGAAATAATCCTTGATGTAGTTCTCCGCTTCCGCCACCGTCAGCTCTGATTCGCGCGCCAGGCGGTAAGCGCCCATGCCGTAGATGATGCCAAAGTTGACGTTCTTGGCGAACTGGCGCTGTTTGTAGCTCACCTCTTCCAGCGGCACGCCAAACACGGCAGCTGCGGTGGCGCGGTGAATGTCCTGGCCCTGCCGGAAGGCCTCGAGCAACGCTTCGTCCTGGGTGATGTGCGCCAGAATGCGCAGCTCAACCTGCGAGTAGTCCGCAGCCAGGATGACCCAACCCGGCCTGGCCACAAAGCCGCGGCGAATGCGCATCCCCACCTCGGAGCGCACCGGGATGTTCTGCAGGTTGGGGTTGCTGCTGGCGATCCGCCCGGTGACCGTCCCGGTCTGGTTGAAGCTGCTGTGGATGCGCGCTGTCTCCGGGTTCACCAGCTCTGGCAGAGCGTCGACGTAGGTGCTTTTCAGCTTGCCCAGCTCGCGATACTCCAGGATCAGGTTGATGATCCCGGTCTCATCGGCCTGCTTGAGGCTATCCAGCACGTCCGCCGCGGTGGAGTAATAGCCGCTTCGCGTCTTGCGCAGACCGCGATGCGGCAGGCCGAGCTCCTGAAACAGCACCTCGCTCAACTGCTGCGTGGAGTTAATGTTAAATGGATGCCCCGCGATGGCATAGATCTCTTTCTCCAATGCCGCCAACCGTTCCTCAAGCTCACGCGATGTCTGGCGGAAGAAGTCGACGTCGATGGCTACCCCTTCACGCTCCATGTTGACGAGGACGTCGATAAACGGCATCTCGATCTCCATGACGCGCTCGAGCCCCTTTTCGGCAATCTCAGCCTCCAGCGGTTCCATCAGCCGCAGCGTCATGTCGGCGTCCGCTGCCCCGTAGGGCGCAACCTCATCGACGGTAAGCTGGGCCATCGTCTTCTGGTTCTTGCCGGAGCCGATCAGCTCGGTGATCTCCGTCATCTGCACGCCCAGGCGGTGGCTGGCAAGCCCTTTCAGGCTCATAAACTTACTGCCCGGGTCGGTGAGCCACTCGGCAATCATCGTATCGAACACGACCGGCGCCACCTTGATGCCATAGCGCCGCAGGATCATCATGTCGTACTTGGCATTGTGTGCCAGCTTGGGCAGATCGGGATCGGTCAGTGCCGGTTCCAGCGCCTCGAGTACCTCGTCGAGCGGTAGCTGGCCTTCTGCGAGCTGTCGTTCTGTCTGGAACAGCGCCATCTGCCCGCCTTCTTCACGCGTCTCTTCTTGGGCGAGATGGCCGACCGGGATGTAATAGCCTTCGGCCGGGCTGACGGCAAGGCAGATGCCCACGAGCTCCGCCGCCATCTTGTCGAGCCCGGTCGTCTCCACGTCGAAGCTGAGCACGCCAGCCGTTTCCAGCCGCTGCACCAGCGCCTCGAGCTGCTCTGGCGTACGTACGGTGATCGTCTTCGTCGGCGGCTCCTCGCTAATTTGCGGCGCCTCGCCGAGCGCCTCGACTAAGCGGCTGGTCAGCGAGCGGAACTCTAGCTCGTGGAACAGCTCCATCACCGCTTCAGGCTCGTACTCCTCGGCCACACACGCATCCAGGTCGAGCGTAATCGGCGCGTCGATGATGATGCGCGCCAGTTCCTGGCTAAGATAAGAGTCGGCGCGCCCCTCTTCCAGCCTCGAGCGTAGCCCTTTTGACTGCTCGCCGACGTGCGCGTAGATCTCGTCGAGCGTGCCGTACGCCGCAAGCAGTTTGATGGCGGTCTTGGGGCCGATACCGCGGACGCCGGGGATGTTGTCGCTGCTGTCGCCAACCAGCGCTTTGTAGTCGACGATCTGATCCGGCCGGACGCCGAGCTTCTCAATGACCGCTTCATGGTCATATACCTTCTGTTCTGACCCGGTGCGGTTATCTGGCAGCTGGACCCGAATGTTCTCGTCCACGAGCTGGAGGATGTCCTGGTCGCCGGTGACGATGACCACTGGAACGCCCTGCGCCGCTGCCTGGCGCGCCACGGTTCCTAGCACGTCGTCGGCCTCGTAACCGTCACATTCCAGGATAGGCACGTTGAACGCCTGCACGACCTCGCGAATGCGCGCGATCTGGATGTCCAGCTCATCAGGCATCTTCTCGCGCGTTCCCTTGTATTCGGCATAGAGCTCATCACGCTTTGTGAGGCCCTGGTCGAAGGAGACGGAAAGATATTTGGGCGGCTCATCGCCCATGAGGATATCCATTAAGGTCCGCGTGAAGCCGAAGGTGGCATTGGTCGGCTCTCCGGCTTTGGTCGTGAAGGCCTCCAGCGGCAGGGCGAAAAAGACG
>JAVVFG010000266.1:0-6030 GCA_032260445.1 Anaerolineae bacterium | reverse complement strand
GTCGGGCAGCCGTGGCAACCGCTGGAAGCAGGCGATCTTCTGTGGCTGATCGCCTGGGCGGCGCAGCGGCAGCGGGCTGTCCCCGCCGGCTCGGCGGCGATAGCGGTGTTGTGCGAGGTAGTGCTCAGCGCGCAGAATCCGGATGATCGCCTGGCGGCGGCGACGAGCCTGGCACGCGTTGCTCTCCCGGAGATCGTCCTGGGCGAGGCAGCAGCGGCGCTTCAAGCAGCCGTGCACAAGGACGAGAACGAGCGTGTGCGGGCAACGGCCTTCGCCGCCCTGACGCTCCTGCAGCGGAGGATGGTCGCGTGAAACCGCTTATCGGTACGGATCTCAAGCGTTTCTTGCGCCACTACAAGCGGCAGAACCCGCCGCGGCGCACGG
This sequence comes from Anaerolineae bacterium, assembly GCA_032260445.1. Taxonomy (GTDB): domain Bacteria; phylum Chloroflexota; class Anaerolineae; order Promineifilales; family Promineifilaceae; genus JAAYYY01. The sequence continues at coordinate 5,646 of JAVVFG010000266.1, read as the reverse complement.
TTGCGGCCCTCCTGCAGAGCGTGGAGTATCCGGTGAACGTCGGCTCCGTCTTTCGTCTGGCCGACGGCGCGGGTTTGTCGGAGCTGATCCTGAGCGGGATCACGCCCACGCCGCCGAACCCGACGCTGGAGAAGGTGGCGCGCTACAAAACGACGCGGGTGCCGTGGCGCTATGAAGAAGACCCGCTCGTGGCGATCCAGCAGCTTCGCGACGAGGACTACCAGATCGTCGCCGTGGAGCTGGCGGAGGGCGCGGTCCCGTACCACCGCTTTAGCTACGCGGATAAGGTGTGCCTCATCGCCGGGCACGAGGACCACGGCGTGACGCGCGCGACACTGTCGGCGTGCGACGCCGCCGTCTTCCTGCCGCTATACGGGAAGGGGCGCTCGCTTAACGTGCATGTGGCTCTGAGCATTGTCGTCTACCATGCGCTGCATGCAGAAACTTGAGACGCCGGCGTAAATTGCCTGCCTCTGCCTATTGACCACCTCCCACCGCCGTGTTATGATGCTGCCACGATGTGGCACGCTGTTGACTTTTCGTTCGGCTATTACTTTTATGGCTCCAGACCCCGGCGCCGCGGGCCCGGGTGGACTGGTTGCCGAGGCTGACCCCAAAGCAACACCACCACCTTGTTCCAGCAAAGACGCGGCGCTCCCAGCCGCGTCTTTTTTGTTGGCCGGTATTAGGAGGTAAGGTATGGTAACAAATGGATCTGGGCCCGGCGTGATGCGGGTCAGGGGCGTGCGCGGGGCAACGTGCGCCGCGGAGAACAGCGAGGAGGCTATCCTCGCTGCGACGCGGGAGCTCTTGTATACGATGATTCAGGCAAACGGGATCGATCCCGACGACGTCGCCAGCGCCCACTTTACGACGACTGTCGATCTCAACGCGACCTACCCGGCCACGGCTGCGCGGCAGCTTGGCTGGCTGGACGTGGCACTGCTCTGTGGTCACGAGATGGTCGTGCCTGGCTCTTTGCCCCGCTGTATCCGGATCCTGATTCACTGGCATACGTACCGTACGCCGAGCGACATCGTGCACGTCTATCTGCACGAGGCCCACAGCCTGCGCCCGGACCGCGACAGCCTGCCCCCGGTGCCGCCGGAGGAAATCGAACAGGCGATGGCGCTGGCGAAGACGATTGCAGCGCAGCGCGGTACACAATAAACTCGATTCTTTGGAGGAAAGTGAAGAATGGTCGTCATTATTATGAAAGCGCAGGCAACGACGCGCGAAACATCAGCGGTGATTGCGCGGGTCGAAGACCTCAATTTCAAGGTTCATCTCTCCGAGGGGGACGAGCGCACGATTATCGGGCTCGTCGGCGACAGCCGCGTCCTCGACCGGGAAGCGATCGAGCGCATGCCCGGCGTCGATCGCGTTGTCCCCGTACTCAAGCCGTTCAAGCTGGCGGGGCGCGACTTTAAGCCGAAGGATACGCGGTTCGCGATTGGCAACCATACGGTGGGAGGAGAAGGCATCTATCTCATCGCCGGCCCATGCTCTGTGGAGAGCAAGAGCCAGATCATGGAGACGGCATGGGCGGTGAAGGAAGCGGGCGCCCATGCGCTGCGCGGCGGCGCCTACAAGCCGCGCTCCAGCCCCTACTCCTTCCAGGGACTCGGCGAAGAAGGGCTGAAGTACCTGGCCGAAGCGCGCGAAGCGACCGGGTTGCCAATCGTCACCGAGGTGATGGAGCCGGGCCTGGTGCCGCTCGTCGCCGAGTACGCCGACGTGCTGCAGATCGGCGCGCGCAACATGCAGAACTACGCGCTGCTCCATGCCGTGGGCAAGTCGCAGCACCCTGTTCTGCTCAAGCGGGGGATGAGCAGCCTGATGGAAGAGTGGCTGATGAGCGCCGAGTACGTTCTGAGCCACGGCAACACGCGCGTGATGCTTTGCGAACGCGGCATCCGCACGTTCGAGTCCTACACGCGCAACACCTTCGACATCAACGCGATCGCGGTGATCAAGCAGATGTCGCACCTGCCAATCATCGCCGATCCCAGCCACGCGACGGGCAGGTGGGAATACGTCGCCGCCGCCGCCAAGGCGAGCGTGGCGGCCGGCGCCGACGGGCTGATTATCGAGGTCCATCCGCGCCCGGAAGAGGCGCTCTCTGATGGCGGGCAATCGCTGAAGCCGGAACGCTTCGCGCAACTGGTGCGGGAGATGCGAGCCATTGCCCAGGCCGTTGGCCGCTGCATCCCGTGAGGCAGGGATGATGACGCGACTGGAGATTGTGGATGAGCTGCCGGCGCCGGGACTGGGGCCGGCGGGTTTAGCCTGGGATGGGGAACATCTGTGGAACGCCGATTTTCGCAGCGGGCGCCTCTACTGCCTGGAGCCAGACAGCGGCACCGTCGTCGATAGCCTGCTCTGTCCCGGCGTGCTCAGCGGCCTCGCCTGGGATGGGGAGCATCTGTGGCAGGCGGTTCTCGACGAGAGCTGGCTGCGCTGTATCAGTCCGGCGAGGCACGACTTCGAGCGCACGCTGGTCGTGGAAGGCGCCACGCGCCTGGGCGGCGTTGCCTGGGACGAGGAACAGCTTTGGGCTGTCGATCAGGCGGGGGCGCTACTGGCTGTGGCGCGGGAGCAGCGGGCGCCGGTACGGCAGCTTGCTGCGCCGCCGGCCGGGGGCGGGCTTGCCTGGCGCGACGGGCAGCTGTGGTTGGGGGCGCCGCTCTACATGCGCTACGAGCCGAGAAGCGGCAGCTTTACCTGGAATACGACGGAACAACGCTTTGCGCTGCTGGTGGTCGACGCTGCTACCGGCGGGGAACAGGCGCGCTACCCGCTGTCCTTCCTGCCGCTCGGGCTGGCGTGGGCGGGCGATAATCTCTGGCTGGCACACAGTGTACAGGGGCGCCTCTATCGGGCGTGCCTCGTCGATGCAGCCTGACTGACACAGGGCGCACAAGGGCTCCTACATGCGCTCGGGCACTTTGATGCCTAACAAGTCAAGCCCAAGCTCAAGCTGCGCCAGCGCATATTGCGAGAGGGCCAACCAGGACTGCTGCCGGGCCGGATCTGGCTCGCTGAGGATGTGGTAATCGCGGTAGAAGCGATTGAAGGTGATTGCCAGATTGTAGACGTAGTCGGCAACGTGGTTCGGCGCGCGCGTCTTCACGGCGAAGTCGATGACGTCCGGGAGCTGCACGAGCTTGAGCATGAGGTCGCGCTCTTCGGGGCCGGCCGGGGGGAGAATTGCCCCCGACGCCAAGCCGCGCTCCGCGGCATTGCGTAGGATTGATTTCGTGCGCACGGCGGCGTAGAGGAGGTACGGCCCGGTACGCCCTTCGAAGCTAGTGAAGCGATCGAGGTCGAAGACGTAGTCGGTGCTGCGATGGTTGATCAGGTCGCCAAACTTGAGGGCGGCGATACCAACGCGCTCGGCGATCTGCTCGCGCTGTGCCGCGCTGTATGCTCTAGCTGCCTCCAGCTCGTCGAGCCGCTCGCGGGCCTTATCAACGACCATGTCCATCACTTCCTTGAGTGTGGGCACACCGCCGGCACGGGTTTTAAAGGGACGCCCGTCTGGCCCGTTGATCGTGCCATTGGGGAGATGTTCGAGCACGACTTTGCCAGCCGGAGCAATGCCGGCGAGGCGCGCAACGCGGAAGACCTGTTCGAAGTGCAGGGACTGGCGCACGTCGACGACGTAGAAAATCATTTCTGCGCCAAACTCCTCCACGCGTAGCGCGATGGTGGCGAGGTCAGTCGTGCCATAGAGGACGCTGCCGTCAGACTTGAGGAGCATCATCGGCGGTATCTCGCTCTTATCATCCGGCTGGGAGACATCGACGATCAGCGCGCCGGCGCTGTCCCTGGCGATGCCCTGCTCCCGCAGCCGATCTGCCAGTGGAGCGATGAGGTCGTAAGCGTGGCTTTCGCCGAGCCACAAGTCGAAGCTGACGTCCAGCCGCTCGAAGTCCTCACGCAAGGCGGCGATAGAGACGTCGACAAAGTGCTGCCACAGCGCGAAGTAGCCAGGGCGTCTGGCCTGGAGCTCCTTCGTCGCGCGGCGTGCCACCTCGGCAAACTCAGGATCCGCCTTGAAGCGTGCGGACGCCGCGGGGTAGATCTCGCCGAGGTCGTCCATCGTCACCGGCGATTCCTCTGGATACGGGCCGGTGTAATCCGGGTCGAAATAAGGCAAGTCAGGCTGGCGCCGTTCGATTTCGGCGATGAGCTGGCCCATGTTTGTGCCCCAATCGCCCATGTGGATGTCGCTGATTACTCTGTGCCCGTAACAACGGAAGATACGCTGCAGGCTATCGCCAATGATGCTGGGACGGAGATGGCCGATGTGCATGCGCTTGGCGACGTTTGCGCCGCCGAAATCGAGCACGACGGTACGTGGTTCCTCAAGTTCCGGGATGCCCAGGCGCTCGTCGGCGGCCATCTCGGCCACATGCTGCGCCAGGAAGTCGTCGCGGACGCGGATGTTGATGAAGCCGGGCCCAGCGACGGTGACTTCGGCGAGCATCGTCTCCTGCACACCTTCGTCAAGAGCGGCGATGACCGCTTGCGCCAGCTCGCGCGGGTTCTTGCGCGCTTCTTTGGCCGCCGGCAGGGCGCCGTTACATTGGAAATCGGCCAGATCCGGCCGGTTAGAGAGGACAACCTCGCCGTAGGAGCGATCGAGACCGAGGGCCGCGAAGGCATCGGCAAACAGGCCGGTCAGTTTTGTCGTCAGTGCTTTCAAACCTCTTCAGCCTCCAGGTCATGGTCGACCGTGGCAAATTGAACGTAGCGATTGAGATGCGGTCCGCTAAAAACCCCAACGAGAAGATGATACAGGGCAAAGAGCTCAAGGCCAAACGGCAGGTAGCCGCCGTAGCCGAGGACCGGCATCTCAAAAATGTAGAGGAATTCGAACGGCGGCACGCTGTACTCCCAGCGCGGGTAGCCCCAGTAATTCCAGAGCTCCCAGAAGAAGCCGCAGATCAGCGTCCCAAGCATCAGGGCAAGCGGCGGGCGCCAATCGCCGCGCGCCGTATAGGTGCCGAGGGTGCGGTGGCCCAGCAGCCCGTTGACCGCGGCGACCATGAAGTAGAGCGAGAGCCAGACGAAGGGAAAGAAGGTTGCGGGCCAGGCGACCAAGAGGATGAACATGGTCAAGCCGAGGCCGAAGAAGACCAGCAACACGCGCCTGGTGGGCGGCAGGCGCGGGCCGCGGCGCAGGCGCTGCAGCCAGCCCATCGTGCTCACCAGCTCGGCCGTGCCGAACACGGCGGGAACAACGGTCGAAAAGGCGACCGTCTGCAGCACGGCGCGCCAGAATGGCGGCACCAGCTCCTGGCCCGGATAGGCCCAGTTTTGCGTGCGCCAGTTGATCGCTTCGAAAAGCCACCACAGGGGCGCCGAGGCGAGAAACAGGCCGGCGTAGGCACGCGGGTTGCGCCGCAGCAGGCTCGTCCCGCGGCGCAGATAGACCAGCCCGTCGACGGCGAGGCTGTAGCCGAGCCAAAGGGGGAAAAAGAGGAGATGCGTGCGTAGGCCCGGTAAGGTCCAGTTGAGGGGCCAGGCGACGGCGATCAGCAGCAAACCAACCCATAGCTGGGGTACTTCGCGCCAGCGTGGGCGAGCCACTGTGTGGGAGCGGTCTGGTGGTGTCACCGGCCGAGGAGCGCCAGCAGC
>JAVVFG010000265.1:5408-6039 GCA_032260445.1 Anaerolineae bacterium | reverse complement strand
TACCCCACGGCGTCTCGGCGAGCGCCAGTTTGTTGCCCGCCGTCAGGTATTGCTCCTCGTCCATCAGCCGGAAGAGGTGGATCTTGCTGTAGGTTGCCAGCCCCTGCCCTTCAGGGCTGAACAGCACGGCGGTGTTGCCCACGCCACCATCCGGCATCTTTCCTAACAGCGAACCAATGATGTAAACCCGGTGTTCCAGCGCCAGCTCTGCCACGGCCGCGAAGGTCCCTTCATCTGGCGCGGTGGCGTGCATGTCGGCCCGTTCCAGATCATAGGCGGTGCTCCACAGCTCGGGCAGCACGAGCACGTCGGAGCCGCGCGCGGCCGCTTGCGCCGCAAACGCTCGCGCCTTCTCGAGGTTGCGCGCCGGCTCTCCAAGGATGACGTCCATCTGTCCTAGCGAAATGGTTGCCTGCATCTTGCCTAACCTTTTTGTCCGTCGGCCTGCAGCAGCTACGACCGGTCCAGGCCCGCCACCTCGGCAAACTGGCGCAGCGCCTCGATGTGCGTCTGCGGCCCGTCGAGGCCAGCGTACATCGTGTTGACGGAGAGGTGGGTGGCGCCGGCTGTCTGCCACTCATCAATCGTCTGCCGCCAGCGCGCCGCATCGCCTGCCTCGCCGTAGAGGAGG
>JAVVFG010000265.1:0-5398 GCA_032260445.1 Anaerolineae bacterium | reverse complement strand
GGTCCCAGCTGCGGCCCTCTGCTTCGAGGTAGGCCGAGACGTGATCCAACGCTTCCCGCGCCTGGGGCGCCGTCCGGTAGCCAGGCAGCCAGCCATCGCCCAGCCGGGCCATGCGGCGCAAGGTGGCATCCGAGTGCCCGCCAAACCAGACGGGGATTGGCCGCTGCACCGGCATCGGATTGAGTCCGGCAGCCGTAATCTGGTGCCACTTGCCACGGTAGGCGACCAGGGGCTCGGTCCAGAGCCGCTGCAGCAGCTCGACCTGTTCTTCCTGGCGCCGCCCGCGATTGTGGAAGTTCTCGTTCAGTGCCTCGTACTCGACGGCATTCCAGCCAACGCCGACGCCGAGGCGCAGCCGCCCCTGGCAGAGGACGTCGAGGGTCGCCGCCTGCTTGGCGACAAGGGCAGTCTGCCGCTGCGGCAAGATAATGACGCCGGTGACGTAGCCGAGGCGTGGCGCCACCGCCGCCATGTAGCTGAAAAGTAAGAATGGCGAGAAGAAGGGATCCTGATAGGTGTACGGCCCTGTCCAGCCACCCGGCCGCTGGGGATCGGCGCCGAGTACGTGATCGTAGGCCAGGACGTGGCGGTAGCCGAGCGCTTCGGCTGCGTGTGCCCAGTCGCGCACCGCGGTGACGTCGGGAGGAAACTCAGCCTGGGGAAAGACAGCACCGATTTCCATCAACCTCCTCCTCGTTCAATTCATGCGCGCCCAGCGGGCGAACTCTTCGGCCAGGTTCTGGCGGATGGCGATTGCTTCGGGCGAGTCGGGTTCGCGCTCGAGGTAAGCTTCCAGATAGTGAGCCGCGGCGTAGTAGGCGTCCTGTTGGTAATGAACGAGGCCGAGGTCGCGCAGGTGCGCCGGCTCGTCGGGCTGCACCTGCTGTAAGCGCTCCAAGACGGCGAGCGCCTTGGGCCAGTCGGCCAACCGGAAGTAGATCAGGCGCAGGTTGTTGAGCAGGCGCGCAAGGATAGCGGGCGGCGCCACCGGCTCCAGCCAAGCGCGCTCGAAGGGACCCTGGTAGCCGGCCGTCTCCCGCACCAGCCGCTGGCAGTCGGCCAGGTTGAGGCGTGCGCCACCATGAAACGGGTCGAGGAGCACGCGCCGGCTGCCGGCACGCACGCCGGCGATGAAATGGCCGGGCAAGCCGATGCCATAAGCATCCAGGCCGAGACGGCGGGCAACAGCAATGAAGACGATGGAGAGCGTAATGGGGATGCCCTGCCGCCGCTCGAGGACGTCATTAAGGAAGCTATTGCGCGGATCGCTGTAGGCGACGACGTTGCCCTGAAAACCGGCTTCGCCCGCGAGGTGCGTAGCGAGGGCGGCGCCCTGCTCTAGCTCGTCGGAGATCAGGGTGAGCGAGCGGGCCGACGTGGCGAGCGCGTCGAGCTGCTCGAGATAGGGCTCGAGCGGCAGGCCGGGATAGGCGATTTCGCGCGCCAACAGGAGCGCCGCGTGTGGCACGTCAACGCTGGGCTGGCGCACAGCATGGGCAAAGGCTTCACGGTCCATGCGCCGCATTATGCAACAAGGACTACGCGCACGCCAGAGAATCTATATCTTAAATGTGACTTTTCCGATGGTAGCCGCCCCTATAATAGAAGGAGACAATCTGACCTAATTGCGCCAGCGGGCACCAAGGAGAAAGAATTATGTCAACAGTTGCCGCATTGTTTTCGTCGCAAGCTGAAGCCAGCGAGGCAATCGGCGCTCTGGCAGGCACGAAGTTTGAGGATGTTGAGACGACTGTCTATGAAGGCGACGTCGCCGACGACGTGGGCGAGGTGCGCCCGGCCGGGCTGCTGGCGGGTGCGGGCGCCAACCTCGGCGGCGCTAGCCCTCAGGCCATCCTCGACAAGGTTCTGACCGGGCTGGACGATGAGGAATTGTCGTCGTACTTCGTCGAGGAAGTCGAGACCGGGCAGGCTGTGCTGGTGGTCGCCGAGGTGGACGATGAGGATGCCGTGGAGCTGGCAGCCTTCTTCCAGAAGCTTGGCGGGCGCACGTCGCTTGATGATTAACCGCTCTTAGCTACGGCTGCGGGGCGGCGGGCAGCGTGCTACAATGGCTCGATGCTCGCCCCACCCCGCACGATTTACCTCACCGAATATGAAGCCACGCGTCTGCCGCCCGGGGAATTGTCGCCAGAGGTAGGCACGCTACTGTGGCAGAACTATGGCGTAGAGCGCCCCATCCTCTACGTGGCGTTTCGGTCGCCGCGTACTGGCGGGCAATAGGAGCTGACCGCGGCCGGCTGGGCCGGCCATATTCCTCTGACCGCAGCGCTCGACGTGCTGTTCCAGCCGCGCACGCGCCCCCAACTTGTTTCTCCTCCTTGCCTATGCCTACCGCCTGGACGGCATTGAGTTCCTGCACGGGCTAGTGACGAGCGATTCGGTGCGCGATCTGTTCGAGCAGCTCGCGCTTCTGCTGGCGCGCGCGGTGATGGCGCGCCGCCTCCGCGGACTCTACCATGCGTATGAGTCGCGCGCTGAGGCGCTGCCTTACGTGCGCGGCCGCATGATCCGGCGTCGAGAGCGTGTATCGCAACCGCAATTCGATAGTCTGTTCGAGGAACACACGGCGGACGTTGCCGAGAACCAGCTCATAGCGTGGACACTGCAGCGCATCGCTCGCAGCGGGCTCTGTCGCGAGCCAGTGCAGAGTGAGGTGCGGCGTGCCTACCACAGCCTCGATGGTGCCCTTTCTCGTGAACATCGCCCGGCTGGTCGAGCAGGTGGGGGCCCGCTGGCTGCACAAGCATCTCCCCCGCCCGTGGCGGCTGGCCGTACAGGAACGGGTGGAAGCGGGCGGACAGACGCCGCTTGCCTTCACGTTGGACATGGTTATCTACGACGGCGCCGGTCGCGCTGCCGTGGTGCTCGATACCAAGTATAAGGCGGAGATAACCGCGACCGATATCCAGCAAATCGTGACCTATGCCGAGCTCCGGCGCTGCCGTGAAGCGGTTCTCGTCTACGCCCAGAAACCGCGCCGCTCGCTCGACGTGCAGGTTGGCGATGTCCACGTACGGGCGCTCACGCTGTCTCTGGAGGCAGACCTGGCAGCTGAGGGCGCGGCCTTCGTCGCCGCGCTGCCCGCTGCTGACACATTTTCCCCAAATCTACTATAATTAGCCGACGCGTATTCTCGTAAAGGAGTTCCCTATGGCACAAGCTGCTACCGGGCCAGTTATCGGCTGGGAGAAAGAGACGCCGGTTCCCGACGGCTTCGAATTCAACGACTATCTCCACGTGCAGGATGGTCACCTTTTCTTCAAGGAACTCGATCTGGCGCAGCTGTTCCTGGGGGGCGAGAGGCGACCGGCACCGGACCAGCGTTTCAACAGCCCGCTGGAGATCGTCTACCTGCCGATGATCCGGCGGCAGATCGAGCGTATGTGTGACATATTTGCCGCGGCGATCGACGACCTGGGTTACAAGGGGCGCTTCCACTACGCGTATGCGTCGAAAGCAAATGCTGCCGAGGAGGTAATCCGCACGACGCTGGGTGCGGGCGCACATCATGAGATGTCCTCGACCATAGACGTGGATATTGCGCGCCAGATGATCGCGCGCGGCCTGTTGCCTGCGGAGCGGATGCTCATCGCCAATGGCTTTAAGCCGGAGGGCACCGACTATGCCGCTAATTTGCTTGCGTTGCGCAGCGAACATGAGCGGCTCATTCCTGTGCTTGAAGATCTGTCGGAGCTGACGCCGCTGATCACCTCAGGGCTCTCCTTTGATGTCGGTCTGCGCCAGAAAAGCTATGGCGCCCACGACGACCTCGAGGAAATGGACCATGCTAACTCCCGCTTCGGCTTTAGCGTCGACGATATGTGGAAGGCGGCTGACTACATCGCCGCTGCACCGAACCTAAATCTCCGCCTCTACCATGCGATGGTCGGTAGCCAGATCACGGATCGCGAGGCATTTGTAAAGTGGCTGACGCCGCCCATGGAAATTTATGCCCGGATGCGGCAGCGCTACCCGAGTCTCTCGATCTTCGACTTCGGCGGCGGCATGCCCGTAGCGATGACGTTGGACTTTTCGTTCGATTACCATGCCTTCGCCCACCTCCTACTGTCGACGATGCAGGACGTCTGCCGGCGCTACGGCGTGCCGGTACCCGACGTGATGGGCGAATTTGGGCGGTATACGACCGCCGAACACGGCGCGCATCTCTTCAGGGTGGTCATGACCAAGGAGAATCGTTCGGGCTTGCCCTGGTATCTCATCGACGGCTCGATCATGTCCTCCTTCCCCGATAGCTGGGCGCTGGGCGAGCATTTCATCGTCCTGCCGCTCAACCATCTAGACAAGCCTTTCCAGCGCGTGCAGCTCGGCGGGATGACGTGTGACAGCGACGACATTTACCCGCCCGAGCGCAGCCAGTCCCCGCTGTATCTGCCGGTAGAAACAGATGAGCTCTACCTCGGCTTCTTCAGCATTGGCGCCTACCAGGAAATGCTCGGGGGTGTGCGTGGCAGCAAACATTGCGTTCTGCCCGAGGCAGAAGAGCTGATCGTCGATCACGAAAATGGTGAGTACACCTTTACTGTGCTGCCGGGGCAATCGGCCGGCGACGTGCTCATGAACCTGGGCTATCGGGGCGCCGCCAGCGCACTGCACGCAACGTGAGCCCGTGCTCGTGCGTAGAGATTGATGAGCGTTGCTGCCCCGTTGCCGCGGGGCGGCGTTGAGAGGAGAAGACGATGCAAAGGCTAGACAGAACCCGGATCGTATTCATTGCCATCATCGCTGTGGCTTTGCTTGCCGTCGGCGTCCTCGTCGTCGCGAGCGTGGTGCGGAATCTGGTCGCCGAGGAAGAACCCACCGCCGTGCCGGTCGTCCAGCCCGGCCGGCCGACGCCGGCTGCCAATCTGACCTCTCCCGACCCGATCTTTGGGCCCGCGGCTGAGGGGAGCGGCGACTTGCCGGCATACGTCTGTGGCGCCGATGCCTTTGGCAGCTATTTCACCTTGCAGCAGATGCAGATGGCGGGCATCGACGTGGAACACGGCTTCCGCCTGGGCATCGTCCCCTTCCTCCTCGACGACGACCCCGCGTACGACATTTCCGAGGAACAGCGGAACGCGCTCCTTGCCAACGGACAGTGGGACTGCCTGCTGACGACGCTCGACGCCGTGGCGCTGGACAGCCCCGGCGTGATTACGGCCATCGTGGATGAGAGCGCCGGCGCCGACCAGCTTTGGGCGCGCGAGATTGACACGATCAACGAGCTGCAAGGCAAGCGCATCACCTTTGCGCGCAATAGTGTGGGCGAGTACTTCGTCTATTACGTGCTATCTATTGCCCGGCTTAACCCGCGCTTCGACGTCACCCTGGTCCCACAGGACAGCGTGGCCGACGCGGTGGCGGCGTTCAACCGGGG
>JAVVFG010000264.1:0-6103 GCA_032260445.1 Anaerolineae bacterium | reverse complement strand
ACGAGATTCTGGCCCGGCCGGCGAACGCCTTTGTGGCCGGCTTCGTCGGCGCCGACCGCGGGCTGAATCTCGTCCGGTGTCCCGTACTGCTCGACGATGCCGCCGACCTGCAGGATGCAGATCCGCGTGCCCATCTTGATCGCCTCGTCGATGTCATGGGTGACGAACATGATCGTCTTCTTGATCTGCTTTTGCAGGCGGAGGAATTCGTTCTGCAGATGCTCGCGGGTAATCGGATCAATCGCGCCAAAAGGTTCGTCCATCAACATGACCGGGGGGTCAACTGCCAGCGCGCGGGCGACGCCGATACGCTGCCGCTGCCCGCCGGAAAGCTGGCGCGGGTAGCGGCCGCGGTGCTGCGCAGGGTCGAGCCCCATCAGCTCGAGCAGCTCGTCGACGCGGCGGTCGATGCGGCTCTTCTCCCAGCCAAGCAGCTGGGGCACGGTGGCGATGTTGTCACGGATCGTCATGTGCGGGAAGAGGCCGATCTGCTGGATGACGTAGCCGATGTTGCGCCGCAGCGCGACCGGGTCCTGCTCCATCACGTTCTCCCCCGCGACATAGATCTGGCCGCTGGTCGGCTCGATGAGGCGGTTGACCATCTTCATCGTCGTCGTCTTGCCACAGCCCGAGGGGCCGATCAGCACGCACGTTTCGCCTTCGGGAATTTCGAGGCTAACGCCGGTGACGGCCGGCTCGCTCGTCCCGGGGTAAATTTTGGTTACATTCTCGAGCTTGATCACGGCCTTATCCTCTTCCTAGACACTGACCGCCGTGGCTTCGGCGACCTGCTCCACCTCTTCGCCTTCCTCGACGCGGATACCTTTCGAGACCCAGCGGATCTCACCTTGGCCCAGAATGTAGTCAAAGAGCAGCGCCAGCAGGGCAATCCAGATGGCACCGGTCAGCACCATGCGCGTGTTGGTCCGGTTGATGCCGTGGAAAATCAGCTCGCCGAGGCCACCGGCGCCGATCAGCGTGGCGATTGAGGCGATGCCGACGGTCATCACCGTCGAAACCCGGACGCCGGCGAGAATGATCGGCAGCGCCAGCGGGATCTGCACGCGGGTCAGGAGCTGCAGATCGGTCATGCCCATGCCGCGCCCGGCTTCGATGATCGACGGGTTGAGCTGGCGCATTGCGGTGATCGTATTGCGCAAGATCGGCAGCAGGGCGTAGAGGGTAAGCGCGACAACAGCAGGATCGACCCCGATGCCGATGATCGGGATCATGATGCCGAACATGGCCAGACTGGGAATGGTGAAAATGATGCCCACGACGTACAGCACCGGATCGGCAGCTCTTTCGCCGAGCATCATCAGCATGGCAAAGACGGCAAAGAGCAGCAGTTGCAGCACCAGTATCGTGGTGCTGGCGCCGGGCCGGATAACAAAGGCGCTGAGGATCGCGCCAAGCACGTAACCGCCAAGCGCCGCCGCGAGCACCTTCTGCCAGGTCAGGCGATGCGAGAGCCGGCCGAAGATCAGCACGAGCACAAGTAACGCCCACAGCGGCGCGGCCTCGCGCACCCAGTTCAGCACGGTGGCCAGCGTGCGCAGCGTGCCCCCTTCCAGACCCGCGCTCTGTGCTAGCCGGTAGATCTGCAGCAGCAGGGTGTGCAGGAAGGGGCGCGGCACAACCAGCGGCCCAAGAATCGCCCCGGCGAGCGCGACGGGTAGCAGGCGCAGGTCAGTGTCGCCGGGCAGGAGCCCCGCGACGAGCACCGCCGCCAGGCCAAAGACCAGCGCCGCTTGCAGCACCACCGCCAGAGCAAAGGTGCGATTCCCAGGCGCCGCGTCAAGGAGCTGCGACCAGCTGCCGGGATCGGCCGGGCGGAAGGCGTCGACGGTCGCCAGACTCTCCGGCATAGTCGCCAGCGCTACACCGCCGGCGAGCAGGACAGCGACCACGAGGATGGCGATGGGCCAGACGAGCAACGAGCCGCGCCGCGGCCAGGGGCTGCTGGAGACGCGCAGCCCGATGATCACCCCCAGCAAAATGGCCACGATCATGGCGATCAGCGTCAGGATGACGTGCTCGATACTCTGGCGCGCCAGGGCCTGCGTATTGCGGCACATGAATTCGTAGGTGGACCAGCGCTCCGCCAGGCCGGGCGTCTGGGCGCAGACGGTATCGCCAACTGCCTTGAGATAGGGTGTTAGCTGCCGCACCACCATCCTGACAATGTCGTCAAACATACAGCCTCCGGCGCGCCAGCCTGTTGTCCAGCTTGCCTGTCACGGCACGTACCCGAGCTGGCGCGAAATGGCCGTGGCTGCCGCGACCAGCTCCCCCGCCACCGTCTCGAAGCTGGCCGCAGCCAGACGGTAGGCAGGGGCGGAGACGCTCAACGCGGCGATGACACTGCTCGTCGCGTCGCGTAGCGGGGCGGCAATGGCGTTGAGGCCAACCTCATACTCCTCGCGCCCGACAGCGTAGCCCGCCGCGCGCACACGTTCCAGCTCCTGCTCAAGCAGCGCCATGCTGGTGATCGTATCCGGCGTGTAGCGCTCCAGCGGCTCACTCAGCACGGCACGGATCTCCGCAGCAGGCAGCCAGGCCAGCAGGATCTTGCCGGTTGAGGTCGCGTGGAGCGGCGTCCGCCGCCCGACCCAGCCGTAGTTAATGACCAGGTAACCAGTTGGCACCGCCTGTTCGATGTTGAACGACGTGCCCCGGTCGAGAATGGCAATATTGGCCGTAGCTCCCAGCCGCTGCGCCAACGGCTGCATAAAGGGACGGGCCGCCTGGCGCACTTCGGCGTGCACCTGCACCCGGCCGGCCAGCTCGAGCATGCCGAGCCCCAGCCGGTAGCGGCCCGACTCCGGATCTTGGGTGACCAGCCCTTCGGAGATCAGGGTGCTCAGCAAGCGGAAGGTCGTGCTCTTGTGGAGACCGACGAGCTTGCTGATTTCGGTGACGCCAAGCTCGGGATTTTGGTGATTGAAGGCATGGAGGATGGCAATCGCCCGGCTGAGCGACTGCACATCCGATTTGCGCCTCTCGGCGACGGCACCCGCTGCTGTCATCTTCCCTCACATTTCCCTGTGGGCCGGGCGAGGCCCAGACATGTCCCCGGGCTCAGCCGGGTGGGCTGGAGATAAGACCTGGTCAATTGTTCCGTAGAGTGAAACGCAGTTTTGAATGATGATACGCTTACAGTATAAATGAGCGGTGTCTGCTGTCAAGATCCAGCCCGCTCGCACGCCGCGCACCCGGTGCGCAGCGGGTAATGTAGGGCCAGAGCCGAGGACGGCGTAGGAGACGCGTACCGAAAAAGAAAAGCCCCCGGTCGGTGCCGGGGGCCTCCTTTGCGTCTCGCAGCGCCATGCTCGATGGCCGGCATCAGTCACCTGCCTGCGGGCCGGCATAGCGCCGCACAGCCTTCAACTCGGGGTTTTGCGCTAGGAAGGCGTGCTCGTCGCCCGTCGCGGCGAAGCGTGCTACGGCCTTTAGCTCGGGGTTGCGCGCCAGGAAGGCATCGGCGGACAGGGCTGTTTCGCCCGCCGCGGCACCGCTCCAGGCGGCGTATCCCTGCGCTGCTTTTAATTCGGGGTTCGCCGCCAGAAAGCGTTCCCCGGTCAGTGGCGCAGCTGTCTGCGCAGCCCTGGAGCCTTGCCACAGGATGCTGCCGCCAGCCACCAACAGGGCCAGCACAATCAGCACGCCGATGAGCAACGGGCCTCGCGACGAGCGCCCCATATCGTGAACATCTTGACCAGAAACTGTATTCGCGTTCATTTCTTTACTCCTATTGCTTTACCGCACGACATCTTTTCCGGACGCTTCCCAGGTCTGCCAGAAGGCCTCGGCAGCCAGGCGTCCCTTTTCGACGTCTGCGGCGGTTGTCTAGGTGAACTCGCGCTCAGCCGCCACGGTTTCGCGATAACCTTCCATCTCGACGACGGCCAGCGTAGCTTCGGGCGCCGCGGCCGTGGCGCGGGCAGCGTAATAGCCAGCAAGGCTATCCCCGGCGGTGGCGACCGGTCTCTCTACCTGCGCGCCGGGCCAGGCCAGCGCAAGGACCAGCGCGACGGCCAGCAGCATCGTGCCCAGCAGTAAGAGCACAATCACCGCAGCGCCGCGGTCACGCTCCCCACGGATAATCATCTTCGTTTCCATCAGACCTCTCCTTTCAGCACAGAAACTTGTCTGTGAATGAATGGTCCGGCCACCACGAGGCTTCGTGATCGTTGCTGGCAAACGCCTGGCAGCCGGATCCACGCTCCATCGCGACGCGCACGTCTGGTTCTCAGGTCATCGTGGGCTGCTGTGTCTGGTAAGGATGGCTATCAAATCCGGACAGGGCGCTGTCCCGGCGGTCAATCCATCTCGCGATCTCTTTCATGCGCTCGACCAACCTGTCGAGCACGCTGGGCTGCTGCAGGCGCTGGCTGGCCTGGGCCTCTGCGACGAGACGCCGCACGGCGAGCTTCCGCTCCAGCTCCAACATGCGCCCTTTCCCTACTTCATAATCCATTGACGGCGTCAACATCTGCCTACTCCTTTTGCGCCGGGGTGTCCGGCACCCCGCGCGCTAACGATGATGCCGGCAGCGTGTGGGCGTAGCGGTTCGCCCGCGCATGCTCGCCGGCTTACTTCACATTGGGCACCCGCCGGCCGGCACGCTCCCAGTCCAGAGGTGGCCGCTGCGTGCGGTCCCTTTTCAGCGCAGCCAGCAAACGAGCGAGTAAACCCGGGCGCACTTTTTCGATCTCCGGCTCCGGAACCTCGTGATGGTGGCGGGCGCGTTCTTGTTCCTGCCGGCGCAGGTGATATTCAACTTCTCCGTTAATAACTGAGCGGTTCATCTGCTACCTCCGTGTGCCTGTGCCCGAGCTGCCTGCCGGACACCCAAACCTTGTTGCGGTCCTACACCGCGCCACGTCACACCCACATCCTTTCGGATTGACGAGCACCCCGTCGCCTCTGTACAATGACAGTGTTATTTTGGTTCGCGTTTCATCCTCCTTAGCTGCATGAGCCATTAGCGCCGCTGGCCCTATCGACCAACCGGCTCGACCTTTGCCGGCAGACTGGCGGCTATCTTCTCGCCGAAGAAGCCGGTCAGGTCCACGAATCTGGTGAAGCCGTGTCGCTCGCCGGTCGCGGCGTCTTCGATACTGATTCGCCAGGGCGATGAGCCGTTTTCATCGCCATCGCGCCAGACGCGCAGGATATAGACTGAGCTGTAAAGAACATTCCTTTCCATTGTTTTGTTTGTCTCCTTTCCTCTGGACCCCAGTGTAGGGGCGCACCGTTGAGCAGGCGTTGATCACGATTTGTGTGCAGGCGAGAACCATGTGGCAGGTGCAGCCGGCGGAGGGCTATTTTCGTGGCACGTCTTAACCTCAAGCTACTCGGGCATCCCGAAATCCAGGTGGATGGCGTGGAGGCCGGCGCGGATCTGCTGCGCTACCAGAAGACGTTCGCGCTGCTGGTCTACCTGGTGGTGACGGACCAGCCGCAGAGCCGGCAGCACCTCGCCGAGCTGCTGTGGCCGGAACTAGACGAGTCCCAGGGGCTGGCCTACCTGCGCGGCCGCGCCGGCCTCACCCCGCTCCGCGCGCGCCTCGGCGACTTCTTCCAGGTTGACCGGCAGACCATCGCCTTTGACCGCAGCGGCGACTACAGCCTGGACCTTGAGCAGTTCCAGACGCTACTCGGCCGCGAAAGATCACTGGAGGAGCTGGAGGAAGCCGTCGCGCTCTACCGCGAGGACTTCTGCAGCGGCTTTTTGCCTGATGGCGTCTCCCCGGAATTTGAGATGTGGCTCTTCCGCTGGCGCGAGCAGTTGCGCCAGCAGCAGATGTCGGCTCTGGAGCAACTGATCGCCGGCTACAGCCGCTGGCGCGAATACGAGCGCGCCCTAGCCCACGCCGAACGGCTCCTGCGCATGGATCCCTGGCTCGAAGGCACGCACCGCTGGATCATGTCGCTCTACGCCTGGCAGGGACAGCCGGAACGCGCGACGGCCCAGTACGAGCAGTGCTGTGAGCTGCTGCACGCCGAGCTGGGCGTCGAACCCACGGCCGAGACACGGCAGCTGCACAGAGACATTCTCCAGGGTGAGCTGCCCCCGCCACGCCCCATTCCCTTCCTC
>JAVVFG010000263.1:3509-6104 GCA_032260445.1 Anaerolineae bacterium | reverse complement strand
AGGCGATCCCCGCCTCGGTGCGGCCGAGCTCAATGGCCGTGCGCAGGGCGGCATATACGTTCGCCTGGGCGAGCGTGAGCGTCTGTACCCATGCCCGCTGCTCCGCTCCCTTCAGGCCCTCCCTGGCCGAGCGCACCAGATCTGCGTAGAAGCTCAGGTGGGCCTCGCGGCTGGCATCCAGTTCGTCTGCTACCGCCAGCTGTTCGTAGGCGTAACGGCGGATCAGTTCCAGCAGCCGGTAGGTGGCCTCGTCGCCGTCCGCCCGTTCGACGGTGACCAGCGACTTGTCGACGAGGCTGCCGAGCAAATCCAGAATCGCCTCTGAATGGAGGCTGGACTCCCCGTTTTGGTCATCGCCCCCCGCTTGCGAGCAAACAGCTTCGGCTGCCTCCAGCGTAAACCGTCCCTGGAAAATCGCCAGCCGCCGGAACAGCACCTTCTCCCGCGCGGTCAGCAAATCGTGGCTCCAGTCGAAGGTCGCGCGCAAGGTCTGCTGCCGTGTTGGCGCACCGCGCCGTCCGCCAGAGAGTACGTCCAATCGCTCCCGCAAGCGTGCGGCAATCTGTTCCACGCCGAGGCTGTGGCTGCGCGCCGCGGCTAGCTCGACCGCCAGCGGGAGTCCATCTACCTGGCGGCAGATCGCGATCACCGCCGCAGCAGTCTCTGCTGTCAGTTGGAAAGAAGGCCGCATGGCCGCGGCACGCTCGACAAAAAGCTGAACGGCATCAGTGGTCAGCACCTCGTCGCCGGTTGCCACGGCCTGCGGCACAGCCATTCCCGGGACCAGCCACGCCCGCTCACCCGAGACGTTCAATCGCTCGCGGCTGGTTGCCAGGATTTGCAGGCTGGGAGCAGCCCGCAGCAGCCGGTCGGTCAGCTCCGCGGCGGCGGCGAGAAGGTGCTCGCAGTTGTCCAATATCAGCAGGAGGTGGCGCGTCGCCAGCGCGGGCAACAGCGCCTGCGCCGGTGGGCCGCCGCTGCTAGCCACTCCCAGGCCATTGAGCACCGCCCCGGGCAATTGCTGTGGATCGCTGAGCCCGTCGAGGGCCACCCAACAGACGCCGTCCTCAAGCGTGCTCTGTACCGCGAGCGCGACCTGCGCCGCCAGCCTCGTCTTACCTACCCCACCGGGCCCGGTCAGTGTCACCAGACGCGTGCCATCCGCGCCGAGCAACGCCGTCAATTCGGCCAGCTCCTGGGTGCGACCGATGAAGCTCGAAAGGGAGGTTGGTATCGTTCCTGCCATAGCCGGCGATTAACAAGCCACAATCGCGACATGTCTAGCATATGGCTTTTCGCACCGCCGTACAAGACACACGGCAGTGCCGGGGCGACGGGGAGAGCGATCTAAACGGCCTTAACCAGCGCCACCCACGCCTCATCCCGTTCTTCCACCGCCACCGGCCGGCGCAGCTCCGCCAGCACGTCCTCCACGTACATCCGGTGCCGCATCCCCACCAGCACGCTCGTCACCCCCGCCGTGCTGCGCAGCGCGCGTAGCCCCATCTGGCTCAAGGTCGTCGCCTCGGCCCACGCCGCGTCCGCTGCCGCCACCTGCGCGCGAAGCGCCTGCGCCGTCTCCACCCCTTCCACCTGGTAAACCGTAGTGATCGCCCGCAGCGCCTCGTTGAACGCCACCACATAGCGCTGCAGCCACGATCCGGCTTCCGGCGGCAGGTCTGCCTGCTTCGTCAGGTAGTCAATGCCGCTTTGCACCCGTGGCACCAGGAGCTGCGTCTGTACCTCCAGCCACTGCTGGTAGCTCTCGAAGCCGCGCCACCGCTCCTCCAGCATCTGCCCCACGCTAAAAACCGAGATGAGCTGCTGCGCCATCGACGGCGGCGCCGGCAGCTTCGGCAGGACTTCGTCCCGGAAACGCTCCTCGCGCCGCCGCAGGCGCGCCACCGCCGAAGCCGCCTTCGCCGGATCCGGCTCGCCCTCCACCGTCACGTCCGCCAGCCGCTGCAGCCGCTCGCCGCGAATCGCGTTTAACGGCCGGTTCACCAGCACCGCCAACTCCTGCGCCTGCGCAAAGGCCAAGACGCTCTCCCCGCCCGGCTGGTTGCGCTCGGTCACCGCGCCCGTCTCCAGCAGGTTCAGCGGCAGCTGCACCGCCCGGAAGTGATGCTCCGGCCCCAGCTCCTCCGCCAGCGCCCACACCGCGGCCAGCGACGTGTGCGCCGTGTCCTCTGCCGGGCTCGGGAACGTGTTGCTGCTGATCCCGTACCAGCGCAGCCGCCCGCGCGCCACCTCTTCTTCCAGATAGCCGAACGCCAGGGCAATCCGCCGCGCGTATTCCGCGCGCGCCGCCTTCAGCCCCTTGCCCTCCCGTTTGGCCCACGTCAGGTAATATTCGGGGTTATGCAGCAGGTAGCCGTCCAACGTCGCCAGCCCAAGCCGCTGGAGGCTGCGGCCGATCTGATCCCGCAGAAAATCGGGGTGGATGCAGTGCTCCAGCCCCGGCGCGTAGGGCACGAGATCGGGCCATCCCCTACCCCCTGCCTGCCGCTGCTGGCTGATCTGGTAATTCTGCCCCTGGATATAGCCCCCCTTGCTCACCACCACCACCGCCTCGCGCGGCACCCCTTCATCCTG
>JAVVFG010000263.1:0-3409 GCA_032260445.1 Anaerolineae bacterium | reverse complement strand
CTGCCGCCGTCGCGTGCCCTGCGATCATCCTGGTTCTCCTGTTAGTCATGTCGTCGGGTAGTCAGGTAGTCGGGCCGCAAGCGCAGCCGGCATCCTGCCCGCACCTCGCCCGCTCGCCCTAATCACAACCCGCACAGCCGGTAAAGCGCGCAGTCGCACAAATAACCTCCTCCATGACCGCCAGCGTTCGCGGGATACTGCCGGCAATCTCCAGATCGTGGCGCGCATCCGGCAGCACGAGCCATTCCCGCGGCACCGCCTCGCGCACCTGCTCCCGCAACGGGCTCTGATAGTGCGCGTCGGCCGTGCCCGTGATAAACAGACTCCGCGGCCGGTGGCGGCATATCTGTTCGCTCAATCGTTGATCTTTGAACAGGGGCGACTGCCACACCCTTCGGGTCGTCGCCGGCAATCCCCCTGTCTCTAGCAAATCGCCCATCGCCAGCGTACCTAGAGAGCGCCCGACCACGACGACGCTTTCGTACGCACCCTGAGCAAGCGCTTGCGTCACAGCCGCACGCACGTCGGCCAAGAGCCACTGCCGCGAGGCCTCATCCACAGGAACCCGAAATGCCGCTTGGCGCTGATAGTTGTACTGCACCTGCAACAGATCGTAGCCGTTCTCCAGGAAGAGCGTGGTCGTGTAGTAGAGGAGCGGCATATCGGCCGTGTAGGCGTAGCCCGGCAATAGCACGGCCAGCCGCGTTGTCCCTTCTTCCTGCCCGAAGAACAGGTTGGGAACGGGCCGGCTGTCATAACCCTCGATCTGGAGGCGCTCCTCCGTGTACATCGTCGCCATCTCTCCTTAAGCGCTCCCAAGGCGCACGCCGTTCACCCCTTCGCGCCTCTTTCTCCCAGGGACAGCACCCGCTCCTCATCCCACTGCACAAACTCCCCGCTCCACGCGAGCGGCGCGTATAGCGCCAGCAGCGCCAGGGAGCGCCCCGGCTGCTCCGGCGGCAGTAGCTCCCCCTGCTCGTGCAGCCGTACGAAACGCTCGTGCCGCTCGGCCGGCATCCCTTCGTTCCCTTCTTCGCGGATCGCCGCCTGCATCGCCGTATCCACGACGCCCGGGCGGAAGGCCAGCGCCGTCACCTCCGGCGCCTCCTCGGCTAATGCCCGCGTCAGCATGTTAATCGCCGCCTTCGCCGTGCTATACGCCGACCAGCCCGGCACCGGGTTCACTGCCGCGCCGCTGGAGACGTTCACCACCCGCCCGCCGCTCGCCTTCAGGTGCGGCAACGCGTAGTACATCAGGTAGTACGGGCCGAGGAGATTAACCGCCAGGTTCTGCCGCCAGGCATTCACCGCCTCCTCGCCCAACGGTGCTACCGGCTGCAGCACGCCGGCGTTGTTCACCAGCGCGTCGAGACGGTCAAAGCGCGCCATGGTCTGCCCGACCAGCGCCGCGCAATCCGCTTCGTCGCTCACATCGCCGGCGACCACCAGCGAGCGCCCACCGCCCGGATCTGCCTTCGCTGCCAGATCATTTAAATCGCCCGCCGAACGGGCGTTGAGCACGACCGCCGCGCCCATCTCCAACAAAATCCGCGCCGTCGCCGCGCCCAGGCCGCGCGAAGCGCCCGTTACGATCACCACCTGCATCCTTCTCTCCGTTCTTGTGCCATTCGTCTTGCGCCGTTGCCAATAATCGATCCCTATCATCGTACCAGCCTCGCCCCCTGCCGCCCACAGGGGACGCGTGCCGGGAAAAGGGGGCAGCGTTCTCTGCGCTATACCCTCTTCCATGCTATACTTTTGCCAGCCTGCATCGAAGCGCCAGGAAGTGCTGCCTGCTGCGCCTTGCAGGGTGTGCTCGATATGGACCAACCGCTTGCCGCGATTCTCGAACAGGTCTTCCCGGGTATCAACGCCGAAACGGTGTCGATGCTGCAACGCTTAGCCGGGCAGTCCAGCTACCCGGCCGGCACCGTCCTTTGCCGCCAGGGCGAGCTCGAGGACACCTTCTACATCATCCTCGACGGCGCGGTGGAGGTCAGCCAGCAGGTCGAAGCGGGCAAGGAACACCAGCTGGCTACGCTGCGCGCCGGCCGCTACTTCGGCGAGATGGGTCTTCTCGACAGCCAGGCCCGCCTCGCGACCGTGACCACCCGCGAGCCGACCACCGTGCTCGAGATCGACGGCGAGACCCTGCAGAGCGTCATCGCCGCCAGCCCCAACATCGGCCACGAGCTCACCCGCCACATCCTCGCCATCTTGCGCGAGAACGACGAGATCCTCTGGCAGGCCGTCGTCGAAAAAGAGGCGGCGCAGAAAGAGCTCGAGATTGGCCGCCAGATCCAGCTCAGCTTCCTGCCCACCGGCATGCCCGACCTACCCGGCTGGGAGATCACCGCCTTCATCCAGCCTGCGCGCGTCGTCTCCGGCGACTTCTACGACGCCCTCGCCCTCGACGACCAGCGCGTCCTCCTCGTCCTCGGCGACGTCTGCGACAAAGGCGTCGGCGCCGCCCTCTACATGGCCCTCTTCCGCAGCCTCATTCGCGCCTTCGCCGAGCACCACTACCGCAGCCACCGCCCCGCCCCCGCGCCCGGAGAATCCGCCGCCGATACGATCCTTGCCGCCATCCGCGAGACGCTGCGCCACACCATCCTCTTCACCAACAGCTACCTCACCCGCCATCACGCCGACACCAACATGTTCGCGACCATCTTCTTCGCCATTCTCGATCCCGAAAGCGGTTACGTCACCTACGTCAACGGCGGGCACGAGCCCCCCGTCGTCGTCGGGCCCGATGGCCTGCGCACCCGGCTGCGCTCCACCGGCCCCCTCGTCGGCATTATCCCCGACGTCGACTACGAGGTCGCCAGCATCCAGCTCGCCCCCGGCGAAACCCTCCTCGCCTTTACCGACGGCGTCACCGAAGCCAGCGACGGCGCCTACCGCATCTTCGGCCGGGACCGGCTGATCGCCCTCCTGCAAGAGCCGGCCCCGTCTGCCGCGGCCCTCATGGCCCGCATCCACGGCGCCGTCACCGAGCACACCGCCAGCGCCCCCCAGTCCGACGACGTCACCATGCTCGCCGTCCGCCGCCTCTAGTGCCGGCGAGCCAGCAGGCCCGCAGTCCGGTCCCGCCTATCTAGTCAAACATAACGCGCTGTGTTATATTGTTTACAGCACGTCGTTGACCGCCACCCATCGCGCCGCACACCGCGCCGGCAGCGGCGCCTCGCACAAAAGGGACAAGCCATGGAGAGCACGCAGCTCGACGCGACGACCTTTGACTTTATCATCATTGGCTCCGGTTTCGGCGGCAGCGTCTCCGCCATGCGCCTTAGCGAAAAAGGCTACCGCGTCCTCGTCCTCGAGCGCGGCAAGCGCTACCGCCCCGAAGACTTCCCCCGCACCAACTGGAACGTCTTCAAATCCGTCTGGCTCCCCGCCGCCC
>JAVVFG010000262.1:0-6105 GCA_032260445.1 Anaerolineae bacterium | reverse complement strand
CCGCGCCGTGTGCGGGCCACACCTGCAGGTAGTCGGGCAGCTCCTTAAAGCGCTGTACTGATCGGAACATCTGCTGCGCCCCAGCAACCGCCGTATCAGCAATCCCCGCCGCCTTCTCCAGCAGATCCGGCCGGCCGATCGCCCCCACAAAGACGAAGTCGCCAGTGAACACCCCCATCGGCTCGCCCGCGCCGCCGCCGCGATCGGTAAGCACAAACGAGATGTGCTCCGGCGTATGCCCCGGCGTGTGCAGTACCTCAAACTCGACGTTGCCTACTCCAAAGCGGTCGCCGTCTTTTAGCAGCCGGTGCGCGTAGCCGTCGACAAACTGGTATTTCCAGTTCTCGTCACCCTCGTCCGAAACGTAGAGCGTTGCCCCGGTGCGCTCCGCCAGCTCGCGCCCGCCGGAGACAAAGTCGGCATGGATGTGCGTCTCCGCCACCCCCACGACCTGCATGTCGTTGTCGTCGGCTGCGCGTAGATATGGCTCGATGTCCCGGCCGGGATCGACCACGATCGCTTCGCCCGTCATCTGGCAGCCCACCATGTACGAAGCGTGGGCCAGCTTTTCATCATAAAAGTACTTGAGCAACATGATCCTTTTCTCTCCTTGGCAGCTAGCCAGTAGGTAGCCAGCCGTTAGCCAGACTCTCCGGACACCAGGCGCGGCGCCTGTGGCCCTTGCTGCCCGGCGCCCGGCGCTGTCTCCTGCTCCACAACCGTTGTCTTGCGCAGCCGGTACGCTTCCGCCACCGGCTTGAGCGGCCGTTTCAGCCAATACGGGCGCCGTGTGCCGTCGGGGCTCACTTTCCACGCCGGCCGCGCCAGCGCCTTCCATTCCGCATACACGCGCATCGAGCGCTCCGTATCCACCCACACGTCGCCGTGACGGTCGCCGGGTTGCGCCTTCGTCACGCTCACCGCCTTCTGCAGCCAGCAATGGGCGCCGCTCACCGGGTCAGGATGCACCGCGTGCGTCAGGTTCTGGTGCACGCCGATGTCTTTCCACCAGATGCGGCTCGTATCCGGATCGACGCTCGGCCACGGCTCGGCCTCCTTGAGAATGTTCAGCCGGTGCTCGCTCCCTTCCTGCTCCAGCTGGGCCAGGGCCGACATTCCCGGGTTGCCGCCCATCCCCTCCTGCAGCCGCCAGCGGCCCAGGTGGTGGCTCATGGCGATCACCCCCGGCTTGATCCCTTCCGTCACCCACACCTTGTCGACGAAATAGCCGATCTCTGTCTCCACCCGCAGCAGGTCGCCGGTCGTTACCTCCAGCCGCCGCGCATCCTGGGGGTGCATCCACACCGGGTTCTTATGGCTGATCTCGTACAGCCACTTAGCATTGGCGCTGCGCGTGTGGATCAGCGTCGGCAGCCGGAAGTTGGGCAGCAGCAGCATCTCGCCCGCTTCCCGGTCGATGTTGTCCGGATGCACGTGGCTCTTCAGCGGCCAGGGAATCGTGTACGGCCGCTCCTGCCAGCCCCAGTCGTACAGCGTCGGGCTGAAGAACTCAAAACGGCGGCTGGGCGTACCCACACCCGTCTTCGCCTCGCCGTCGACGATGACGCCGACCGCATTGCCGTCCTTGAGAATGCGTCCGGAGGCATCGACGTCAAAGCGCGAGCCGTTGGCGGCAACCTGCTGTCCCCGCTCCAGCTGCTGCCCGCCGAGTGCCAGCTCCTTCTCGTACGGCAGGTAGTTATCCACCGTCACCTCAAACGCGCCATACTTGCGCATATAGGCCAGCGGCGTCAGCCCTTCGGCGGCCGCCGCCTCCGGCAGCCCCGGTACACTGTTCTCGAAAATCCACTGGTAATACTCGTCCACGGTAATGATCTCGCCCGGCCGGTACGGGCTCTCAAACCACTGGCGCACGCCGAGGCTGCCGTCCGGGTCCATCTGCGCCGACAGCTCGATCCACCACTCGTTTTCCTCCCACACCTCGCCGGGGTTGGCCTCGTAGGTTAAGCGCACCGGTTTACCCAGCTTCTCGAGCGCCACGCGCCGCACCGGCTGCCGGAAGGCGATCCACTGCCCGGCGTGCGTCTCCTGGCTCATCAGGTCGTGCCGCTCGCCCGCATGCCCCATCGGCAGCACGTAATCGGCGAACCACGCCGACTCGTTCCACGTCGGCGTCAGCGCCACGTGGCACTTGATCTTCTCTTCGTCTTGTAGGGCGTCCATCCACACAAACCCATCAGGGTTG
Source organism: Anaerolineae bacterium (assembly GCA_032260445.1). Taxonomy (GTDB): domain Bacteria; phylum Chloroflexota; class Anaerolineae; order Promineifilales; family Promineifilaceae; genus JAAYYY01. Next base: position 3,899 of record JAVVFG010000262.1, on the reverse strand, counting down.
ATCCACAATGGATTGTAAACCCGTGTGAAGTAGACGTCTATCTCCCCACGCCCTTCTTTCAGGAAGTGGGGCAGCAAGAAGCTCATCTCGTAGTGCGCCAGCGGCCATTCGTCTGGCAGGTGCAGCTCGTTCCAGGCGTCGATCGGCGGCGGCGTCTTGAACGGCTTGGGCACGAACTTGTTCCAGCTATTCGCCGACGTACCGCCCGGCGTACCCACGCTGCCCGTCAGCACATTGAGGAAAAAGAGCGCCCGCGCCACCTGCCAGCCGCCCAGGTTGCCGATGCTCGCGCTGCGCCACGTGTGCGTCGCCAGCCGCCCGTCGCACTGCGCCACGTACTCCGCCGCCTCGCGGATCCGCTCCACCGGCACCTGCGCCTCTTCGGCGGCGCGCTCAAACGTGAACTCCCGATACAGCTCCTGCAGCAGCCGCTCAAACAGCTCAAAACTTGCCGGGCCCTGCACAATTTCCGCCTTCAGCCCTTCACTTTCAACCTCCAACTTCCCACTTGCCACTGCCCCCAGCGTCTCCTCCCAGTTCACCCAGCGGCGCACGAATTCCCGATCATAGCGCCCGCTCTGCAGGAGATAGTTGGCCATCGCTAGCAGTACGGTCGTCTCGCTGCCGGGCCACGTTGCCAGCCACACGTCGCTCATCGACGCCGTGTTGCTCAGCCGCGGGTCGAAGGTGATGATCTTCGCCCCCTTCATCTTGCCTTCAATGATCCGCTGCGCGTGGGGGTTGAAGTAGTGGCCCGTCTCCAGATGGCTGGAAATGAGCAAAATCACACGCGCGTTCGTATGATCCGGGCTCGGCCGGTCAAAGCCGCCCCAGAACGCGTACCCCGCGCGCGCCCCGGCCGAGCAGATGTTCGTGTGGCTGTTGTGCCCGTCCACGCCCCACGCGCCGATCACCCGGTTGGTGTAGCCGTCCTCGCCCGGCCGGCCCACATGGTAGACGATGCCGTCGCGCCGCCGCTGCCGGCTCGCGCGCATCTTCGCCGCGATCTCCTCTAGTGCCTCGTCCCAGCTAATCCGCTTCCAGCGCCCTGCGCCGCGCGCCCCCACCCGCTTCAGCGGGTGGAGGATCCGCTCCGGGTCGTACGTCTGGTTGTGCGTCGCCGGCCCCTTGGCGCAGTTGCGCCCGCGGCTGCCCGGATGCGCCGGGTTACCCTCAAACTTCTTGATCTCCAGGCTCGTCTTGTCTACGTACGCCAGCAAGCCGCACGCGCTCTCACAGTTGAAGCAGACCGTGGGGATGAGCATATAGCGGCGCGCCACCTTCCGTGGCCAATCCTTACCGCTGTACTCCACCCAGTCATCCCAATATTCCGCTGGCGGGTACTGGCTCATGCGCCCGTCCGGATGCTCCACTGTCAGCATCTGGACGGCTTCCGCATCGGCTGCGCCAAACGCCGGCAGCCCTTCCCCCGCCACGTTGGTCATGTCCGTTGCCGGCGCCTGCTGCCGCCCCGGCGGCACTCCGACCGTCAGCATCGCCCGCAAGAACTGCCCGATTCCCTCTTTCTTATCCTGTTCCCTCATCGCCTTCCTCATTGCTCTTGTCATGCTGAGCGTAGCGAAGCATCCCTGTCACCTCGCAGTTAGCCAGAACCACATCAGCTATTCGGCACGTCTTGCGGCGCCATCACAAACGCATACTCAAAGAGATACAGCCCGGCAATTGCTGCCAGCCCCGCCAGCGCGCCCACCACCGGCGCCACAGGCCACAGCAGCATCAGCAGCAGCGGCGCCACGTGCCCAAGGCCGATGCTCCCGCCCCAGAACTGGTTCCGGTAACGACCGTGGCTGATGTCGTGCGCCGCGCGTGCCGCCACTTCGCTCGCATGCGCCACGCCAAACTCGCCGGCCAGCGTCACGAACAGGTCGACGAGCACCGCCACCACAAAGGTCACCGCCGCCACCGTGGCAATACTGTCAGGCACCGCCACCACGTTCAACACCAGCAGCGCCCCGCTGCCCGCCATCAGCGCCTGCACCACCAGGTGCGGCGGCAGCAGCGGGCTCTGCCACAGGTCGCGTCCTTCCGCCTGCGCGAAGAGGAACGCCGTATAGATCGCCGCCAGCAGCGCCAGCGGCAGCCCCAGCCATAGTAGCACGTCCCGCACCACCGGCGGCACCTCAGTCAGCACCCCGGCATAGGCCAGCGTCTCCAGCAGCCACCACAGCCCGGCGACCGCCGAGAAGCTGATCAGAATAACCGCGCCGCGCGCCAGCCAGCTGCGCCACTGCGGGCGCAAGAGAATGTACAGAAAGCGCTCCGGCTTCTCCAGATCCGCCACCAGCAGCCCCGTCGTCAGCGCGATGAACAGCAGCGACAGGAAGCCGCCCACCACCGCGGTAAGCCCGTCGAACGGGAACAAATCAAGCACCCAGCCCAGCCCCAACACCGTGAACATGCCGGTACCAATCGCCTTGGTCGTCAGGTACGCCGGCACAGGCCAGTGCCACGGCACCTTATGCTGCGCGTTGTAGCCCACCTGCACCATCTGCTCCGCCATCCGCCCCTCGCCAAACTGGATCGGCCCGCCCCACGGCTGGCCCTGCGGCTGCGGCGTGCGGATGAGCGGGCTCGTCGTCGCCGTCGCCGCCACCTGGTTGCGCGCTTTGGTTTGCACCGCCGGCTGCGGCCCGTGCCCGTTGCCGTTCGCTCCATGCCCGTTGCTGCGCCCCGCACCGTCGCTATGCAGCGGAATGACGTCCGCCCACATAAACGTCTCCGGCGTCCGCTCCACCGCCGTCGGGTGCAGCGTCACGTCGTTGCCCTCGATGTAGAACAGCTTCGGCGCCGTCCCCTGCTCCGGCTTGCGCACCGTCACCTGCTCGCGCGCCAGTAAGTGGCTGATTTCACTGTACGGGTCATTCATGTCCCCGGCAATGATCGCGTGCTCCGGGCAGACGACGACGCACGCCGGCTCCAGGCCGATGTCCGTACGGTGCGCGCAGTAGTGACACTTCGCCGCCGTATCCGTCTCCGGGTCGATATAGATCGCGTCGTAAGGGCACGCCTGCATACACGCCTTGCAGCCGATGCACACGCTGTTGTCAAACTCGACGATGCCGTCAGCGCGCTGGTACATCGCCTCCGTCGGGCAGATACGCACGCACGGCGGGTTCGCACAGTGGTTGCAGCGCGTCACCTGGAAATTGCGTCGCACGTCGGGAAACGCCCCCGCCTCCACGTACTTCACCCACGTGCGGTACACGCCCAACGGCACCTCATTCTCGCTCTTGCACGCCGTCGAGCAGGCATGGCAGCCAATACACTTGCGGTTGTCGATGACAAAGCCGTAATTCTTCACGGCCGGATCACTAGCCACTTCAATCGTCATCCGTTCGTCACGCCTCCTTCCTCCCTCCGGCACCGGTCACCGCAGCACCGCGTTCCTCGCAACTCGCAACTCATTCCTCTTTCTGTGCAAACGACGGCGTCGCCGCCGACACATACGCCCCCCGCTCTAGATAAAAGACAAAGCAGCCATCTTCCTCATACATCTCCAGGAGCCGGTGCCCGCTCTGCCGCGCCCACGCGCTGATATTCGACGGCGCGCTCAGATCCGTCGCCTTCACCTGCAGCACCTGCCCCGCGGCCAACTGCCGCAAGGCAGCAATAATGCCGATGACCACATGCGGGCAGCGCGCGTCACATAGATTGATTGCCATCTCTGGTTGGGGTATGGGCGTATCAGGCGGCATGTCCTTTTCCTCGCAGGGGATAAATCCTGCTCGCCCTCAGTCTAGCATGCCCGGCCCCGCGCCTCTATCCCGATTTCTACCGATTTCCGTGTCCCCAATTTTATGGACAGCCACGTCGCCTATTCGCAGAGGACCAATATGAGCACAGTGATCTCATGGAAGTCATTTCGCCATTATACTGAT
>JAVVFG010000261.1:0-6146 GCA_032260445.1 Anaerolineae bacterium | reverse complement strand
GAAAAAACGATCACGCTAGTAGAGTGCGAGCGGTTGGGACAGGAATTACCGGCTCTGGATAAACCGCCATTTCCAGGGGAGTTTGGCGAGCGCATTTTCAACAACATCTCCAAGCTGGCCTGGAGTATGTGGCAGCAGCAGGCGACACTAGTCATTAACCATTATGGCCTGAATCTCGCCGATCCGCGTGCCAACGAGTTCCTCATGGAGCAGATGGAGGAGTTTCTCTTTGGCGGGGCCGGGCAGCAGGTGGACATGAATCCGGCGACGGCGGCAGGGCCACGTAAGAAGTAAGTCTGGAAGCAACCGGCCGTCAGGCTCGCAGCGACAGCGGAATGACTGGCTCGACGTCGAAGTGGAGGCAGGCGTGTGCCTGGCGTAGCGCCGCCTCTACGACGGCCGGCTCCTCGCCACGGGCGAAGATAAAACCGAGATAGCTGTCGCCTTCGGGCAGGGGGGTGAGCAGGTTATTCAGGGGAGCCGTTATCTCGACGCTTTCAATGCCGGGGACCGCCTCGGCCTCGGCGACGCCACGGTAGCCGCGCAGCAGCCCGGCGGCGGGAATGGGGATCATGATGACGCCACGCGCGCTGCTCTCGCGCTGCACCGGTAGGGGCAGACCGACCGCCTGGCGCAGGATAAGCTCCTCCAGGGAGACATCGACGCCGAAGCGTAGGGTACGGGCGCAGAGACCGCCGATGGAGCGGCCGGCAATTTCCAGAAGCCAGGGCTGGCCGTCCTCGCCGACGCGGAGCTCGGCGTGAATGGGGCCGCGGCGCAGGCCGAGCGCGGCGGCAGCGGCTTCCGTGGCGGCGGCGATCGCCTCCTGGGTAGCCGCCGGCAAACGTGAGGGCGTGACATAGATTGTCTCTTCGAAAAAGGGGCCCTTGAGCGGATCGGGCTTGTCAAAGAGGGCAAGGACGTGGAGCTGATCGCCGGCGATCAGCCCTTCGAGGGCGACTTCCACGCCGGGAAGGTAGTCTTCGACGAGAAAGGGGTGGGGGCCGGGCGCGCCGTCTGTGGCAAGGATGGGACGAAGGCGGGCGAGGGCAGCAGTGAGTTCGGCGGGACTGTTGGCGCGGATCACTCCCTGGCTGCCACTGCGGCGCAGCGGCTTGACGACGGCAGGATATGAGACGGCAGTGGCAACAGAATCGGGATCGTCAGCGGTAGTGAAGCGGCGGAAGGTGGGACCGGGAACGCCGCGCGCGGCAAAGAGCTGGCGCATACGGTGCTTATCACGCGCCGCTTCGGCGGCGAGCGAGTCGTTGTGGGGGAGGTCCAGGGCGGCGGCGGTGTGGGCGGCAAGCAGGGCGCCGCTATCGTCGACGGGGAGGACAGCGGCGACCGCACGATTCTTCGCATAGCCAAGAAGATATGATACTGCGGCGTCGAGATCGCGGAAATCGAGGTAGAGCACATCACTGCGTGTGCCGGCCAGCGGGCCAGGCGTATCAATCACGCGCACGACCTCGATGCCTAGCCGTTTGGCAGCCGCGAGAAAGTCGGGGGCACGATAGGTACTGGCTTTCATGAGCAGCAGCACGCGCCCGGTTAAGTTTCCAGTCATGGCGCGATTATAGCGCTCTGAGATACAGATGGCAGGCTGCAGCGCCGCGGAGCCAAAGGGCAGCTTGTTGGCCCAGTGATTTCTAGCAAAGAAAGGGGCAGGCGCCTCGTGGACGCCTGCCCCTTGGAAGAGGGGGTAAGGAGGTGCGGTTAGCCGACGATAGGTAGTGTGTTGATGCTCACCGTGGTGCGGATGTAGTTGGCATGTACCCAGCCGGTGGCACCGCTGGGCAGGCTGACCTTGACCCAGTTTGCGGCGCTGTTACGACCCAGAAGGGTCATCGTCTGCCCCAAATCGAGCACGGTGAGAACGTTGTAGGCGATGCCGGGCCCTGAACGCATGTTTAGATGGTAGGTGGCGACCGTGGCGTTGCCAGCCGGTGCCGGTGTGGGTGCCGGTGCTGGCGCCGTGCCGCTCCAGACGACAAGGCTGCTCACCTGGACGTTGGTGAGGATGTAGCTGGCGTGGATCCAGCCTGTCGTGCCGTTGGGTAGGGTGATCATCACCCAGGTGGCGCTGGCGTCACGGTAGCCCGCCAGGGGGAGGACCTGACCACGGGAGACGACGGTGATAATGGCGTTGCCGATGCCGGGGCCGGAGCGGACATTGAGCCGCGCGGTGTTGATCGTCGCCGTGCCTTGCCCTGGCAATGGCGCCGGGTTGGGTGACGGGCCCCCGTTCACGCGCGTCCAGCTCAGACGCGCCTGAGCAAAACCGTTCTGCTCGAAGTATTCCATGCGGACGGGTACCGAACTGCTGCTGATGTTGATTTCGGCGCTGTCGCTGGTCACGGCCCGTGGATACCAGCGGTCGATGAGCAGCTGGTTGTTCACCCAGAGGCGGACCCCGTCGTCGGTGGTGGTGGTGAAGCGGTAGCGGCCGGGTGTAAGCGACAGGTTGCGCGTCCAGCGTACGCTGAAGTTGTCGCGCGCCATGCCGGTAACCGGGACGCCGTCGCTCCAGTTGAAGTCGATGCTGGCGTCGTCACGAATGGCGACCGGATTGCCAGACAGCGAGGTGTTGTTGAAGTATTCGCCGCGCCAGTTGTTAATCGTTGCCGCGATGGCTGTCCACGAGGCGCGGGCGATGGCGCCGCCGCCGTGATCGTAGTACTCGACACGCACAGGTAGGGCACCGCCAGGCAGGGTCACCTCGGCGGTGTAGGTGGTGGCTGTCTGGTCGCGCCATTGGTCGATCAGGAGCTGGTTGTTAATCCAGACGCGCATGCCGTCGTCGGCGGTCGCGGTGATGCGATAACGGCCGGGCGTGAAATTGACCGTGCGCGTCCAGCGCACGCTAAAGTTGTCGCTGTTGACAACGCCGGGAACAGGCGAGCCGTTACCCCAGTCGAAGTTGATGTTGGCGTCGTCGCGCACGGCGACGGGGCTGCCGCTGACTGAGGTGTTGTTGAAGTATTCGCCGCGCCAGTTGTTGATGGTCGGGCTGCCGGCAGAAACGAACTGCCAGGAGAAGCGTGCTTCGGCGAAGAGTACCGCATCGAAGTACTGCACTTGAATGTGGGTCAGACCGGCGTTGAAGTAACGCTCGACGGTGACCGTGCGGCGCGAGCCCGGACGCCATTCGTCGATGACGGTACTGCCGCCGACGATGACGCGCATGCCGTCGTCCATTGTCGCTGTGAAGCGATAGATGCCGGCCTGGTTGAAGTCGACGTTCCGCTTCCATTCCACGGAGAAGTTGTCGACGTTCACGCCTGGAGCCGGTTCAGTGCGTGTGCCCCAGCTGTAGTCGATATTGGCTTCATCACGGATAATCACGGGTGTCCCCGAGAGATCGGTGTTGTTGTAATAGTGGGCGCGCCAGGCGGCATCAGCGGCGCTGGCTTGCTCGGCGGCTCCGACCGCCACTAAGGCGAGGAGTAGCGCGGCGAACACAAGCAGAAAACGAAAACGAGAAGACATGCTATCCTCCAAAGTCTAAGCAGGTAGGTTGGTGTTATAATCAAGCGAGACTGCCAGTAACGTTTCGACGACGCTCGCGTGTTGTGTAAGTGGATAATCCCACCTGATTATCATGGTAGCAGAAATGTACGACGGCCAAATCGTCCAGTAGAATGGGTTGTGGCTCGGACTTTTGGCGGAGAGGGAAACTATCCAGATGTCTATCCGTATTTTGCTCGCCGACGATCACAGTGTTGTGCGCCAGGGCCTGCGCATGTTCCTGGGGCTCGACCCGGATCTGGAGGTAGTTGGGGAAGCGCGTAATGGCGTCGAGGCCGTGCGCCTGGCGCAGGAGCTCGCGCCTGACGTGGTGCTGATGGACATCCTCATGCCGGAGATGGATGGCCTGGAGGCAACACGCCAGATCCGGGCGCTGCTGCCGGATACAGAAGTGATCGCCCTCACCAGCGTCCTCGAAAACGAGAAGGTATTTGACGCGATTCGTTCTGGCGCGATCGGCTACTTGTTGAAAGACACGGAGTCGGAGGAGCTCTGCCGGGCGATCAAGGCGGCGGCTGCCGGGCAAGTGCAATTGTCGCCGCAGGCGGCGGCGCAGCTGTTGCGCCAGGAACGCAGCAGCGAGCCAGAAATCGAGGCGCTGACACCGCGTGAAACCGAGGTGCTGCGGCTGTTAGCGCATGGGCTCGCGAACAAAGAGATCGCGCGCGACCTGGGTATCGGCGAGAAGACAGTAAAGACGCACGTCAGCAATATTCTTAGCAAAATGGGCGTGTTGAGCCGCACACAAGCGGCCCTGCAGGCGGTAAAAATGGGCCTGGTTTCGGTGGATGAGAGCTAGACGTCCGCCGGTCGCCGCGCCGCGAGGCGAGGCCCTGCGCCGACCACAGCGTACCGCGCTGCTGGGGAGCGCTCTGATGCTGTTCCTGTTGTTGATCGCTTGGTCGCTGGCGGGAAGCTGGTATGCGGCCCAGGTTGAAGCGCAGGCGAGGTCGACGGTCACCGCCGATGTAGCCCTGCGTGCCAATGCGCTGAGCGCCGTGCTCAGCCGTCGCTTGTCGCGGCTGCAGGCAGTGACGGCATTTGTCGAGACGCTGCCGGCTGGCGCCAATGTCGAGACCGATTTCACGCGGTTTGCGGCGCGGCTGTTTACGCAGAGCCAGAGCGTACGCAGCTTCGCTCTGGCTCCCGGCGGGGAGGTGCGCACCGTTTTCCCGCACCAGGGCAACGAAGCGTTGTTGGGACAGCGCCCGCTGGAGAAGGGGCTATCCGAGACGTTGGTCCCTGGTGAAATCGCCATCAGTCCTCTGCTCGTCCTGCCCGGTGGCGCGTCTGGCTTCCAGGCGAGCCAGGCCGTCTACCGCAACGGCACGTGGTGGGGGTTGACGAGCCTGACCTTCGACCTCGCCTCACTGCTGGCTGGAGCCGAGCTGGACGCGACAGGACGATTCGGTTATGCGTTGCGCGGCGACAACGGCACTGTCTTTTATGGCGACCCGGCTCTGTTTCACAGTGATGGGGTGATCAGCGCGGTGCCGCTGCCAGAGCTCTCGTGGGATCTGGTGGCGGCTCCGTGGGAAGGATGGCAAAGGGTCACCCGCCCCGCCGTCTTGCCTTTCCGGGTGGCGAGCCTCGCTGCGGTGTTTCTGCTCGTGGGGCTCACCTATGTCACGCTCGGCCGGCAGGCATCGCTGCAGCAGGAAGTACTGGCGCGCACGCGCGAGCTGGCCCTGACCAACGCCCAGCTTGAGCGGCGGGTTGTCGAACGCACGCGGGAGCTAGCAACGTTGCTCGACGTCGCCCAGAGCTTCACGGCGACACTCGCCTTACAGCCGCTCCTCGATCTCATCCTCAGCCGCCTGCGCGCGGAGCCGGGTTACACGATGGCGGCGTTGTACACGATTGCAGACGAAGCGGGAGCGGACGGGGAGCAAGCCGGGAAGGAGCCAGCTATGGAGAGCGAGCCGAGCCTGCGCTTGCTGCGCGCGGACGGTGGTGAGGCGCCGCCGCCGACCTGGCACCCGCTCTCTTTGGTGGTTGGCGGGCGGCATCCGCTGCGCCGCACCGGCGGCGATGGCGATGCCGCCTGGCTCGTTGTGCCGCTGCAGTTTAGCGACCGGGTTATCGGCGTGCTGGCGCTGGCGCACCGCGAGGTTAACCGCTATGACGAGCATGCCACGGCACTGGTGATGGCGGTTGCCTCGCACGCCGCGGTCGCTCTTGAAAATGCCCGCCTCTACGATCAGGCGCGGACACTGGCGGTGCTGCAGGAGCGGCAGCGGTTGGCGCGCGAGCTACACGATTCGGTTTCGCAGGCGCTCTACGGCGTGGCGCTGGGCACGCGGACGGCGCGGCAATGGCTGCAGCGCGAGGATCCGGCACAGGCAACGGCGGCGTTGGATTACGTGCAGCCGCTCACGGAAGCTGCGCTGACGGAGATGCGCGCTCTCATCTTCGAGCTACGTCCCGAGTCGCTGGCGCGGGAAGGGCTGGTGGCGGCCCTGGAGCGGCTGACGGCGGCACTGCGCGCGCGGCATGGGTTGGAGGTCGTCCTCGAGGTCTGCCCGGAGCCGGAGATGCCGCTCTTGGTGAAGGAGGCGTTCTACCGGGTGGCGCAGGAGGCGTTGAACAACGTGGCGCGCCATGCCGGTGCACAA
>JAVVFG010000260.1:0-6151 GCA_032260445.1 Anaerolineae bacterium | reverse complement strand
AAGCAGCGAGCTGGCTGATGATAAATTGCGGGCAGTTGGGCATCAGCAGCGTGACCCGGTCGCCCGGCGCCACGCCTGCCGCGCGCAGGCTGGTCGCCAGGGCGACGCTCTGCCGGTACAGTTCCTGCCAGCTCAACTGCGCGCCCTTAAAAAGGACGGCCCGGACGTCGGGCCGTTCGCGCGCTGCCTCCGCGACCGCGCTGCAAAGCGATTTGGCGGGATAGGGGTGCAGGGTTGCCGGAACACCACGATCATAGTGCGCTAGCCAGGGTTTGTCGTCCATGGTCTGTTTCCCCTCACTTGTAGGCAGGCAGTAACTGCTAACCGCCGTATGGAGCCCTCTCCGATGACTACCAGTATACACGAGGATTTCAGCGCAAGTCTGCTAGTTTCTTGCAGATCTGTGCGCGTACCTGCGCGCTGCATGGGCGGCCATCCGCATTCCTAAGAATTTGCATAGAGGGCTTGACCTTCACGTTTTCTTTACGTAGAATGGAGTCTGCTTCATTATCAGTAATGAATGCGTAAATGTTGTTTCGTTTCACACCTCTAAATTATTGTTCCGGTTGATCATCTAAACTTGGCGTACACAGTCGTCTACACTGCGAAGCAGCCGATGCATCCCAGCGAGTTGCTTGCTTTTGCCGTTAGCGAGTGACAGGAAGAGTTGAAGCCAATCGGGAAATAGTTCCCGGAACCAGGTCTCCACGGAGAGCTAGCCTGGTTCTCATCGTCCCCACCGCCAACTGAATTAAGAGGTACGTTCTCTCCGGGTCTGCCGGTGTGCCGGCCCGTAGTGAAGCGCGTCCGAGCCAAGCGGCCCCTATCATGCTGTCTCTGGCTCAGGCTTGTTCCGTGTGCCTGGTTCGCAGCCGTTCCAGGCAGACCAGAAGCGGAGCGGTCTTGACGCGCGCCATACCCTAGATGAACTGGAGGAAAGGGGGTGGTTACTTGCTGAAATAAGACGACATCCTAACCGTGCCGGCTGTGAGAGGTGGGGGGCATTACGCTAGCCCTACTCGCCGGCACGAGCGCACCCTGACGTAGGGCCAGCATGAAACGTGAACTTTATTGAGGGAGGTACTCCGTGTGAGTACCTCAGGAGGAAAATAAGGTGAAGCGATTCGTGAATTCCAGTGTGCCCAAGGTGATGCTGCTCGCTCTGTTCATGGCCGTGTTTCTGGCCGTGGCCGCACCGGCCGCAGGGCAGGCAGCACCGGTGGAGCCTGAAGTGCTCCAACAGATAGACACACACGGGGAGGCAACGTTCTGGGTCATTCTGAAAGAACAGGCAGATCTCAGTCAGGCGTACAACATCGCCGACTGGACGGAGCGGGGGCAATTCGTCGTTGAACAGCTACAGAAGGTCGCCGAAGAGACGCAGCCAGCCGTACTGGCGGAACTCACCGATAACAAGGCGAGCTACCAGGCGTTCTGGATTATCAACGCGATTCAGGTGACCGGCGACGCGGAGGTACTGAACGAGCTGGCGAGCCATCCCGAGGTAGCACGGATCGTCGCCGATCGCGTCTACGAGATTCCGGAGCCGGTACCCGGCACAGAAGAGCCGGGTATCAATGTGGTTGAATGGGGTGTCCAGCGGATTAACGCGCCCGACGTATGGTCTCAGTTCGGCGTCCGTGGCGAAGGCATTGTCGTTGCCAACATCGACACAGGCGTCCTGTTCACCCATTCGGCGCTGGCAGCCCAATATCGTGGCAACGAGGGCGGAACCATCGATCACAACTACAACTGGTTCGACCCCTCCAACATCTGTGGCAACCCATCCCTGGCGCCGTGCGACAACAACGGGCATGGCACGCACACGATGGGTACCATGGTCGGCGATGATGGCGACCCGGGCCCCAACCAGATCGGCGTCGCACCACACGCGCGCTGGATCGCCGCCAAGGGCTGTGAATCGAGCAGCTGCTCGACCACGGCGCTGCTGGCTTCGGGTCAGTGGGTGTTGGCACCGACGGACCTGAGCGGCCAGAACCCGCGCCCCGATCTACGCCCGCACGTCGTCAACAACTCCTGGGGCTCGAACAACGGGAGTGACACGTTCTACCAGGCGACGGTCCAGGCGTGGGTAGCATCCGGTATGTTCCCCTCGTTCTCCAACGGCAACGCCGGCCCTAGCTGCGGCACCGTTGGCGCGCCGGCAAGCTACGGCGAGAGCTATGGCGTGGGTGCCTTTGACATCAACAACAATATCGCCAGCTTCTCCAGCCGCGGGCCTTCACCCCTCTCCGGTGTCGGGGTCAAACCCAACATCTCCGCACCTGGCGTGAATGTCCGTTCGGCATGGAACAATGGCAGCTATAACTCGATCAGCGGCACGTCGATGGCCGCGCCTCACCTCTCCGGCGCAGTCGCGCTGATGTGGTCAGCCGCCCCCGCGCTGGTTGGAAATATCGACCAGACGCGGACGATTCTTAACCAGACGGCGATTGACATGGACGACCCGCAGTGCGGCGGCACGCCCGAGAACAATAACGTCTGGGGCGAAGGGCGCCTGGACGCCCTTGCCGCAGTGCAGCAGTCGCCAATCGGCGATACCGGCGCGCTCGAAGGGTCGGTGACCGACGCGATGACGGGCGACCCGGTCGAGGGCGCCAGAATCGTCGCCACGGGGCCGATCGAGCGCACCACGTTCACCGATGCAAATGGCTTCTACAGCTTCCCTGTTCTCTCGGTGGGCACCTATGACGTAACCGCCAGTAAGTTCGGCTACATCAGCGAGACGGCAACGGGCGTTGAAATCACGGTTGACGCGACCACCGTGCAGGACTTCGCGCTGCAGCCAGCGCCGTCCGGATCGCTCTCCGGTACGGTGAGCGACAATTCGGGCGATCCGGTGGCGAACGCAACCGTGACGATCCTGGGCACGCCGATCGCGCCAACCACAACGGACGAGAATGGCTTCTACAGCTTCGCCAGCGTGCCGGAAGGTACGTACGACGTGCACGCTGAAGCCGGCGGCTGTAACGATCCGCAAACCCTCTCCGTCACTATCAGTGGTGACACAGTCCAGGACTTCTCCTTGCCCGCACGCAGCGACGCGTACGGCTACTACTGCGTTCTGGAGACACCGAACTACGTTGAGGGCGATACGCCGCTGTCCTTGAGCGGCGACGACAGATGGGTCGCGGTTGAGCTGCCCTTCCCCTTCATCTTCTACGGCGAGACCCACGACACCGTCTACGCCTGCACCAACGGCTACCTGAACTTCCTCGCCGGCAACTGCACCTTCTTCAACTCCGCCATTCCCAGCACCGGCACACCGAACGGCGCGATCTATCCCTACTGGGATGACCTGTATGTCGACGCCAGCAGCAGCATGTGGACGAAGGAAGGAGGCAGCCCGCCGAACCGGTCGTTCACCATCGAATGGCGCAATGTGCGCTATTTCGGTGACTCGTCGCGCCGCGTCGACTTCAGCGTGACGCTGCACGAGAATAGCCAGATCGAGACCCAATACCGCAACGTCGCCGACGATGCCCGCGAGCGCGGCAGCTCCGCGACCTTTGGTATCGAAAACCAGACAGGCACCATCGCGCTGCAGTACTCGTATAACACGGCTGTGCTCAACGCAGGCGAGACGGCGGTCCGCTACCGGCTGCCCCCCAATGGCTTCATCCAGGGGACGGTGACCGACTACAATGACGGCCTGCCGGTTGCCGGGGCCACGATCCGCGTTCTGCAGGGCGGCGAGGTTGTCCGCCAGACGACGACCGACGGCGACGGCTTCTACCGGACGCAGGTGTTGGTCGGCGACTACATAGTGGAAGCGAGTGCGAGCAACTATCAGACGGAAACGGCCAACGTAAGCGTTGGCGAGGACGAGACGGTCGAGCAGGACTTCGCCCTGATGACTGCCCGCGTCGAAATCAGCCCGACTTCCCTGCAGCTGATCGTGCCGCCGGATCAGACACGGACCCGCTATCTAACGCTGAGTAACACCGGTTCGCTGCTGGCTACCTGGGAGCTGAACGAGTCTGGTGGCGGCCAGATCCAGGTGAATGGTGGGGCAGAAACGCTCGTCCCGAACCCCGACTACGATCCGGATTCGGCGACGACCGAGGGCCAGTATCTGGAAGGCACCGTGCCGACCTGGGAGCCGACCGCGCCGGGTGACGTCATTCGCTCATGGACGCCGACCGGGCTCTCCCTCGCCTGGGGCGTCGGCTATGACGGCAACGTCTGGCTGTCGGATGTCCCGACCAACGACATGAACCACGAGTTCACCGAAGACGGCACGCCTACCGGCCGTAGCTGGCATGCTTCGTGGGCTGGTGTCTGGCCGGGCGATATGTCCACTTCGTCGGATGCTAACGAGATCTGCCAGGTCAATGTTGGCGGTGACAACGGCATCTACTGCTGGAACAAGAACACGGGTGACGTGACACGCTCGATAACGGGCTCGTTCCCCTGGACCTCGATCTCCCAGCGCGGCCTAGCCTACCGCCCGGACGACGATACCTTCTACATCGGTGGCTGGAACCAGAACATCCTCTACCAGGTGCGCGGCTTCAGCCACGGCACCCCGGGCGAGGTTGTTAACCAGTGCAGCTTCTCCGGCATCGGGATCTCGGGCCTCGCCTGGAATCCGGCGGCCTCGATTGTGTGGGTTGCCACCAATAGCGCGAGCGATCCGATCTACCAGGTAGACCCGGATACGTGCACAATTCTCGGCTCACTGCCGCATCCAAGCCCGGGCTTTGACGGCGCTGGGCTAGAAATGGACACGACCGGAAACCTGTGGATGATCGACCAGGATCCGAACACCGCCTACCTCATCGAGAGCGGCGTGCCCGCCTTCACCGATGTACCGTGGATCTCGGAAGATCCAACCAGCGGCAGCATTGAACCCGGCGAGAGCCAGCAGGTGAGCGTCATGGTGGATACAACGGGCCTGGCGCCCGGCATCTATTCCGCAACCCTGCACTTCAGCACCAACAGCGGCCGGCAGCCGAATCTGCAGGTCCCCGTGCTGTTGATCGTTCCTGCTTACCAGACGCTGCTGAATGCGGGTGGTGACATGTATGTCGACGGCAGCGAAGACACCTGGGTTCCCGATCAGGCCTACACGGAAGGCGACTGGGGCTATCTCAACGCTGGACGTACCGGTAGCACACGACGGCCGATTGACGGTACCGACGACCAACCGCTGTACCGGACACTTCGCCAGGACCCAACCGAGTACCGCTTCGATGGTCTGCCTGAAGGTATCTACGAGGTGCGCCTGCGCTTCGCCGAAATCACCAACGTACGGCCGGGTACCCGCGTCTTCGACGTTATTGCCGAGGGCGAATTCCTGCTGCCGGCGCACGACATCGCCGCAGAGGTCGGTAGCTACTATGCGGACGAGCACGTCTACTACATCCCCGTCACGGACGGCCAATTGAACCTCAGAATCGTGCATCGCCGTGGCTATGCGCCGCCGCATGTGAATGCGATCGGTGTCACCGAGCGGCCTGACCATTAAACCGTAACGACGACAGCCGGTAGCTCCTCGCCAAGCTACCCGCTGCGTTAACTGATAGGGCGGTGGTCCGTGTGCGCGGACCACCGCCCTCTGCTATCTTTCGTCGCCTATCATGCACGTCCCAGATAGACGGTTCGCCGGCCTCCTCGTGGGTATCATCTTGGCCGCGCTGGTGCTACTCCCTTCGTTTGCCGGCCCTGCCGTCAGGGTGTCCGGCGATCACACTGCGGCACAGTCGCCGGCCGAAATAGCCTACTTCCGCTTTGATTATCCCCCTTATCCCGAGACGTTTGTCTTCCAGTTGAATGATCCCGCCAAGATCGCGCAAGCGCGGCAGATCTTGCAGGGTGACCAGTCAACGCCCCACGTATTGGGTACCATTGTCAAAGAGCCTGTACCCTACAATGCCCCGTGGCGTTATCACCTTGAGCCAGAGACGATAGAGTTCTTCCATTCTGCCATTGAGGTCTGTGACGCGAATATCAGCTACGTCGAAGCACATCTCGACGAGGTCTGTGGCGCGTTTCTCCCCGGCTGCGAGTGGTGTCCCTGGGGTTCCAGGCTGCTGGAAGAAGTCACCTTGCCGCCCTCGTCCGTGCACCTGTACCTGCCACTCATCCACAAATAGGGCGGCCCTCCCGCAAGCGGACCGGATCGTCG
>JAVVFG010000259.1:0-6153 GCA_032260445.1 Anaerolineae bacterium | reverse complement strand
GCAGAGACATGGGGGCGACGACTCTGACAAGCGTGTTCGCGGGCCAACTGCCAGGCGGGCGCAGCGCACCGCCGAGGACGTGCTCAGCGAAGCTCCAGGTCTTCCCCCCGGTCTCGAGCCGCACGGAGAGGGAGTATTGCCTGTTGTCCGCACCCTCCTGTTCAAGGAAGAAGGTGGGCCACCAACTATTGCCGGAAGCGAGGTCTGGCGGCAATTCGTAGCCGTGCAGGCGCAGCACGCCGGGCCAGAACGCCTGATGGACGGTCGCCCCGGACGGCATCTCGCGCAGATAGGGATCGGCGACGTAGGCCTCCAAACTGACCGGCAGCCACATCCAGGGAAAGGAGCGCGCGTCGATTTCGAGCCAGTTGCTGCGAGCCCAGTCGCGCAGCAGCGAGCGATCGAAGCCGGTGCGCGGCGCGGGCTGCACGAGAAACCAGACGCGGTCGGCCCCGGCGGCGACCTGCTGCAGGCGCTGCAGGGCAGCCTGCTCATCCTGTTGGCCGTAGGCGGGGACGGAAACGACGGGCGCGGCGCCCTGATAGTAGTGGTCAAACGTAAAGGAAATGAGCGTGTCGTGCAGCACGACCACGTCATCCGGGCGGGCTACTTCGTTGAGGTAGGTGGCAGCGCCACGCACGTCGTCGCGCACCAACTCGGGCGCATTGAACTGGGTCCAGAGCCAGCCAACCTGAACGGCCAGGAAGAGCAGCCCGAGGCTGAAGCCGGCGCGGCGTGCCAGCCCGCGCCTGCCTACGATTCCCCAGCCGGCGAGGAGGAGGAAGGGGGGTAGGCCGATGAGCAGATGGCGCACGCCGTTATAGAGGGGGTTCACGAGAGAAAGCAGGACAAGCAGGGCTAAAGGCACAACCTGGTAGCCGAGTAGGAGCCAGAAGGCTGTGCGGCTGCGGCGCCAGGCGACGACCAGTCCGGCGAGGACGAGGAGGGCAGCGGGAAGCCAGCGCCACCAGGGGTGGGTGACGGTAGGGCTAACGCCAACGCCGTAGGCACTCACGGCGTGGTGTAAGATGTCGAGCACGGGCACGCGGTAGAAATCAATCTGTTGCCCGGCGCGAAAGCGGCCGAGTGCGAGGGGGATAACGGGCAGGGTGAGAAGCAGGCCGAGCGTAAGGGCAAGCCAGAACCAGCGCTGGCGCAGCAGCCGGCGGCCTTCCCCAACCAGAAGGGCGACGCCCAACGCGAGCAGGCCAAAGGCAAACACGAAGAACCCGAAGAAGTGGGTGTAGATGGCGATGAGGGACAACAGCAGCCATAGCAGGAGCCAGGACCAGTGCCGCGACCCGCAGATGTAGCGGAAAAGCGCGTAGATAGTGGCCAGGTTCAGTGTGACCAGGAGGCCGTAATTGCGCATCACCTGGGCCTGCCAGATGTGGAAAGGGGAGAGGGCCAGGAGCAGGGCTGCGGCGAAGCCAAGACGCCTGCCTCCCAAGAGGCGACCGATGGCGTAGAGCAGCGGCACGGCGAGCGCGGCGAGGACGGCCCCGGGAAAACGGAGTAAAAAGACCGAATCGCCCACCAAGGCACGCCAGCCGTGAAGCAATAGGAAGTAAAACGGCGGGTTCGTGTCGGTCGTCGCTATGCCGTCGACGACGATCTGGTTGGCGAATAAGGCGGCGAGCGGCTGCTGCGCGCGGTAGAGGCTAAGGCCTTCGTCGCTCCACATCGACTGGCCGTCGAGCGCATAGAGCCGCAGAGCGAAGGCGAGGGTAAGGATACCCAGCAGGGCGGCGAACCAGATGCGCGATGGCTTCACGGCTGCACCCTGACCATGCCCAGGTCGTAGTCGGGCCCGAGGCGGCTGCCGCCGAGCGGATCGTAGAAGCCAACCACGAGCCGGTAGTCGCCGGAAGGCACGCCGGCGGACAAGGGGAAGGTGCGCGCGTCGACGACGCGATAGCCTTGGGGCCAATAGGAGGTGGGATACCAGCCGTCGAGCGGGGGTCCGTCGGCCTGGTCGACGGTCTGGTTACTGGAGGGGTCGCGCAGATGGACGAAAAGCTGGTAATCACGGGCGACCGGTTCGGCGACGCCCCACGCGAGGGCAAAATGGTGGTCGGCACCGGGCTGCCAGCTCGTTTCCGGCAGCTGCGCGTCGAGAAGACGGAAAGCTGGCCCATCGGGTTCCAGCGTTACCTGGGTGGCGTCAGCGCCGAGGAGGAGAACACGGCCAGCGCGCACAATACCGAGGGGATCGCCGCCAGCGCTTACCGGTTGGAGCCGCCGGTCACTTCTCTCGTCGATCATGGCGATCTCGACGTCGTAGACGAGGGTTCGCGCCAAATCGTCTGGCACCCAGACGCTAACCTCATCGCAGAAGGCGCCACCGGCAGGCCACAAGGTGGTCGGCAGCGTGCCTAATCCCGGATAGGTGCGCCGGCCGCTGACGACGGCGTTCTCCGGGCCGAGCAGATGGACGAGAACAGTGTAGTCGCGCTGCGTCTGCACGAGGGCGCGCCAGCAGAGCTGCACGATGGCGTGGTCGCCGGCTGCAGCCGAGCGGGTGAGCGTCTCCGCGGCAAGCAGCTCCGCGACGGCCTGGTCGCCGTCAGCGACAAAGGTGGCGACCGGCTGATCAGGGAGCGCGGCGATCGCCGGCGCCGGCAGATTGGGCGGTGGCTCATAGGCAGGGCGGAGTAGCAGCGGCGGGGCTAGGAGGGCCAACACGGCCGTGAAGGCGAGCGGCAGCAAGGGAAGACGATGGTGCAGTGCGCGCCAGCCGGTGACAAGGCCGAGGACTACGGGAGCTAGGGTGGGATAGAGGAGCCGGCCGAAGGGCGCGCGCACGCGCTGCATCCAGAGCTCGAGGAAAATGGCGGCGACCAGCAGGCTCAACAGGAGCAGCGCCCAGGTCACGGCGCCGGCAGTGAACGGCCGGCCGCGGCGCCACCAGCGGCGGAACAGGATGATGAGGCCGGCAAGTGCAAGGAGCATAAAGAGCAGCAGGATGGTGTAGACCCAGCCGGGGGGCCGGATGGTGCCCCAGCCGAACATGATCCAAAAGGAGCGGAAGACCTCCTGCCAGCGCACGTGGAAGGGCGCGAGCTGGCTGCGATCGGCAATGGCCCAGGAGGTGAAGTCGTGGGCTTCCATGCCAAAGGGCGAGCCGTAGCGCTGCCAGACCGAGATGAACCACCAGCCAGCAATGAGGGCCGTGGTGGCGGCCATGATGAGGCCGGCACGCAGGGCAGCGGCAGGCGCGGCGCGCTGTTTCCAGACGAGCCAGAGCCAGCCGAGCAGCAAGGGAAAAGCGAGGACGGCCGTGTTGACTTTGGCCAGCAGAGCGAGACCAAAGACGAGACCAGTGGCAGCGGCAAGGCGCGGTTGTGGGCAGGCGCGAAGCAGCCGCGCGAGCAACCACAGGGTGAGCGCCGACAACGCCGTGGCGGCCATGTCGTTGGAGGCGACGCTGCTGAGGAAGAGGACCTGGGGGATGACGGCGGTCATTGCCGTGGCGCCGAGCGCTACCGATGGCTCGCCAGGGGCGAGGGTCCGGCCGAGGCCGTAGACGCCGACCAGCAGCAGCAGGCCAAAGGCGAGCGAAACGAGACGAGCTAGATAGAGGGCGAGCCAGCCACCGTTAAGCGGAGGCGGGTTTTCCCCGGGGGGATGCAGGGCGCGGTTGTCGTTGTCGGGGTGTGTGGTCACGTGGAGGCCGGGAAAAGCGTGCGGGTTGATGCGGTATGGGGCGGGCGGGTCGTCGAGGTCGATGAAGCGTGCTGGCAGGGAAGCGAGCAGATAATAGAGCGGCGGCTGACCGGCTTCCTGGCGCACGGGCGTTTCCCAGGCGGCTGCGCCCTGCGGCGGGAAGCTTCCCTCCGCGACGAGCCAGGCGATGTAGGCAAAGTGCTCGCCCTCATCTGGCCCTTCGTACGGGGGAACTTGCCAGACATAGAGAAGTCCGACTAATAAAAATACCGCCAGGATACCGGACAGGAGCCAGCGTGGCGGTGCGTTCACAGCGGATGTCATAGGCAATCACTTGGGGGCTGCCGCCCCAGCGCATGTTCCAGCCGCTAATTGTAGTAGCCGCAACGGCAGATGCAACCTAACAGGTAGGGGGCAGCGCGGGGTAGTTTTCTGCAGTTGCTCTGGTTGGACAAATGGCGGCTGGTACGGTAAGATCGTCCCGCTACCGGAAATGGTGGTGTCCTTGTTGCATGCGTCGCGGATGTCTACGGCAGCAGCAGACAGAGAAGATGCGTGAACGTTCCCCATTGCTTACATTGCGAGAGGATAGCTCGAGTTGGATGAGACAGTAGAATTGTTGAAGCGAGTAACCGAGGCACATGGCGTGCCCGGTTACGAGACTGAAGTACGTGCGGTGCTCCGGGAGCTGATGGAACCGCTGGGCGAATTGTCGCAGGATAAGCTGGGAAGCCTCATTTGCCGCCAGCGTGGCGACGGACCAAAAGTGATGGTCGCCGGGCACATGGACGAGATCGGCTTCATGGCCCACCACATCACCGACGAAGGTTTTATCAAGTTTGTGCAGCTCGGCGGCTGGTGGGATCAGGTGCTGCTGGGGCAGCGGGTGCTCATCAAGACGCGGCAGGGAGATGTGGTCGGGGTCATCGGGGCGAAACCGCCACACTTGCTCGACGCGGAAGAGCGCGACAAGGTTGTTAAGAAGAAGGACATGTTCATCGACATCGGCGCGACGAGCCGCGAAGAAGTGGAAGCGGCCGGTGTGCGCCTGGGCGATCCAATCGTGCCGGACAGCGAATTCGCCGTCCTGGCGAACGGCAAGACCTACCTCTCGAAAGCGTTTGACGACCGTGTGGGCTGCGCGCTTGTGGTCGACGTCCTGCGGCACTTCGCGGATGGGAATGAGCATCCGAATGACCTGTATGGCGCCGCCACGGTAATGGAAGAAGTTGGCCTGCGCGGGGCAACGACCAGCGCGCGTCTCGTCGATCCCGACGTGGCGATCATCCTGGAATCAGATATTGCCGGGGATGTGCCGGGGATTAAAGACGAAGAAAGCCACATAAAGATGGGTGGCGGACCGACGGTGCTCATTTACGACACGCGCATGATTCCGAACCTGGCGCTGCGCGATCTGGTCATCGACATTGCCGAGGAGCTGGAGATCCCGCTGCAGTTCTCCTCGATACAGGGCGGCGCGACCGACGGAGCTGCCATCCACCTGCACGGCACCGGGGTGCCGACGGTGGTCATCGCCGTCGCCGCGCGCCACATACACAGCCACGGCGCGATTATTCATCGGGACGATTACGACCGTGCCCGGCAACTGGTGCAAGCCCTGGTCGGGCGCCTGGATCAGGCGACCGTCGATAGTCTTACGCGTTAACGAATTGGGGCAACTGCCCCTTCTGTTTGTCGTTTTTGTTTAGGAGGATGGTGCATGGCGACTCTTGCTCCAGATTTTAACGAGATCACCGAATCGTTACTGAAGAAGGTTGAGGCGTTCAAACCGGCTGTCGAAACGCAGAGCGTGGGCACAGTCATCGCCGTTTACGACGGTATCGCTCTGGCCGACGGGCTGGCGAATTTGACGTCTAACGAACTGGTCGAGTTTCAGAATGGCGTCATTGGACTGGCGCTGAACCTGGAACCGGACCAGGTCGGTATCGTGGTCATGGGGGATTACACGGGCATCGAAGTGGGCGATGAAGTGCGCACGACGGGCCGGATTGCGTCGGTCCCTGTTGGCGACGCCCTCATCGGGCGGGTGGTGAACCCGCTGGGCCAGCCGCTCGACGGTAAAGGGCCAGTGGCGACGACGA
This sequence comes from Anaerolineae bacterium, assembly GCA_032260445.1. GTDB lineage: Bacteria > Chloroflexota > Anaerolineae > Promineifilales > Promineifilaceae > JAAYYY01. The sequence goes on along the minus strand of JAVVFG010000259.1, from coordinate 385 downwards.
AACGGCGCCCTGTAGAGCGCATTGCGCCGGGCGTGATTGAGCGCCGTGGTGTGGATACGCCGGTGCAGACGGGTATCGTGGCGATCGACGCGATGTTCCCGATTGGGCGCGGGCAGCGCGAGCTGATCATTGGTGACCGGCAAACAGGCAAGACGGCGATCACCGTGGACGCGATCATCAACCAAAAGGGCCAGGACATGCTCTGCATTTACGTAGCCATCGGGCAGCGTGTCGGGCAGGTCGCCAACGTGGTCAATACGCTGGATCGCTACGGGGCGATGGAGTACACCGTTGTCATCGTCGCCGGTGCCTCTGACCCGGCCCCGTTGCAGTATCTCGCTCCTTATGCGGGTACAGCCATGGCCGAAGCGTGGATGGATCGTGG
>JAVVFG010000258.1:0-6201 GCA_032260445.1 Anaerolineae bacterium | reverse complement strand
ATACCTTCCGCTGGTACGCCAGCCACCTGACGCGCGTCGAGCGCGGCGTCGTCAGCCTGCTGCGTCCCTTTGCCGGCCGCCTTCTCAAGACACCGGCCGAGGTCATGGAAGCACTGCGTAGACTGGACGAGGCGACCGCGGAGCTCCGCGCCCGGCTTAGTGACCCGGAGGTGACCAGCTACCGCGTCGTCGTTCAGCCCGAGCGCATGGTCGTGCGCGAGGCAGAACGGGCCATTAGCTATCTCGGCCTCTTCAATTACCCGGTGGACAGCGTGATCATCAACCGCATCCTGCCGGAAGACGGCACAGAAAGCGAGTTCTACCAGCAGCGGCGGGCTCTGCAAGAGAAGTATCTTGAAATCATCGAGGCGACGTTCAGCCCACTGCCCTTGTGGACCACCCCCTACTATCCCTACGAGGTCGTCGGCCTTGACACCCTGCGTCGCCTCGCGCTTGACACCTTTGGCGACGAGGATCCAGGCGAGATTTTCTACCAGGGAATGGTGCAAGAGGTCGTCGAAGGCCCAAACGACACCTTCCTGCTACGGCTGCCGCTCCCCTTCGTCGAGGGTGGCAAGGTGCGCCTCCGCAAGCGCGGCGACGAGATGTTCATCACCATTGGCAACTTCAAACGGGAGATGATCCTCCCCAACGTGCTCGCCAAGCGCCGCGCCGGCAGCGGCCGGCTCGTCGACGGCGTCCTCGAAATCGAATTCCTTCCCGCCGAGCACGCCGAAGACCCCGAACCATAACCCTCAGTCACGGACCGCGAGCAGGATGCTCACTCCTCTCCCCGGCCCCCGACTATCCTGCTCGCCACCCGCTGCAACCCAACCCTAATTCCCCCGTATAGTCCAGCAGAACCACGGCACGGCGAATCTGGAGGAATTGGATCATGCATGATGAAACTGTTTACAAGGCCGAAATGAAAGCCCCGGCACGGCCCAGATCCGTCTGGCCGGCGCTGCTCATCGGCGGCGGCCTCGTGCTGCTGTCGCCCGCCCTCTTGCCAGACGAGCTATGGCTCCCGCTGATCTTGCTCGTCGCGCCCGGCCTGCTCCTCATGTGGCCCGCCTACCGCTCGACGACCGAAGCGCGCAGCAGCCTGAGTGTCCTGGCCATCGCCGGCGCGCCCACGCTGCTCGTCGGCCTCCTGCTCCTGGTCATGGGTGTGACCCACCACTACGGTAGCTGGGCCTACGCCTGGCTACTGCTACCGGCCGCTGTCGTTGCCGGCGCCATGTACGTGAAGCGCTTCGAGCCCGATCACAGTGTTCACACCACCGGCTATCGCGTCGTGCGCGCCCTTATCCTGGCGACCATGGCCCTGGCCATCTTCTTTGAGCTATTCGTGTTTCGCGGCATCGGTGCCTGGTGGCCTTTAATGCTCATTGCACTCGGCGGCTATCTCTGGCTGCGCGATAAAAGGAGTTAACTTGCAATGGAAGAAGAAAAAGACGTCCAACAACCCGCTGGGGGCTTCTCGCCGGAACAAGGCGAGCCCATCCGTATTGAAGAAGAAGACCTGAAAGAAGACGAAGCGGCGGGCGAAGCTGACCGTACCTGGACAGAAGAGTTCACCGTCGCCGGCGAAGAGCTGGTAGACACGGTACGCCGCCTCGTCCATGAAGCCGGCGTGCGCCGCATCGTCGTCAAGAACGCAGACAAGCGTATCTTATTCGAGATCCCCATCGTGCTCGGCGTTGCCGGCATCGCCCTGCTGCCCACCTACACCGCTCTCGCCCTCGGCGCTGCCCTGCTTACCGACTGTACCATCGCCGTGGAACGAGTGGCCGAGAGCTAACCGTGCGAGGAGATATCCGCTTTCTCCGGGAAATCGGATATCTCTCCTATTCCAACGGGCTTGGCCCCCCATACTGGATCTGCACCTTCTTCAGCCGGCTCACAACCGTCTCGACCAGGAAGATAATCAGCATAAACACCAGGTCCACCCCGATGGCTAGGGTCAGCGCCAGGCCAACAAAGCCAAACACCGTCGCCACCGGTCCCGTCAGCCCATTGACGAGGAACGCCTGCTGGCGCAACAACAGTAGCACGGCCGCGCCAACCACTAACAAGACAATGAACGCCGGCCAAGCTCGCCGGTCAGAAGGGCTCGGCAGCATCGCGTTGCTCACCGCGAACAGCAGGTAGAGCCACAAGAAGAAGTCAGGCGTGTTGAACAGCTCGCCGAGCGCGCCTGTCAGATGGGTGATCTCCCCCGCACCAATCGCCTGCGACAAAGCCGGCACGTCGAAAACACGCAAGCCAATCAGCAGGATCACCACCGTGCCGGTAATCAGCGGCGCCCCACCAATCAGGCTCTCGCGGACCGGGTCGAGGCGCCGGTGACGGTAATATTCCACGTAGCCGAGCTGGATCGAGCCGTCGGCCTGCTGCCGGGGGAGCAGGGAGACAGCGCCCGTGCGCACCCCCAACAAATTCGCGAAAACCCAGTGGCTGATTTCGTGTAGGACAACGCCCGGCAGGAGAACAAGCGCATAGACGATAACCGCCCAGCTTTGCCGCCCCGTGAGCAGGTAGGCGACCCCGCGCAGATGGCGGTGGATCCAGCGCTGCACGACGAGTAGCACTGGCAGCGCCAGCGCTACCCAGAAGAAAGACATCAACGACTGGTCCATCAGCGGGGAAGGAGGGCCGGGCCCTCCTAAAGCAGGTTAGCTCTCGGCCGCAATCCGCACCATCTCCACGAACGACGGCTTCAAGCTAGCGCCACCGACCAGAGCGCCGTCGATTTGCGGGTGGGCCATGAAGGCGCCGATGTTGTCTGGATTAGTGCTGCCGCCGTACTGGATGCGCACCGTCTCCGCGGTCTCCGCATCGTACATCTCGGCAATCGTGTTCCGCACCGACTCCTCGATGATTTCACCGGCCTGTTCGGGGCTGGCTGCTTTGCCCGTGCCAATTGCCCAGATCGGTTCGTAGGCGATGATGCACTGGGCAACGCCGGCGGCGTCAATGCCGTCCAGCGCCGCGCGCACCTGCCCGCTCACGAAGCTCACCGTCTCCCCCGCCTCGTTCTGTTCCAGACTCTCGCCCACGCAGATGATCGGCGTCAGCCCGTGCTCCAGCGCTGCCTTCGCCTTTTTGTTCACGTTCTCATCCGTCTCGCAATAGTAAGCCCGGCGCTCCGAGTGGCCCAGGATCACATACTGGCAGAACGGCGTCAGCATCGGGGGCGCCAGCTCGCCCGTGTAGGCGCCTGCTTCCTCATAATGCATGTTCTGCGCGCCAACGCCAACCTTGCTCCCCTCGAGCGCCGCGGCGACCGCCGGAATGGCTATCGCCGGCGGGCAGACGACCGCATCTGCGCCCTCGATCGCTGCCAGCTCCGTGCGCATCGCCTGCACAAAGCTCACCGCCTCCTCGGCCGTCTTATACATCTTCCAGTTCCCGGCTATGATCGGTGTACGCATCAATGTTCCTCCACTCTCACAACATCCGATTACTTGGAGGAATCGGATCTCTCGTAACCCTTATTTGGCAAACCCCACGGCGCGCGTCTCGCGGATCACCGTTACCTGGATCTGCCCTGGATATTGCATGCTATCTTCAATCGTCTTCGCGATCTCTTTCGACAGCCGCATTGCGGCTAAATCGTCGATCGAATCCGGCTTGACGAGAATCCGGATCTCGCGCCCGGCCTGCAGCGCATAGGCGTTTTCCACGCCCTCAAACGTATGCGCAATATCTTCCAACGTGCGCACCCGCTTGATGTAATTCTCCAGGCTCTCGCGGCGCGCGCCCGGCCGGGCGCCCGAAATCGCGTCCGCCGTCTCCACGATGATATCCTCGATCGACTCCTGGTCCACCTCGTGGTGGTGCGAGGCGATCGCGTTGACCACCTTCTTCGGCACGTTAAAGCGGCGTGCAAATTCCGCGCCGAGCATGGCGTGCGTCCCTTCCTGCTCATGGTCCATCGCCTTGCCCAGGTCGTGCAACAGCGCGCCCATCTTCGCCGTCTCCACGTCTCCCCCCAGCTCGGCGGCCAACACCGCGGCGATCTTCGCCGCCTCCACCGCGTGGTGCAATTGGTTCTGCCCGTACGACGTGCGGAACTTCAGCCGCCCTAGCATCTTCGTCACTTCCGGATGCAGGCCGTGCACATTCGCTTCGTAGGCCGCTTCTTCGCCCGCCTGCTTGATGATCCGCTCCACCTCGTCCTCTTGGTCTTTCACCAGCTTCTCGATACGTGCCGGATGGATGCGCCCGTCGGCGACCAGCTTAGACATCGCGCGGACCGCGACCTCGCGCCGCGTCGGGTCGAAGCTGGAAATCGTCACCGCTTCAGGCGTGTCGTCGACCACCACGTCAACGCCCGCGGCCAGCTCGAAGGCGCGAATGTTGCGCCCGTTACGCCCGATGATCCGCCCCTTCATATCGTCGTTGGGCAGCGGCACGACGCTGATCGTCACCTCCGACACGTGCTCGCTGGCCACGCGCTGGATCGCCAGGCTGATCAGCTCGCGCGCCCGCTCCTCTCCTTCCTCGCGCGCTTGGTCCTCGATCTCGCGCATAATCCGCGCCATGTCCTGCCGTGCTTCGACTTCTACGGCGTCAAGCAGCATCTGCTTCGCCTCATCCTCGCTGAGAGCGGCGATGCGCTGCAACTCCTCCAGTCGCTCCGTTTCCATCTCCGTCAACTGTGCATGGCGCCGGTCGAGCCGCGCCTGTCGCTTGTTGAGGCGCAGCTCCCGTTTCTCCACCCGGCTCTGCTGCCGGTCGAGCGTTACTTGCCGCTCGTCGAGGCGCTCCTCCCGCCGCGAAAGCTCTTCGTACCGGCGTTCGACCGCCTTCTCGGCCTCGGCACGCGTCTCTTTTATCTCCTGGTGCCCTTGCTCCAGTAGCTGTTGCGCATCTGTCTCGGCGCTCCTCCGGATCTGCTCCGCCTCCTGCCGCGCCTGTTCATAAATCCCTTCCGTTCGTGGCTTCTGTCGTTGGTAGACGACATATCCAGCCAAAGCGGCACCGGCAATTAGCCCGATGACGATGCCGATAATGAGTTCAACCATGTCTGGTCTCCTTTAAGTCGCTGTTTCATCTGCGCCGCTGTCGGCCCAGGTCTCTTCCACGATTAGTCTGACAATGTCGTAGCCGAAGCCACGCCGCTGCAAATAGCCGCCGAGCTTGGCTCGCAGGCGGTCATAGTCCAGCCCCCGCCACTTCCAGGCCAATTTCTCGGCAGCCCGGCGGGCGGCAGCCAATTCGTCCACGTCATCAATTGCCGCGTCAATGGCGGCGGCGTCGACGCCGCGTTTATAAAGCTCCTGGCGCAGCGCCAGGCGGCTTCGCGGCTTAAATGTCTCCCGCTGTTCCACCCAGTAGCGCGCAAACGCCTCGTCGTCGAGCAGCGCCCGCTCGCTCAGATAGGCGATCACCCGCTCCACGAGCGCTTCCTCGTGTCCCTTGCGCAGAAAATGGCGCCGCACTTCGGCCACGCTACGCGGCCGGTAGCTGAGATAGTGGGTCGCCTGGTCACGCAGCCGCGCAAAGCGGTCCTTATCCTGTAGAGCCGCGATCTCAGCCTCGCTAAGCGTTTGCCCCGTGCGCAGGGCGATCGCCGCGTCTTCCGGCAGCCCAAATGCGAACTCGCCGTCAAGATAGACGCTAACGCGCTCCTGATTCTTTTTCTGCCGCTTGAGTGCGGTAATCTTCCGATCCACCATCTTAAATGCAAAATGCCGTGGGTATCAGACCACGGCATCGCGTACGCAGGACACAACAGGTTGTAGCTAAGAAGGAACGACAGCTATTAGGCGAAAAATTACGGCGCCCGCGTCTCGTATCTGGTTGTTCTCTTACTGCGCCGGCCGGCGGGTCGTCACCCCTTCTCTGCCAGCCAAATCGCGGGCGCCCGTGCCACGCACGGGCCGTTCAGCGATCACTTTTCTGGAGTTCTTTCTCAACCAGCCGGGCCCACAGGGCGCCGGCCTGCTGTAGTCAAATGCCGTTGGTCAATACTAAGAATCCGAACAGCTTCCAAGAAGCTCGTCTTCTGCTAATTATTCCTCTATTCCGCGGCTACCGCCGCCGGTGCCAGACTCGGGAGCCCGGCTACTTGCCGCACGAGATTTTCCACTTCGCCCAGCACCTCCGGGTTCTCCCGCAGATACGTCTTGGCGTTTTCCCGGCCCTGCCCGAGCAGGGTTTCACCATAACGGAAATAGGCGCCGCGCTTGT
>JAVVFG010000257.1:0-6251 GCA_032260445.1 Anaerolineae bacterium | reverse complement strand
CGTGGACGTTATGGGGAATGGGGATTGCGGCGCTCGCCGCGATCTTTGCCCTTTTGCTGGCCTTCCTTGCGCAGTCGCCGCGGCTGCTGCGGCGGCTCGGGCTCGATGTTTACCGCCTTGATCTGCGCGTGCGCGAGTTCACGGGTTACGCCTTGGCGGCGCTGTTACTCGTCCTGGGGTTTTTCCTGGCAGGGGTTCCCCTGGGGAATGATGCTACGGCTCAGCCGGCGGCGCCCACCAGCACGTCAACGCAGGCTGTCGTGGCAAGTACACCCGATGTGCCGGGCACGCTGACACGAAGTGCGATCACCGATACGTTGTCGCTGGCCACGGCATCGGTCACCCCGCGCGCCGTCGGCGAGACGCCGGTGTCGGGCGCGTTCGGCGCCGGGCAGCGCCCGACGAGCACACTAACTGTAACTGTCTCGCTGGCTGCAGCCGAGGTGATCACCCCGTCTATCCCGACGCTCACACCCACGGGTAATCCTGGCGAAGAGACAGACGCGACGGCGGCAACGGCAACCGGTACCCCAACACGAGTGACATCACCCACGCCGACGATGACGAGTACGCCGACGCCGACGCTTACCCCGTCGCCCACGCCGACGATGACGCCGACACCAACGGCGACGCCGACTCCGAGCCTGACGCCCACCCCAATCGACGCGCCGACGGCAGTCGTTGACCCGAGCCGGAGCAACGTATGGATCTACCGCTCGCCGGGTGGGCAGGAACTGGTGCTTACGCCTGGAGGCTCGACGGTTATCCTGCTACCGCGCCGCTCAAGCCAAGGGGGTGTCCTGTGGCGCGAGGTGATGACCGTACAGGGCGTGACCGGCTGGATTGACGATTCTTATCTGGTTTACGAGGAATCGCCGTAAATCCCCCACGCCTCCCCCTGTAAACTAGCGGCTCCGGCCCAAGTAGCTTTCCAACGCGTCCAGGGTAGCTGGGAGCCGCCGTGGCTGCGCTGCCTGCGCGACCGCCGTATCCGGGTCTTTCAGGCCATGCCCGGTCAACACGCAGACGATCCTTTTGCCCTGAACGTCGATGGCCCGCGCCTGTATCTGTTTGAAGAGAACGGCAACGCCCGTCGCTGATGCCGGCTCTACGAAGAGACCTTCAAGGCTTGCCAGCCATTTCCAGCTCTGCAGGATCTCCGCATCGCTGACAGCGGCGATTAAGCCGCCGGACTCGTCGAGAGCGACCATCGCCTCGTGCCAGCGGGCGGGGTTGCCGATGCGGATCGCGGTGGCGATCGTTTCTGGATGGCGCACGACCTCGCCGCGCACTAGGGGCGCTGCCCCCTCGGCCTGCCCGCCCAGGAGGCGCGGGAGCCCCCTGCCGTACTCCTTGTAGCCTTTCCAGTACGAGGTGATGTTGCCGGCATTACCGACAGGTAGGCAGTGCCAGTCCGGTGCCTGTCCGCCGAGCTGATCGCAGATTTCGAAGGCGCCCGTTTTCTGGCCTTCTAGCCGCCAGGGGTTGATCGAGTTGACGAGAGCAAGCGGGTGACGTTCGACGGTGGCGCGCACCAGATCCAGAGCGGCGTCGAAGGAGCCGTCGACGGCGATAACGTCTGCGCCGTAGGCGAGACAGGCCGCCAGCTTGCCCAGCGCGATCTTGCCTTCGGGGACGAGAACGACACAGCGCAAGCCGGCACGGGCAGCATAGGCGGCGGCGCTGGCTGCCGTGTTGCCCGTGCTGGCACAGATCACTGTCTCTGCTCCCTCATTTACCGCCTGGCTGACGGCTACCGTCATACCCCGGTCCTTGAAGGAACCGGTTGGGTTGAGCCCTTCGAATTTGAGAAAAAGCTGTAAGCCCGCGCCGGGAGCGATCTCCTCGGCTAAACGATCAGCCTGAATGAGGGGGGTATTGCCCTCATTCAGGCTGATGATCGTCGACTCTGCTGCCAGGGGCAGGTGGTCGCGGTAGGCGCGAATGATCCCCTGCCAGGACACGGGCTGCTAACCGCCCGCGGGAATGACCAGCGTCTGTCCCGGATAAATGACGTATGGCGCGGTTAGATTATTGGCGCTGGCGATCGTCATCCATGGCACGCCGTAGTGCAGGGAGATCAGGAAGAGCGTTTCGCGCGGCTGGACGGTGTGGGTAATTTGCGCCGGCGTAGTGTCACTGGCCGGGATCTTTAACACCTGGCCCACGAAAATCTGATTCGGATTTACCAGACCGTTGGCCTCGGCAATCAGAACCCAACTGATGTTGTAGAGGCGGCCAATCCGGTAGAGGTTGTCGCCGGCCTGGACGACATAGGTTGTCTCGCCTGAAGGCGCCGGTGTTGGCGTTGGCGTCCCAGCGGGGGCCGTGGGATCAGGCGGAATCTTCAGCTCTTGGCCGACGACGATGGCGTTGGCGTTGGGCAGGTTGTTGTAGTTGGCCAATACGACCCAGGAAATCCCATACTGCAGGCCAATGCGGTAGAGGTTCTCGCCTGCCTGGACAACGTGGGTGCGCTCTTCCGCGGCTGCCGGCGTTGCCTCTGCGGTTGCCTGGGCCTCAGCCTCTTCGGCTTCTGCAACGGTCTCTTCTTCGGCTTCTGCAGCGGCCTCTTCTTCGGCGACCTCAGTTTCTTCTTCCTCGGCCGTTTCAGCGTCACTCTCTGGCGCGGCTGCCTCTTCGGTGGCGGTTTCTGCGGGTTCTTCCTCCGCAGGCTCTTCGGTGCTCTCGGCTGTTTCTTCGGCTGCCGGTGTCTCGTCTGCAGGTCGAGGCGACTCTTCCGTTGCCGGCACTTCTTCCTCGGTCACCTCAGCCTCCGGCTCCTCGGCGGGAACATCCGTGACCGCTTCCTCGGCGATCGGCGTCTCCTCGACGACGGCGGTCGCCTCTTCGGCGGGAATGCCATCCTCGGCGTCCGCTTCGTCTTCTTCAACCTCGTCTCCGGCTGCCGGCTGCTCCGCTTCACCGGCCGTGCCGATATCGGGAATGAGATTGTTACCCTGATCCTGGAGCTGTCGTTCGCAGGCCGCTAATGCCAGGACAACGACGAGCAACAGAGCGAAGAGCGGAGCCCAGTGCTGCCCTATCTTGCGTGGAGCTATCATTACTACACCTCCCTAACCATAGGGCATGGCAGTGGAACCAACATGCCCCTATGTGGCGTAATATAACATAATGATAGCTTTACGTAAAGTAGACACTTGGTCCCCCTTCTCATTGAGCCTGCATCGGAATCTTGATGCCGTTTCTCTGCGCAAAGGCAATCGCCTGCTCGTAGCCCGCGTCGACGTGGCGGACTACCCCCATACCCGGATCGGTGGTGAGGACGCGTTCGAGCCGGGCAGCGGCTTCTGGTGTGCCATCGGCGACGATAACCTGACCGGCATGTAAGCTGTAGCCGATGCCTACGCCGCCGCCGTGATGGTAGCTAACCCAGGTCGCTCCGCCCACGGCATTGATGAGGGCATTGAGGATCGGCCAGTCGGCAATCGCATCTGAGCCGTCCTTCATCCCTTCTGTCTCCCGGTTGGGACTGGCGACTGAGCCGGCGTCGAGGTGGTCACGGCCGATGACAATGGGGGCCTTGACCTCGCCGCTGGCGACCATTTCGTTGAAGCGCAGACCGGCACGGTCGCGCTCACCATAACCGAGCCAGCAAATACGCGCTGGAAGGCCCTGAAAGTGGACCTGTTCCTGCGCCATCTTCAGCCAGCGATGTAGGTGCGCGTTCTCAGGGAATAGCTCCATAATGGCGCGGTCGGTGGCGTAGATATCCTCAGGGTCGCCGCTCAAGGCGACCCAGCGAAACGGCCCCTGCCCTTCACAGAAAAGCGGGCGAATGTAGGCGGGAATGAAGCCGGGATAGTTGAAGGCATCCTCAACGCCCGCGTCGTAAGCTCGCTGCCGCAGGTTGTTGCCGTAATCGAAGACAATGCTGCCTTTTTCCTGGAAGCGGACCATCGTCGCGCAATGGCGAGCCATCGATTCCATCGCCAGCGCCACAAATTTGTCAGGATCACGCTTGCGCAGTGCCTGACCTTCAACAAAGGAGAGGTGATAAGGGAAGTAGGCGAGCGGATCGTGTGCCGAGGTCTGGTCGGTGACGATGTCTGGCTGGAGGCCGCGCTTGAGGATGGCGGGCAAGACGGCGGCAGCGTTGCCGATGAGGGCAATAGAACGCGGCTCTCCTGCGACCACGTACTGCTCTACACGGGCCAGGGCATTGTCGAGGTCGTCTGTAATCTCGTCAACGTAATGGTGGTCGAGCCGGCGCTGGGCGCGGGCCGGGTCGATCTCGACGACGAGAGCCACGCCGCCATTCATGGTCACAGCCAGCGGCTGGGCGCCGCCCATCTCGCCCAGCCCGGCGGTCAATACCCAGCGGCCCCGCAGCGACGGCCAGCCGGCATCGCGCGCAGCCGCGGCAAATGTCTCGTACGTCCCTTGCAGAATCCCCTGGGTGCCGATATAAATCCAGCTACCCGCAGTCATCTGACCGTACATGATCAGGCCTTCGGCCTCCCAACGGTCGAAGTTCTCCTGGGTGGCCCAGTGAGGGACGATGTTGGTGTTGGCGATCAATACGCGAGGTGCGTCGCGATGGGTGCGGAAGACAGCGACTGGTTTACCGCTCTGCACAAGCAACGTTTCGTGGTCCTCTAGTTCGCGCAATGATGCCAGGATTGCGTCGTAGGCTTCCCAGCTCCGCGCAGCGCGACCACGCCCGCCGTAGACAATTAGATGCTCCGGGTCGCCGGCAACGTCGGGATCAAGGTTGTTCTGTAGCATGCGGAAAGCTGCTTCCTGCAACCAGCCTTTACAATGGAGCTCAGTTCCTGTGGGCGCCTTTATCGTTCGTGACATTTGTTGTTTCACTCCACGGTGGTGCTTTCGGCTGAGGGGCCAAACGCGTAGCCCTATCGATAGGCGTCTTGATTCCCTCTCAGACCCGAAACGATGAGTGAGCCGGATTATAATTGGGGTAGAGGGGCTGTCAACATGTGTTATTATGCTGCGAAGCCATCGCAGGCAGTGAGGACAAGCCAATGAGTGGCGAGCTCATTCTTGTAGTCGACGATAGCCAGGAGATCGCCCGCCACCTGGGCGAATTTCTCCTGCCGACGCTGGGGCATCGGGCGATCGTCGCCCTGGACGGGCGGGAGGGACTGCGCCTGATAGAAGAAGAGCATCCAGACCTCGTGATGCTGGACCTTAACCTCCCGGAAATGACCGGTCTGGACGTCCTCGAGGCGATGGCGCGGCTCTCGATTGAGATCCCAGTTATCCTGATGACCGGTTACGGCTCGGAGAAGAGCGCGATCGAAGCGTTCCGGCTGGGCATCAAGGACTATCTGGTCAAGCCCTTCACGGTCGAAGAAGTCTCGGGGACCATCCACCGCGCACTCCTCGAATCGCGCCTGCGCCACGACAAGGAACGGCTATTGGGAAAACTGCAGCGTGCGGAGAGCGAGATGCGGCGCCAGATCCGCGAAATGCGGTCCCTCTTTGCACTGGGGAAATCGGTGACGGCGCTCTTGCAGTTGGACGAGGTGATTGAGCGCTCGCTGCAGGGTGCGCTGGAGCTCACCAATGCCGAGACCAGCATTATCTGGTTACCCAACGCGGCGGGAACGCACTTACAGCCGCAGGTGCGCAGTATTCTTGATGATACCCCTGAAGTCGAAGAGAGGCCGGTCGAGGGGTCAGTCGCGGGTGAGGTGCTGCGCACAGGTGAAATTGTGCGCCAGGCCGTATTTACCACACGGGGTGGCACAATTCGCTCCGACTTCCGTGCGCGGGCCATCCTGTACGTTCCCCTGACGGCTCACGGACAAAACATCGGCGTGCTTTGCGTTGGAAACGATAATGCGCCGCGCGCATTCAGCGAGCGCGATGAGCTGCTTCTTTCTGCCCTTTCGGATTACGTCGCCGTCGCCATCGCCAATGCGCAGACTTACCAACGGACAGACGCGGCTCTGGCGTCACGCGCGGACGAGCTGAAGACACTGCTCAACATCACGCGTACGATCACGTCTTCCCTTGACCTGGCGGAGGTCGCGCAGCTGACCATCCAGCAGGTTCACCGTAGCTGGAACATTGAAGCTTCATCCCTGTGGTTACTTGACGAGGCTCACCAGCGGCTACGTGTGCTGGCAAACGTCGGCACGAACCGGGAGGCGCTGTCACGCTTACACGTTGCCGTGGGACAGGGGATCGTCGGTCATGTCGTGACGACGGGCGAACCGTTGTACACAAACGATGTTGACCAGCATCCGTTGCACTACCGTGAG
>JAVVFG010000256.1:0-6323 GCA_032260445.1 Anaerolineae bacterium | reverse complement strand
CATGGAGAACTGGCGGTCCTCAGCACTCTTTGGCCGCCCCAGGTGGGATGCCAGGATGAGTGCCGCCCCCTGATCGAGCAGATAGTGGAGGGTAGGTAGCGCCGCACGAATGCGGGTATCGTCGGTGACGGTGATTTCGTCGTTCGGGTCCTTGCTGCTCAGCGGTACGTTGAAGTCGACGCGTACGAATACTTTCTTACCTTCTGCGTTGATGTCTTCGATTGTTTTCTTGTTCATTGTGTCCTCGTATTTTCGTCTGCCTGGCGGCAAAGCTTGTCTGCAAAACCCTGTCGATCTGTCATGGGAGCGGCCCCGGTTTGAGGAGGAACCACCACTCGCATTATAGGGGACAAACGGCCGGGCGGGTAGCTAGTGCGGACGGTATTCTCTCACTTCCAGCCGGTAGAACGGTTGCCGCTGAACGAGCTGCCAGCGGGCGTCAAGCCATGTTTCAGCGGGCGAGGACGGCACGTCCTGGCCTGGGAAACGCTTGGCGACCAGCCAGATCTCGCGACTCTCTCCTGCTACTTCGGCCAACTCCTCAAGGCTTCCGGTCTGGGGCACGGACTCCTGTGCGTAATAGTTATAGGGAAATGTGCTCCAGGAGGGATCTAGCCAAACCGCAGCCTCTCTACCTGTCTGCTCTTCGAGATAAGCGACAGCGCCGCGCCAATCGTCCTTCGGCAGGGAGAGCGCAGCGAGTGTTGCGAGCAGAGACAGTCCGATTGCGAATGGCTGCACCCAGCGGCGCCATTCCTTCGTGCGCACGATTAGCCAGGCCATCGATAAGACGACGTAGGGCCATCCGGTGACCAGCACGCGCTTCACGCTGTAGAGACGGGGCATCACCAACAGTAAGGAAAGGAGCACGAACACGAGGAGCACAGCCAGCGTGACCACACGGCGTCCGGCCGGACGCTGCACAAGCCAGCTAATCAATAATGCGCCCAAGGCAATCGCAACAGCCGCTACGATCAGCGCGGCGATGAAATGACCGAACGCCAATGGCGGTAAGCCGAACCGCGCACGCAATTGCGCGAAAATGAAGACGGAGCTGATTGCCTGGTCGAACGAGGCTCTCAGGGTAGGCCACCAATCCCGGTAGATCCACCAGGCACCGGCTGAGCCGGCAAGCCAGTAGAGAAGTGGGAGTAGACGCTGACTCTGGCGCGACAGGTAAACGAGCCAGACGGCACTCAGACCGGCCCATAGTGGAAGCATAAGATATCGAAATAGAGACCAACGCCGGCCGCGGCGGCAATGATTAGTACGCTAAGAGGACGGCTCCACAGGAGGGCGAGCGCGAAAAGCAACCCGAAAAAGGTCACAAAAATGTACATCCGGGCTTCTTGCGCATACCATACGTCGAGGGGCGAAACAGCCAACAAGGTGGCGGCGACAAGCGCAACGTGGCGGTCAAACAGCATCCGCGCAAGCAGGTAGAGAAGGCCGATGCCTGCTAACGAAACGGCGACCGAGGGGAGGCGAAGCCCCACCTCGCCGTTTCCAGCCACTGGGATCCAGTAGTGAAGAAACGTGTAATAAAGCGGCGGGTGTGTCCCCTCGACTACGGTCGGCGTCGCCAGCTCGGCGCGCTGCGCGTGGTAGGCGCCAAAAGCCTCGTCGAGCCACATGCTCTTGCTGCCGACCGTTGGCAGACGTAGCAGCACGGCGACGATGAAAACCAGGACGAGCTGCTGCACGTGTGATAGCCTAGGCACCGTTCGACTTATCTCTCAAGACAACCTGCGTGCCCCCTAACGCCGAATAACGCGCGTCGAGATCGTGGAGGTTCAGGATTTCTTTTATCTGCCGGATGCGCGGCAACATGGCGGTCAGGGAAACGCCGTAGTACTTGCCCACGGCCGCCTGGGTCAGCTCACGCAAGTTTTGTTCGCTCATTATGAACTCCACAGCGCCTGCCCACGCGGCGGGGTCGCCAGGGTCTGGGCTTGCCTTTCGCGTGAAATCGTGCCACAGGCGGAACGCACCGACTAGCGAGAGCGCACCGTAGCTCCGCTGCTGCATCCCCGGCAACAAGAGGGCAAGCACGGGTTCCGCCGTCGCTCTATCACGGAGAGGCAGCTGTAAGCTACCGGCGAACAGAGCAACTGGCAGGATCCAGGGCTCCTGAGGAAGCTTGCCGCCCGCGGCGCGCTCGGCCGATACGAGAATGCCCTGGGCACGGGGCTCGGTCAGCGGGAAATCGGTTGCGGCCGGATTAACGGCGACCACGCGCCACGCGCCCTTGTAGCGTCGTAACTGCACCGAGACAATGTCGGCCGCGGTGTAGCTGGCGTCGCTCGCACCGGGATCAGGCCAAACGAACTCGATATGGACGTACTTTCCCTTGTCCGTCTCGATGGCGCGCGTCAAAGCAAGCTGTTCCCGCCCCAACACGGTTTTCAGGAGAAGGTCGAATACGGGGAATCCGAAGAGGTGGTGGAGAAGGGCCGCTTCGCTGCGTGGGACCAACAGATCGCGCAGCGCGTCGTCATCTTCGGCGAGGGTTGCCGTGATGAGTTTCTCTGTTTCGGGCCAGATGCGGGTGCGCACCGTCGCTTCGCTTACCATGCCGGTTCCTCTCTGCCACAAGCGGCCCCGATCGTAAGAGGCACCCTGCGCTTTGTCAACCAGCTAACCTGTGTTGCTCTCGGCGGGATGGGCTTACGATGACTGCTATAAGTAATGGCTATCCTGCAGGGGCGTGATGATAAGTAACAGTCAGAAGGTGACATTTGTCACTTGCTTGCGAGGCAGTCGGGAAGGGAAAATAGGTTACATAATGATTAGTGGACGGGTGCCGGATGAGGAACGAGCGTGCTAGATGCGCACCAGCTAAACGTCTTTCTGACGGCAGCTGAGACACTCAATTTCACAGAAGCAGCACGTCTGCTGAGCATGACACAGCCCAGTGTCAGCCAACACGTTCAGGCATTGGAGCAACACTTCCAGACAAAACTCTTTAACCGTGCCGGACGCCAACTTACCTTGACGGATGCCGGCATGGCGTTGATGCCGCTTGCCCGGCAGTTGGTGCGCCAGTCTATCCGCATTGATGAGACGATGGCCTCTCTGCACGGCTCGATCTATGGTCATTTGCGCTTTGGCTGCAGTACAACGTCAGGAAAATACGTTCTACCCTCGTTGCTTGGCGTCTTTCTCAAGCGACACCCGCGTCTGCACGCCACGTGCGAAGTGTCCTCACAGAAACAGGCAATAGAGGCGCTGCGCGAAGGGCGCGTCCACCTTGCGCTGGCGTGCCCTCAAGAGTCCGACCGGCACGATGTGGATTCCCGCCTCTTCTACTCCGACCCAATCGTTCTCCTCGTGCCTGATACCCACCCGTGGGCAGCACGTGGGGCCGTCGAGCTGCGCGAGATGCGCGAGGCCAGCCTCATTATGCGTGAAGAAGGGTCGGGAACGTTTAACGCTGTACGGCAAGGACTGCTCCGTGCCGGTATTGAGCTCGGCGACCTACAGACTGTGTTAACGCTTGGCAACAGCGAAGCGATTGCGCTAGCAGTTCGTGAGGGGCTGGGCGTTGGTTTTGTGTCTGGGTTCGTCGCGCAGCAGCTCGTGCGCGAAGGC
The DNA here is from genome assembly GCA_032260445.1 of Anaerolineae bacterium. Lineage (GTDB taxonomy): Bacteria > Chloroflexota > Anaerolineae > Promineifilales > Promineifilaceae > JAAYYY01. Next base: position 2,732 of record JAVVFG010000256.1, on the reverse strand, counting down.
GTGCGGCATGTCGATATCGATGGTCTCGCCCTGCGGCAGGATGTCTATCTCCTCCAGAGCCGCCGCCATCCGCCGACGAACGCACAGACCGCTTTCTGGCAGTTTTCAGCCGATGCTGACAATCAACTGTGCAGCCAGGTAGCGGATGAGACGGTATCCAAACTGCAGTTTGCCGAGCTGGCACTGTAGCTGGAGCTGCGGGGACTAAGGGGTCCGCCTCTGCGGTGGGTAGTTGGGAAGGGGCAGAGGTAGAGGGAGGCAGGGCACGGCCAGACGAAAGGGCGTGCCCTCATCTCTTTATTTAGGGGATGCATAGCACATCGGCGATGTCAATCCGGAAATCAGCGCCAAGATTGTTGAGCTGCTGCAACGTCTGGGCTGTTGTGCCCTGGCGCACGGCTATGCTGTAGGCAGTATCTCCCGGACGGATAACATAAGGGCGGGAACCGGCGCAATAGGCCGGGTTGCCGACTGGGAGGCGCAAGTTTGCGCCGGGCACCAGATCTTGCGCGTCGATGCCGTGCACCGCCATGAGCTCAATTGACGTTACCTGTTTTTCGGTAATACGGTAGAGCGTGTCATCTGAGGTAACGATGTAGTCGACAAAGATGATCGGTTCCACGCCCGCGACGATCCCTTGCCCTGTCGTCACGAGCGGGGCCACCGGTTGGGCCGGTTCTGGTTGTACCACTTCTGGAGCAGGTGTGACCGTTGGCAGAAACTGCTCTGGCGGCAAAGTGGGCTGAGCCTCGGGCGCAACAGGTTCGGCCGGTTCTTGCTGCTGGAGCATGAGGGCATTGCCAGGGGCCGGGTTAATGTATACAGTCGTGTTGTCGAGGGTGAGCGGCACGCCAATCAACGGCTGACCGTCACCGGTGAGGGCCGGCTCGCCGTCAACCAGGTCGTCATCGCCGGTGCCGTCGCCGATGAGAAAGGTTAGGGCGAGATAGACCCCGATCGCCATGATCGCGGTGGCAACGACGAGAAAGAGAATGAACTTGCTGCGCATCTAAGCCCCTTTTTTTCCATTACTGCTTATGTTAAGATTAAGCAACACGATTGTCAACCCAGCCGTAAAAATACTGCATGAGGGACAGCGAGGAGGAACGGCCCAGAGAGGAGACGGCGATGATCTACACCCGAGACAAGCTAGAAGAGGTAGAGGCCAGAACGCTTGCCCCCTACGCTTTGAAGAGCGCAGCGTCGCGAGGGCGCGTTCATCCTGAGCCGGAGTCGAAGACACGAACCGCATTCCAACGCGATCGCGACCGCATTATTCATACCACGGCCTTCCGCCGGCTTGAGTACAAGACACAGGTCTTCGTCTTCTACGAGGGTGATCATTACCGTACCCGCCTCACTCACACGCTGGAGGTGGCACAACTAGGGCGTTCGTTGGCGCGGGGCCTGGGGGCGAATGAGGATCTCACCGAAGCGATTTGCCTCGCCCACGACCTGGGGCACCCGCCCTTTGGGCACGCCGGCGAGCATGCCCTTAACCAGATGATGCAGCCGATTGGCGGCTTCAATCATAATACCCAGAGCTACCGTGTGGTGACCGATCTAGAGAAGCGCTATCCAGGCTTCCGGGGTCTTAACCTTACGTACGAGACGCGCGCAGGGATGATCAAACACGAGACGGAGTACGATCAGAGCGACGCCACGGGGTATGAACCGGACAAACGCGCTTCTCTCGAAGCACAGATCTCTAATCTGGCCGATGAGATGGCCTATAACGCCCACGATCTCGACGACGGGCTGCGGGCCGGCCTATTTACGCCACGCGACCTCGAAGTGCTGGAAATCTGGCGCGAATTCAAGGAGCTCATTCGCTGGGACGGTCAGCCGTTTAATGAGCTCATTCGCCGCGAGATAATCCGCGAGCTGATTGGTGCGTTTGTGGTCGACGTCATCACTATGACCTCCGAGGTGCTGGAGAGTAATCAGCTTGACTCGCCGGAGGCTGTACAGCTATTTGAGCGGAACATTGTTGGTTATTCGCCGGAGATGGCGGCTAAGGTGCGGCAGTTGAAGGATTTCCTCTATGAGAACATGTACCGACACTATCGCCTTGTCCGCATGCAGGTGAAGGCGGAGCGGTTTGTCTCGGAATTGTTTGAGGCGTATATGCTGGAACCGGGTATGTTGCCGGCAAAAACACAGGCGCGCCTCGAGCATCTGCCGGCCGAGCGCGTCGTGGGGGACTATGTCGCCGGGATGACTGACCGCTATGCTCTGGACGAATGGGAGAAACTCTTCGATCCTTATCGTAAAGCGTAGCCTATTATCACGGGCGAGAACCATGAGAAAAGACGCGACCGAGAGGTCGCGTCTTCACGTTTTTTCATGCTCGTAGGGTTACGGTGGCTACGATCAGAAATCGAGCATTTCGTCGATGTGACCCTGGATGTCGGGCTCGTCGAAATCGCCCTCTTTGGCCCAGGCGGACAGCTCGACGGTGAACTCATCGAAGAAGCTTTTTGGCGGCAGGGAGCCGGAGCCGTAGGTCATCCGGGTGATCTCGGCGTTGACGATGAGGGTGGCGGTTTCGAGTACGATCGTCTCACCTTCGCGGGCGAGGATTGGCTCGCCCTTCGGCGCCAGCTTGGCCTTGAGGGCTTCGTCAAAGAAGGCGTGATCGCTCATGATCACTTTGGTTACGGTGCGAATGTCGTTCTTGTCGAAGAGCCAGACTTCAAAGGCGGTGACGTTTTTCGGCGTGTCCATGCCAA
>JAVVFG010000255.1:0-6354 GCA_032260445.1 Anaerolineae bacterium | reverse complement strand
GGAATCGGTAGCTACCTGCGCAACGAAGCGGCGCAGGCGATTATCGCCTTCCTGCTTTTGTGGCTTGGCTATGAGCTGATGGGCATCCGCTTCCCGACGATCCTTGCCGTGGTCGGCGCAATCGCCTGGCTCATTCCAGTCGTCGGATTCATCTTTGCGATTCTGCCCGCGTTTCTTGGCGGTCTTGGCGGCGGCGTCGCCTTGGCGATCGTCTCGGTCATCTATACGACGCTCATCCTCCTGCTACTCGAGATTGTCGTGCAGCCGCGCCTGTTCCGCCGGCGGCTGTATAGTCCGATTCTCGTGATCCTCATGTTGGTGCCGCTCGCGGATGCGTTTGGCATCCTCGGCCTGTTGGCAGCACCACCGCTTGCGGTCGCGATGCAGACTCTGCTCAGTTCGCTGCGACAACGGCGCGGGGGAGAAGCCTCTCCCGTAGACGCCGTGTCTGAGGTAGAAGCGTTAAGTAGCCGGCTGGCAGCGATCAAGCGCGAGGCGAAACTGGACGAAGCGCCAGAGTTGAGCAGTATGGCGCAACGGCTTGAGCAACTGCTGGAAGAGGCACAACGGGCGCTCCACGGCGAGCCGCTGCCCGGAGGTGACTAATAACCGTGGCGCGCAACTTCTACGAGCAAGTGTACGCCGTCGTACGGCGTATCCCGCCGGGGATGGTGACCAGTTACGGCCGGATTGCCCAGATGTTAGGCCGGCCAAACGCTGCCCGAGCGGTTGGCTACGCGCTGAGTGCACTCAGAGACGGCAAGGAACGTGACGCGGAACCGGTACCCTGGCAGCGCGTGGTCAATAGCGAGGGCCGTATCAGCATCCAGAACCGCGAGGTCTCGGCGGCAAGGCAGGCAGAGCTCCTCCGCGCCGAAGGCGTCTTCGTGGACGAGAACCTGAAGATCGATCTGGAGCGCTACCTGTGGGAAGGACTGCACTGGATGGAGATCGACGACATCCTCGGCGGGAAGTAGACAGCCAGGCGCGCTGCGCCCGTTTGCCGCCCTCCCCCGCACTTCTTACAATCCAAGTTTGTGAAATGCATTATCCAGATCCCGTGCCTCAACGAGGCTGATACGCTGCCAGCGGTCGTCGCCGGGTTGCCACGTACCATACCCGGCGTCGATATCATCGAGACACTGGTCGTTGACGACGGGAGCAGCGATGAGACCGTCGCCGTGGCGCATGCCTTGGGCGTGGACCACGTCGTCGCGCACCGCCGCAACCGCGGGTTGGCGCAAGCGTTCCAAACGGGGATGGATACGGCCCTGCGGCTTGGCGCCGACATCATCGTGAACACGGATGGCGACAACCAGTACCGTGGCGAGGATATCCCGAAACTGGTGCAGCCGATCGTCGCCGGGCATGCCGACCTGGTCGTCGGCGACCGGCGAGTGGCTGCCGTAGCGCACTTCTCGCCGCTAAAGCGCGCCCTGCAGCGATTGGGGAGCTGGACCGTACGCACGCTAAGCGGCACCGAGGTGCTCGACGCGGCAAGTGGGTTCCGGGCCTACTCGCGCGAGGCAGCGCTACGCCTGACCATCGTCAGCCGCTTCAGCTACACACTGGAGACGATCATCCAGGCGGGGAAGATGGGGCTAGAGGTCGTCAGCGTGCCCGTTGGTAGCAATGCGCCGACGCGGCCATCGCGGCTGCAACGGAGCATGTGGCACTTTGTCAAAGCGCAGGCGAGCACGATCCTGCGCGTTTATGCCTTTTATGAACCGTTGCGCACCTTTAGCTACTTGTCGGCCCCTTTCTTGCTGGTGGGCCTGCTGCTGTGGCTGCGTTTTCTCTACATTTATGTGACGAGTAACAACGCGGACCGCTTCGTGCAGTCGGTCACCATCGGCACCGGTCTGCTCGTCGTCGGCGCGATGATCATGGTGCTCGGTATCCTGGCGGATATCGCCGGCAAGCACCGGCAGCTCACGCAGGACACCCTGTACCGGCTGCGCAGTCTAGAGCTGGAGCGGGAAGCTGCCGCGACTCGCCAGGGCGTACAGCCTGCCGTCCAATCAGAAAGGGGGCGCACCTTTGCCTGCGTGCCGGTTGCCCTGCTCGTCTTTGTGATCAACGATCAGGAAGAGTTCCTGCTGCTACGCCACCCACGGCGAACGGGTTGGGAAGTGGTCAACGGCGCTCTTGAAGCAGACGAAACACTGGCCAGCGGCGCTCTGCGTGAAGTGAGCGAAGAGGCCGGCCCGGCCGTGCGCGTGCGGCTGTTGGGACCGGTACACAGCCAGAACTTCCACTATGACCAGCAGGTACGCTACATGCTCAGCCTGAGCTTCGTCGCCGCGTACGAAGGCGGCGAGGTGACTCCCGGCGATGACATGGCAGGCAGCGAGGCCGGCTGGTTCGACCTAGCGACCGTCGAGGATGAGACGTTACCGATTCTCGTGCCGCCGAACCTGCGCTGGCTATTCCGGCGTGCCCTGACGCTTTACCGGCTGTGGCGCGAAGAAGACGTGGTCCTGCAAGGCGCAATGGCGGAGCGCGACGCGGCCAGGTATCAGAAATGGAGCTCCGGATGATGGAAGAGCAAGAACGGCTGGCGCAACAGCTGCGTTTTATCTTGGAAGCGGACAAGCTGAAACGCGTGCAGCGGCGCAGCTATCTGGCCGACGGCAGCCGCGTGGAAAACACCGCGGAGCATAGCTGGCATGTGGCGCTCATGGCGCTGGTTCTGGCGGAGCATGCAAATGAAGAGGTGAATCCCCTCCGCGTTATCCAGATGCTGCTCGTCCATGATATCGTGGAGATCGATGCCGGCGACACCTACCTGTACGACGAGGCGGCCAATCACGATAAGGCAGAACGAGAAGAGCAGGCGGCAGCGCGCCTGTTCGGTCTGCTGCCGACCGACCAGGGAGCGGCACTGTACACCCTGTGGAAGGAGTTCGAAGCGCGAGAGACAGCCGATGCACAGTTCGCGAATGCGCTGGACCGGCTTATGCCCCTGCTGCACAATTACCACAGCCAGGGATTGGCGTGGCTGGAGCACGGCATTCGCGGCGACCAGGTACGAGAACGGCTGGCGGTAATGGGCGACGGGGCGGCGGGGTTGTGGAGCTACGCGCAGACACTCATCGACGCGGCTGTCGCCGAAGGGTGGCTCGGTCGCTAAGGTTACGCCGGCTGGGCGCGGTCAATCAAGTAGGCAAGGGCGAGGATGATAAGATCCGGCTGCTGTAAGCGAGCGACGTCGAGTGTCGCCGTGAAAGCGACGTCGGCGTCCAGGCGGCAAATGCGGCCAATCGCGGGTGGCAGGTCGAGATCGGCGAGCGAGCCATACGGCGTGAGGCCGCGGGGGACTTCATCATAGAGCGCGTAACAGTGGGCAAGGGTGGGGTCAGGCAGGGCCGCCCAGCGCTCTCCCTCGACTTCAAGGGTAAAGTAAGGGCCGGCCGGCTGCCTCTCCTCGCCCTCCGGAGGATGCACGCTGAGGATGGCATACACGGCATAGTCGTGGATGATGGCGTAGTCGGCGCTTTCGGTCTTGCTGCTGGCAAGCGGCAGATCGATTGTCGCCAACAGGCGCCCGTCGGGCCGGGCCAGACGGACTTGGCGCCGCTCGTCAAGGTTGGCGGCAATGCTCTGATCGGCAACCAGGAGGACATTACCTTGCGCGTCGAGCAAGTGGTAGTTTGGTGCGCTACCCGCACCAGCTTGAAGGCGCTTGACTGTCAGGTCCATCTTTCCTGCCTCGCTTACCGGTTGGCAACAGGCCGATTTTACTCCCCGCGAGACAATTGGCAAGATGGCGTTGGTTCCTTAAAATTTGCGAGGCGATCCGGGATGTGTGCTATACTGGCTGCGGGGTAGTACAACAAAAACTGGCGGTAGCCCGCAACGCCTGCAACGAGGGAAATGAGCGACCAACAGCAATTTGTCCATCTTCACGTCCACAGCGAATTCTCTTTACTCGACGGCTTGAGCCGGATCCCACACCTGGCCGCGCGCGCACGCGAGCTGAACATGCCCGCGCTGGCGCTCACCGATCACGGCACGATGCACGGCACCATCGATTTCTACCGTGCCTGCAAACGGGAAGGCGTGAAGCCGATTCTGGGCGTGGAGACCTACATGGCGGCGCGGCGGATGACGGACAAGGATGCGCAGAAGGACCGCAACCGTTTTCACCTGCTGCTGCTGGCGATGAACCAATCCGGCTACCACAACCTGTTGCAGATCGCGAGCGATTCCCAGTTAGAAGGCTACTATTACCGGCCGCGCATCGACCACGAGTATCTCGCGGCCCATAGCGACGGGCTGATCGCCACGACCGGCTGCCTCGCTGGTGAAATTCCCCGTGCTATCCAGGAGGGCAACCGCAAGCGAGCCGAGGAGCTGATGGGCTGGTACGTGGACGTTTTCGGCACGGAACGCTTCTTCATCGAGCTCCAAGAGCACAGCATTCGCGAACTGCGCGCCGTCAATAAGATACTGCTCGAGATGGCGCCTCGCTACAACCTGCGTTTTCTGGCGACGAACGACGTGCACTATACGTCGGCCGAAGAGGCCAGCCCGCATGACGTGTTACTGTGTATCCAGACGGGCAAGACGGTCGACATGCAGGAGCGCATGCGCATGTCGGACCAGGGTTATTATCTAAAGAGCTACCTGGAGATGGAGCGGCTTTTCGGCGATGTGCCCGGCGCGCTGTCCAATAGCCTGCTCATCGCCGAGATGTGCGACGTCAACCCGGAACCGGAAGGGTACCACCTGCCGCACTTCGAGGTGCCCGAAGGGTACACGCCGGAGAGTTACCTGCGGCACCTGTGTGAGAAAGGTCTAATCTGGCGCTACGGAGAGGAGCGGGCCGCCGGAGACGAGCGGCTGCGACGGCGGCTGGAGCACGAGCTGAGCATCATCCATTCGATGGGCTTCGCCACCTACTTCCTCATCGTCTGGGATTTGTGCGAATTTGCACGCGAGCGTGACATCTGGTGGAACGTACGCGGCAGCGGCGCGGGCAGCGTGGTCGCCTACACCCTGGGAATTACCGGGATCGATCCGCTGGCGAACAGCCTCATCTTTGAGCGCTTCCTCAACCCAGGGCGCGTCTCGATGCCCGATATTGACCTCGACTACCCGGATGACCGGCGGCACGAGATGATCGAATACACCGTGCGTAAGTACGGGTCGGACAAGGTGGCGCAGATTATCACCTTCGGGACGATGGGGGCGCGCGCGGCGGTGCGTGACGTGGCCCGGGCCCTGGACATTCCCCTGGACGAGGTCGATAGCATCGCCAAGCTCATTCCGGCAATTCCCGGCAAGCCCTGCTCGATCGCCAACGCGCTGGACAGCGAGCACGAGTTCTACACGTCGGACCTGGCCGAGCTCTACCGCAGCGACACGCGCGTGCAGCGGCTGCTGGACACAGCGCGCCAGCTAGAGGGCGTAGCGCGGCACGCCTCGACCCACGCAGCGGGCGTGATCATCGCCGACCGGCCGCTGGTGGAGTATGCGCCCCTGCACCGGCCGACGAGCAGCGCCGACAATGGCATGGGCATTGTCACCCAATGGCCCATGGAGGTGCTGGAGTCGATCGGGCTGCTAAAAGTCGATTTTCTTGGTCTGAGCATGTTGACGATCATGCGCCGCGCGTGCGAGCTGATCGAGCAGCGGCATGGCGTGCGCTACACGATGGACAACATCCCTTACGACGAGGGGCACAGCGGTCCAGACCCAGAGAAGACGCCAGACCAGCTCTTTGAGCTGCTTGGCCGCGGCGAGGTGCTGGGTATCTTCCAGGTAGAAGGGGCCGGTATGCGCCGCTTGATGATGGAAATGAAGCCGACGCGCTTCGACCATATCATCGCGGCGATCAGCCTCTACCGGCCGGGACCGATGGACAACATCCCCGAGTACATCCAGCGCATGCACGGCCAGACCAAGGTGACGTACCACCATCCCGACCTGGAGCCGATCCTGGCAGACACCTATGGCATTCTGGTCTACCAGGAGCAGATCATCCGCATCGCCGCGGAGCTGGCAGGTTACGAGCCCGGCGAGGCGGACATGATCCGCAAGGCGGTCGCCAAGAAGAAGCGCAAGCTGATGGAGCAGCATCGCCTCAAGTTTACGGAAGGGGCGATGGCCAACGGCTATTCGCAGGCAGTGTGTGATGCGATCTGGGGCGACATCGAGTTTTTCGCGCGCTACGGCTTTAACAAGGCACACGCCGCCGATTACGCGGTGATCACTTGCCAGACGGCGTTCCTCAAGGCACATTATCCGGTCGAATACATGGCAGCGTTGCTGAGTGTAGAACGCCACAATACCGACAAGGTCGCGACCTATCTGGCCGACGCGCGGCGGATGAACATCCGGGTAGCGCCG
>JAVVFG010000254.1:0-6363 GCA_032260445.1 Anaerolineae bacterium | reverse complement strand
GGCCATCAGCCGCAGCGCTTCTGTGGTATAGCCGGCCCCGCGGTGTTCGGCTCTGTAGATCAAACAGGCCAGCTCCAGTTCGTCCAGGTAGGAAACCGTCGGAAAGAACTGGATCTCACCCACGATCTCGTCGTCGGGCGTGACGATGAGCAGCGTGCCGCTGTCCGGCTTCCAGAAGCCCGTCTCCTCGAACTTCTGCCGGAAGGTCGCTTCCGACATCACCCCCCACGGATAGTACGCCCCGCGGTTGCCGATATCCTGGTGGAAATCGTAGAGGAGGGGTAGGTCGGCTTCACGGACGGGCCGGAGCCGGATCTTGTCGCCTTTGAGCATCATGGTCTGCACGCTCCTTATGCGGGTCAAGAGACGATCACGCGGGATGGTCTGGCACGTCGACTGGTACGTAGCATAAGGGATCGACAGAACGCTGTCTAGTGCCGTTATCTCCTCTACCGCTTAGCCCACACCCTTTCCTGGCAGCAACCAGATCAGCCCCAAGCCGGTCACGAGACCGAAGCGGAGACCGAGCAGGTACAGGGCCGGGAGACGGAGGGAGAGGGTCACGGCGCGACGCCCCGCGTCAAGCCAGCTTTGTGCCTTGCACGCGCTGGGACCCGATTGCTCTGCTCGGGTCCCAGCGCGTTGACTGTGCCTGTTCTGCTGAATAGGGGCGGTTGGGCTTCAGGAGCTGAGCCCGCTTATGGCAGCGGCCATCCCGGCGCCCCGACTTCCACCCGCACGACCGCCGGCCCACTGTCGGGCAAACCCTCTACGGACATATAGGCGAAGTTAGTGATATACACGGCCTGCCGGTTGCCCATGCCCGAGCCGAAGGCGGCGCTGGCCGGTAGATGCAGCCCATCAGCCGCCGTGGCCACCGTCGTGACGTCGCCGGTCTGCGGGTTGAGCCGCACCAGCTCGTAGCGGCCGACCAACAGCGGGTAAAGGTTGCCATGGACGTCGACGGTGATGCCGTCGAGAAAGTCAAAACCGCCTTCGAATTGCTTGATGACTACCGGCGCCCCGGCGCTGCCGTCGGGCTGAATGGGCACACTCACGACTGACATCGCGGTGGTGTTGGCCACGTAAAGCGTGCCGTTGAAATGGACAATCCCGTTGGCGCCAATCGGCGGCACCACATCATTCTCCACGCCCGTGAGCGCTTCGTCGTGGAGCCAGGGCTCGGCGCTGCCGCCCGGCGCAACGCGCCAGATACCCCCGCGCCCGTCGTCGCCAATGCTCTCGGTAACGTAGAGATTGCCGTGGGCGTCAAAGGCGAGCGCATTGGGGAAGGAGATCGCTTCGGAGCCCGGCAGCCGTTCCTGATTGCCATCAGGCGTGATCCGCCACACGCCCTGCGTTTCCAGGAGGCCCGAGGACACCGCCGCGTAGACGTTGCCCGGCCGGTCGACTGCCAGTCCCAAGATGCCGAGCGCCTCGGGGTCCATGTCGAAGGTGGCCAAGAGAGACTCCGTTCCCTGGGCGCTGTATTTCCGGATCTGGCCCAGCGGCGCCAGGCTCACATACAGGTTGCCGCTGCGATCGAAGGCAAGTCCTTCCGGCAGCTCGCCGGCTGCCGCATCGTATGTGATCACCGTCCTCGTGTGCTTGCCGGCACTGGCGGGCAGGGCCATCACCACCCCCACGACGAGTCCAACTAGTAATAGTAGAAAAGCTATTTTACCCGTCATCATTATACTCCTTTCTACCTGGCGCCGGGATTGCCAGCACCTCTCTTTTTGACGCGAAGCCAAATCTTCACCCTCGCACCGTACATGATTACCGTCAACCCAGCGTCAAATGAGTTGCTTGACATCGCTGTGACCGCCACCCAATAATGGGAAAATGGAGAGCGGCCTGACCATCAGGATGTTCGGCGGCCTGGACGTCCGCCGTGACGGCGAGCCGATTGCCCAGTTTGCCTACGATAAGGTCGCTGCCTTGCTGGCATATCTGGTGCTGGAGCCGCCCATCCCCCAGAACCGTGATTGGCTGGCAGAGCTATTCTGGCCAGAGCATCTGAATAACGATGCTCGCCATAGCCTGCGCCAGGCCCTCTTCCAGTTGCGGCAGGCGCTCGACGAGGAGGGCGCTGCCAGCCCGCTGATCCTTGCCACCCGGTCGACCATTCAGCGCAACCCGGAGGCAATCCTCAGCACCGATGTCGCCGCTTTCGACGCCTATCTGCACAGCGCACCGGTCAGCCAGACAACGGAGACGCGCGGCCGGCGCAGGCACTTCCTGGCCGAAGCGGTCGCTCTTTACGACGGTGATCTGTTACAGGGCCTGTCGCTGGGTGACGGCGATGCGTTTGCGCAGTGGTTGCACGGCAAGCGCGACCTGTACCACCGCCGCGCCGTCGCGGCGCTCGATCAGCTGGTGGCCGAGTACGAGCAGCTGGGGGATTATGGGCAGGCGTTGCCCTATGCGCAGCGGCTGGTGGAGCTGGAGCCATGGCGCGAAGAAGCGCACCGCAGGCTGATGTTGCTCCTGGCGCGTACCGGACAACGAACTGCCGCCCTCAAGCAATATGAGCTCTGTTGCCACCACCTGGACGAGATGCTCGACGTGACCCCTGACTGGGAGACAGAACGTCTTTACCGGCGGATTCGCCAAATGGCCTCGGCGCGCTTTGTGCTCCCAACGCCGATGACGCCCTTCGTCGGTCGCCAGCGCGAGCTCGACCGACTCCTGGACTATCTACGCCATCCTCAGCAGCGTCTGGTTACCATCACCGGGCTCGGTGGGATGGGCAAAACGCGCCTGGCCATCCAGGCGGGGACCCTCGCGAGCCGGGAGGGGACGCGCTTGTTCATGCACGGTGTGGTCTTCGTGCGGCTCGGCGCTGCCGAGACGGCCGATCAGTTGCTTGCCGCGATCGCCCAAGCTTTGGATTTCCAGTTTGCGGCCCAGGAAGATGCGGTCGGCCAGCTGCTCGCCTTCCTCGAGGAAAAGGAACTGCTCCTCATTCTCGATCAGTTTGAAGAGCTGGTCAGCGAACCCAGCCTCTCTTTTCTCAGTGCCATGATGGTTTCCGCCCCCGCTCTCACGCTCCTGGTCACATCGCGCCAGCGTCTCGGGCTGCGCGGTGAGCAGGTGCTGCCGCTCACCGGTTTGCTGCTTCCGGAAGGAGACGAACGAGCGTCTACGCTGGCGGCCGGTGAGGACGGGGCGGTTGCGCTCATGGTCTCGGCGATGAAACGGCTGCAACCCACACGCCCGTTGCCGCCGGAAACCATCGCCCGCGTTGCCGCTATTTGCCGGCTCGTCGGCGGCATGCCGCTGGCCATCGAGCTCGCTGCTTCCTGGACCGATACCCTCTCTTTGCACGAAATCGCCGCGCACGTCGAGCGTAATCTAAACCTTCTCGCGACGGCTGCGCCGGACGTCCCCGCACGCCACCGCAGTATTCAGGCTGTGTTCGCTACCTCCTGGCAACGGCTGGACGCTGCGGAACGGCAGGTGCTGGCCCAGTTATCCATCTTTCGCAGTGGCTTTACGCGCCAGGCGGCCGAAGCCGTAACGGGCGCTTCGCCACCCACCATCGCCCGGTTGGTCCGCCATTCGCTGCTGCAAGTCGACACCAGCAGCGATCGCTACGACATTCACCCGCTGTTACAGCAGTACGGAGCAGAGAAGCTGGCAGAAGAGAGGGCAGATGACGCCAGGGTGCGGGAGCGATATCGCGCTTACTACAAGCGCTGGCTGCGGCAGCTGGAAGCGCAACTGGCTGGCGCGCGGGAACACACCGTCCTCCAGCAAATGGATGCCGAGATGGGGAATATCCGCCTCGTGTGGCAGTGGGCAATGGAGCAAGGGGACGCGGCCTGGCTCGACGCGACGTCAGCCGCGCTCCACCATTACTATCGCCGCCGCGGGCGGTACCAGACGGGCGCCGAGGCCTTTGCCGGTGTGGTTCAGAGCCTGCGCGACCAAGGGGAGAGCGGCGCCGCGCGGACAACGGCGAAACTGCTGGCCTTCCAGGCCGATCTGCTGCGCGAGCAGGGCCACGGTGACCAGGCTCGCCAATGCCTGGCAGAGAGCGCCCGTTTACTCGAGGAGGTTGCCCGGCAGGGGATAGATACGCGCCGCGAAGAGGCGTTTACCTGGTGGTGTACCGCCTTGCTGACGCCCGGTGCGACAGCTGCTCGCCATCTTCTGGGGCAGAGCCTGGCCCATTACCGCGATCTGGGCGCGCTCAGCCAGGCAGCGGACGTTCTGACGGCCCTGGGCTTGCTCTGGAAGTCAGCCGGAGATCTGGCGCGGGCAGACGCTTGCTTCGAGGAGAGCCAGACGCTCTGTCGCCAGTTGGACACGCCAGCTCCCATCGTGGAGCTATCTTACAATCTGGCCGGAATACGCATGCGCAGGGGTCAATATGCCGAAAGCGAACGGTTGTTGCAAGATGGGCTTGCACTCGCCCGGCGGGTTGGCGACCAGGCGGCGGTGGCACTAGGACTTGTCGAATTAGGCCATTACTACCTGCAAACAGGACAATATAAACTGGCTGCAGACAGCTACCGGGAGAGCACGACGATACGGGAGGAGCTAGGACAGCGCTCGCTGGTGGCTGAAGGCAGCGGTATGTTGGGCTACGCGCTGCTGCATGCCGGTGAATACCGGGAAGCCCACCTGACTGGGGAGCGGGCGCTGCGAGTTGCCCGCGCCGTCGGCGTTGCCCCTTATGCCGGCCCTGGGCTGGCCGCCATTGGCGGGGCGCTGCTGGCCTGGGGACATCCGGCCAGGGCTTATCGACGGTTCCTCGAGGCTGTGGAGGTGTATCGGGAAGGCTGGCAAGACGATTGGCGGGCGCGGCGAACACTGTACCAGGCGCTTGCCGCCTGCGCCCTCTGCCATCAGGGTGACGTTGCCACCGCAAGAACCACCATCGATGGCGCGCTTCACACAGCCATTGCGGTCCGCTCGCTGGTTGCGCTGAATACGGCCTTGCCCGTGCTGGCTCTGACGGTGCTCAAGGAAGGGCAGCCAGAGCGGGCCGTCGAGCTCTATGCGCTGGCCCAAACGCACCCGCACGTGGCCCGCTCGCGCTGGTTTGCGGATGTCGTCGGCCGGCCTATTGGCGATGCGGCGGCTGGCCTCCCGCCTGACGCCGCGGCCAGCGCGCGCCAACGCGGGCAGGCGCAGGACCTCTGGGAGACAGCTCAGGCGCTGCTTTTGGCAGGCACTGGCTGAACAAGATCAGACGGCTCGTCCATCACGAAGCCTATATCATCATCGTATTGCAGTACAGGACGGAGTCTTCCCTTAACGCCGGTGACGAATGAATCACAATGCTCCCGCCAGCGGTGGGTGGAAATCTTGGCAGCGAAAGCGCCGCGCCCAACGGGCCTTCGCGATCGAAGGAGCACCAGGCTAAATTGGCCTGCTTTCGCTCCAGCCACTTCACCGCGCTCCACAACGTGCCACAGGCCGCTTCATAGCCCTCTTTGAACCATAACCATTGGCCATTCAGTCGTTTCATCTCCGTGCCAGCAGGTAAACGCCTGGATAGTGCATTGGCCGCCTTCATCAGCCAGGGCATGCGCACAACCTGATTGGTCATCAGGCACCCTTCAAGCGTAACGCCGGCACCGGCAATGATCTGTTTATGCGGATCGACGGCGACATAGTAGCGATTGATCGCCTCGCCACATGGCCGTTGTCCAACCCATTCGCGCAGCTGCTCTGCCGTCTTCGACGGGTAAAGATTGGCCTCCCGGTAAAATGCGTTTTGCCGCTTGGCGATCGTCTCAACCTCATCTTCCCGTGCCAGCCGCACAGCGATGCCGTCGACACCTTGCGGCGCTCTGTCCAGCGTCTTGCCGATCGCAAATCTGTCTCGGTCGCGAATCAGCTGGTTGGCCCATTTCATATTCGCCCGGAGCGATGCTTCATTTCCCGCTTGAATCCGGGCGAAAATGACGCGATCCGGCCCCAGACGCTCGCCGGCAAGTGCCAGCAGCTCAGAGACGATCGCCGTGGCGATGCCGCGGCGCCGAAAGGCCTGATGGACGCCCAGACCGCCCAGGTAGCCGTAGGGCCGCACCTCGCCGTCGACCTGGCACGCGCCAAACGACATCAGGCCGACCCCGACCACGCCCGCACACGAAGGCGCTTCGGCAACCAGCCCGGCAAAATCGGGCCGTAAGGCTTGCTGCACAGCATAGTAATCGTGCTTGTACCTGGTGAGAAAGCGAACCTGCCCACCATCGGCCGTTTCGTCTTCAAGCGCCACTAACGCCTGGCTATCGTCGGGCCGCATCGGCCGGATGCGAATACGATCTGTCATGCTTTCATCTCTCTAAACCCGGTAGCCCAGGAAGCGGCCGATCCAGCCAAAAAGGCGCATGACAGGATCAGGCG
>JAVVFG010000253.1:0-6374 GCA_032260445.1 Anaerolineae bacterium | reverse complement strand
ATGATCGCATGGGTCCCGCCGCCTTCGAGGAAGTTGATCACAGCCTGGATCTTCGGCGCCATGCTTCCTGCTGCAAAGTGGACGCCTTCTGCCAGGTAAGCCCTGGCCTCTTCCAGCGTCATGCGATCGAGCCACTGTTGGTTGGGCTTGCCAAAGTTGAGGGCGACTTTCTCGACGGCCGTACTGATGATCAGCAGGCCGGCGCCAATCACGTTGGCGAGCAGCGCAGAGGCCAGGTCCTTATCGATGACGGCAGCCGTGCCATAGAGGTTGCCGGCTTCGTCGCCGACGACGGGGATGCCGCCACCGCCGACGGTGATGGTCACGATGCCGGCGTTGATCAGCGTCTTCACTGCCTCTTCTTCGACAATGCGGATCGGCTGGGGAGAGGCGACGACACGGCGCCAACCACGGCCAGCGTCTTCGACGACCTGCCACCCCTCTTCAGTACGGCGGCGCTCTGCTTCCTCTTCGGTCATGAAGCCGCCGATGGGCTTGGTTGGGCGCTGGAAGGCAGGGTCATCCGCGCGCACCTCAGTCTGGGTGACGATGGTCGCAACATGCTTTTCAACGCCCATATTGCGGAAGTGGTTGTAGAGATTCTGCTGGAGAGCGTAGCCGATCGCCCCCTGGGTGTCGGCGCCACAGACATCCAGCGGAATCTCGTGAAGGCCTTCCACCTGGGCGGCCAGCTCAGAGCGGCGCAAGATGAAGCCGACCTGCGGGCCATTGCCGTGGCTGATCGCTACGTCCCAGCCGTTCTTGATCATCGTGGCGACATGGTAGGCCGTCTGGCGAGCAGCTTCGTACTGATCCTGTACGGTTTGTCGCTGCTTGTCGAGAATCAGCGAGTTGCCGCCGATAGCGACCACGGCGACGCGTTTCTGTGAGTTTGGTAGGGTCATTTTCATCGTCTCCCTAGGATGTCCTGGTGGCCATTCACAGCGGCGAATGACCACCAACCACGTTCCCAGCAGTTACATAGTGAGAGCCATCACCGCTTTCTGCGCGTGCAAGCGGTTCTCAGCCTCGTCAAAGACAACAGAGTGCGGGCCATCGAGTACGGCGCTGGCGACTTCGACGTCGCGATCGGCCGGCAGTGGATGCATGTAGATGACGTCGTCCTTACCCAGAGCCATGAGCGCCTCGTCCGCGTACCAGTCCTTGTAGGTGTCCTGGAGGCGCTTACCCTCTTCCGGATCCTGCGTGGTCATCAGCGGTCCCCACGACTTGGCGTAGATGACGTCGGCGTCCTTGGCGGCTTCCTGCATGTCGTGGACGACCTCAAAGCCGGTGTGGTATTTGCGCGCCATCTCTTGTGCCTGGTCCATAATCTCGGGCATGAGCTGGAACTCCGGCGGGTGAGCGAGCACCACGTCCATGCCAAAGCGCGGCATCTGCAGGATGAGCGACTGGGGCACAGACATGGGCTTGAGGTAGGAAGAGGCGTATGCCCAGGAGACGACGATCTTCTTGCCGCGCAGGTTGCGCCCTTTCTTCTCCATGATCGTCATCAGGTCGGCCAGGCACTGGTGCGGGTGGTAGATCTCGTCCTGCATGTTGAGCACGGGCACGCGCGAGGCCTCGGCGACGAAGTTGAGGTAGCGGTTGCCGACGCCGAAATCGACGTGGCGGATGGCGATGCCATCAAAGTAGCGGCCGAAGATCTCGCCCATCTCTTTCTCGGTGTCGCCGTGGCTGACCTGGGTGGTACGGCTTTCGATGAAGGCGGCATGCCCGCCAAGCTGGGCCATACCCGCCTCGAAGCTGCCACGGGTGCGCGTACTGCTGAAGAAGAAGAGCATCGCCAGCACCTTGTCGCGCAGGATAGGGTGTGGCACGCCGAGGGCCCGCTTCATCTTCAGGTCCCAGGCAACATCGAGGATGGTTTCTACTTCTTCCTTGGAAAAGTCGAGGTCGCTGATAAAGTCGCGGCCTTTGAGTGCGGTTTGCATTTGAAGTCTCCTTGTCTCGTAGTCGATTAGTCTGCTGGTCAGATCGTCCGTCAGTCAGTTGGTCTCGAAGTCGTCTCAGCGCTGTTTTGACTGCGAACGGCTTAGGTAGGCGACCATGCCGTTAATCAGGCGCTTGAGCTCAGTTGTGAGATGATAGGTGTCTTCAAGTTGTCCTGCCGAGATGTATCCGCGATCGAGAGCGAGATAGAGTTGGGACTGTACTTCGCTGGCGGAGCGCCTCGCCATCCTAAGGAAACGTGCGAATTCTGCATCCGAGCCGCAGTCGAATCCCTCGGCAATGTTGTGCATGGTGGAGCCGGAGGCGCGGCGAATTTGCCTGCGCAGCTCGTAGTCTCGTGCAAACGCACCGGCTTCAGAAAGATCATACACCGCGTTTGTCAGTTCCCGAGCCTTCTGCCAGCTTTTCAGTTCCTCAAAGCGCTCGACTGTCGCCATATCGAAACCACCCCGGCAACCTAACTATCTGACTATCTGACCATCCGACTATCCGACCATCCGACTATCAGACCACACTATTCCATCTTGCCTAACACCAACGCCAACAGCGCCATCCGCATGACCACGCCGTTGAAGGCTTCTTGCCAGTAGCGGGACCAGCGGGTGATGTCGACGTCGGCAGGGATTTCGTCCATGCGCGGCAGCGAGTGCAGCAGGATGGCGTCTGACTTGGCCTGGTTGGCGAGCAGGTCGCGCGTGATTTTGTAGTTAGCGGGGGTGAGGCCAACCTCTCCGCCACGCTCGTCGCGGCTCTTGGTGTAGTCGGGCTGCACGACGGGCTCGACAAGGATGACGTCGGCATCAGCGATGGCTGCCTCGACGTGGTCGGCTTCGCGATAGTCGAGGCTATACTGTGCCAGATCCTGCTTGAATTCGTCGGTCAGGCTCATGTCGGGCGGGCTGACAAAGGTGATGGGGCAGTCAAACTGGGTCAATGCGTACGCCAGCGAGTGCATGGTACGCATGCGCATGTCGCCAACAGCCAGCCATTTCAGACCATCAATGCGCCCTTTCTCACGATAAATGGTGTAAAGGTCGGTGAGGATCTGCGTCGGATGCTCGCCCCAGCCGTCGCCACCGTTAATCACCGGGATTGACGCCCACTTGGCGGCTTCGTGCGGCGCACCTTGCTGGAAGTGGCGCATGACGATGACGTCACCGTAGAACTCCAGCATCTTCACCGTGTCTTTAATCGACTCCTGGTAGAAGTCGCCCGCGCGCGTCATCTTGGCATCCGCAAAGCCGGTAACCTGCCCGCCGAGACGGAGCATACCCGCCTCATGGGCCAGCCGTGTGCGCGTCGAGGGCTGGTAGAACGCTGTGACCAGAATTTTGTTCTCTAGCAAGTTCGAGCGCTGGCGATTACGGGCAATCGGCTCGAGCTTCTCCGCGACCTCAAAGATGCGGAAGAACTCGTTGCGCTCAAAGTCCTTGAGGCTCAAGATGTCACGACCAGCAAAACTTCTCATCGTCTGTCTCCTTGTTATCTCCCTTTGTCAGGATGTGAAAGATGGTTTCTTACGAAGCTACGCCTGACGCCTGATGAGGCGGAGGCGCAGCAAGTCGTCGCGAATATAGGATTGGGTCAGCAAGATAGGGTTGTTCTCGTCGTTGTAGCCGACTTCGGCGAAGCTAAGTAGCGCGGTGCCCGGCCGGACGCGCAGCGTACGCGCCAGTGTTCCGTCGACGACGAGGGGCACAATTTCGGACAGGTAATAGGCGAGGTGTTCGCGCCCGAACGCCGAGAGAAACTCAAAGATCGGCTGTTTCCAATCGTCAGGCTCGTAGGGCTCGGCAATCGTCACGGCCGGCACCTGGTTCACCGCCAGGATGACTGGTTCTTCGTCTTCGAGGAATAACTTGCGTACCGTGATGAGCGGCGCACCCGTCTCGATTTGAAGCAGTTCCGCCTCTCTGCTGTTCGCAGGTGCTGTGTCTACGTCGAGAATACGGGTTGCAGGTGTGTAGCCGTGCGCTTCCAGGACGGCCTCGTACGACCAGATTTCTTCCAGCCGGATCTTGATTTGTAGCCCGGGTTCGTTGACGAACGTACCCGAACCCTGGCGCCGGTAGACAACTCCTTCGTTTTCCAGGCGGCTGAGCGCATCGCGGATCGTCGTCCGGCTGACGCCTAGCTCGGCGGCCAGCTCGGTCTCTGCCGGAATGCGATCGCCGGGAAAAGCGCCGTCGATAATGCGTTGTTTGATATACGCCTTGGCCTGCTCGGTGAGCGACGGTTTGCGCTGTAGCACGGTTATCCTTAGGAAAGGTAGTATCGTATGGTTGTATGACAACTGTAGCGCGTAGCTGCCGCACCGTCAAGTGACAAATGTCACGATTGTAGTAAGCATCCTCGCCCAGGTCTTGCCCTTTCTATTGATGTGAGTCACACTCATTGCCGTTGCTCCTGAAACAGGTCACTGAAGGTTGTTGCCCGCGACATGCATTTCCCTTTGCGCCATCTGCTAGTTGCCAGCTTCATGTTGCTTGCCGCTTGCTCGCTGGGCGAGGGCGCGCAGCGTCAGACGCTTACGGTCTATGCTGCGGCCTCATTGAGCGGCGCTTTCGCCGAAATCGCGGAGCAGTATGAGTGGGAACATCCGGGCGTAAGCGTTCGCCTCAACCTGGGCGGCTCGCAGCAGCTAGCGCAGCAACTCGTGCAAGGCGCACCGGCCGACCTCTTTGCCAGCGCGAATACGGAGCAGATGCGTGTGGCCCAAGAAGCCGGCCGGGTCGCGCCCGGCACCGAGGTGCTGTTTGCGACGAACCGGCTGGTGGTGATCACGCCGCCCGGCGGGACCGAGGTCGATACGCTTGTTGATCTAGTGCGGCCGGGTGTGCGGGTCATTCTGGCCGACGAAGCCGTTCCGGCCGGGCGCTACGCCCGCGCGTTCCTGATGCGGGCCGGTGTAGCCGGCGGATTGGGCGACGACTATGAGAAGAACGTGCTGGGCAACGTCGTCTCTTATGAGCAGAATGTGCGCGCTGTCCTGACGAAGGTTGCTCTGGGCGAAGCGGATGCCGGTGTCGTTTACGAGAGTGATGCGCTCGCAGGCGACGTCGGCCGCATAGCCATCCCGGCCGAGCTAAACGTGGTCGCCAGCTACGCGATTGCCCCTGTCGCCGACGGCGCAGAGGCCAATGCCGCCTCGTTCATAGCGTTTGTGCTCTCGCCCCGCGGCCAAGCGATACTGGCATCGTACGGATTCGGCGCCGTAACCGGGATGGAGAGCTGACGATGGCGGCCGCGGGTTCACCCTTCCGCCCGAGAGAGCGCCGGGAGCAGCCGGTCCCGGGCAGCCGGCGCCGGGCGGGTATCTGGTGGTGGTTAAGCCTACCAATGCTGCTCTTTTTGAC
Organism: Anaerolineae bacterium; assembly: GCA_032260445.1. Taxonomy (GTDB): domain Bacteria; phylum Chloroflexota; class Anaerolineae; order Promineifilales; family Promineifilaceae; genus JAAYYY01. The sequence goes on along the minus strand of JAVVFG010000253.1, from coordinate 1,044 downwards.
GGTGCCACTGCTCGCGCTGTTGCTGCGAAGCTCGCCGGCAACCGTCACGCACTATCTACGGACGCCCGCTGTACAGCAGGCTTTGGCCCTGAGCCTGGGCACCACGAACGTGACCATGGTGCTGGCGGTTGTGCTCGGTACGCCGGCAGCGTACTTGGTGGCCCGGCGGCGCTTTCCTGGCCGGCGAACCGTGGAGGCGCTCCTGGATTTGCCGGTCATCCTGCCACCAGCGGTAGCAGGCGTCGCGCTCCTGCTCGCCTTTGGGCGGCGCGGCCTGATTGGTGGGCCGCTCGGCCTGGAGATCACGTTCACCCCGGCGGCGGTGGTGATGGCCCAGCTCTTCGTCGCGTCGCCGTTTTTTGTGCGGGCGGCGGCGCTAGGCTTTGCCAGCGTTGAGCCGGAGCTCTTGCAGGCGGCAGCGCTCGACGGGGCCGGGGCCTGGCGCCGCTTCCGCCACGTCGCGCTGCCTTTGGCCTGGCCGGCGCTGTTGGAAGGCGCGATCATGGCCTGGGCACGGGCCCTGGGCGAGTTTGGAGCGACAATCATCTTTGCCGGCAACCTGCCGGGTCGCACACAGACGATGCCGCTGGCGATCTATCTCGGCTTCGAGCTGGAGCTGGACATGGCGCTGACGCTGGCGGTGATTCTGCTGGGGTTGAGCTTCTTCGCGCTGGTGTTAGTGCGAGTCGGGTTGCGAAAATGGTGAAAGAGAAAGGGCTGACCTGTCAGCGCCGCCTGTGGTGGCGATTCGTACGGGGCTGAACGAACCGCCACCCCACTCCTGCAGAGCGGCTGGCCGTCCGGGCCGATCTCGGTACCACCGGTGTGTGAGGTTGCCGCCGGTTAAGTGACAACGGCCGCACGCGGCTCCTGGTCAGGATCGCCGGGTGCCGTCTTCGTGACCTCAGCACGCGCACGGCTAAGGCCCGGGCTTACCGAAAGCAAGCGATAGGCTTCATTCACATCTTCCACCGTCAGGAGGCCGGTCAGGCGGCGCGTTTCGTCGACGACAGGAAGCGCCCGGAGCTTCGCCCGTTCCAGACG
>JAVVFG010000252.1:0-6402 GCA_032260445.1 Anaerolineae bacterium | reverse complement strand
GCACGATGTTCGCGCCACGCGCCAACAAGCTCGACGCGCTCTACCGCCGCTACGTCACCCGCGTCTACCGCTACTGTCTCCTGCGCGTTGGCAGCGCCCAGGATGCCGAGGACCTGACGGCGCAGACCTTCCTGGCGGCGCTGGAAAGTCTGGGGCGCTACCGCGAGCGCGGCAGTTTCGCCGCCTGGCTGTTCACCATTGCCCGCCGGCAGTGCCACAGTTATCACCGTCGTCGCTACCGCCACCCGGAACAGCCGCTGGAGGCCGCCCAAGGCCGCGCCAATCCGGGCGCCCCAGATCCAGAACGCCATGTCTTCCGGACGCTGGTCATGGAGTGCGTGCAGCGCGTGCTGCCGCAGCTGACGGACGAGCGGCAGGAGGTGGTGCGGCTGCGCTACGGCGCCGGGCTAAGCACGGCGGAGACGGCCGCGGTGATGGGCAAGGGACAGAGCGCGGTCAAGATGCTGCTCCTTCGCGCCCTGAACGATCTGCAAGAGAGGTGCCTGGATGGAGACGAATAACCAGAAGTGGCTGGCTGAGGAGATAGAGAAACATGCCGACGGGCAGGACGCGGAGCTGCCGGCAGGATTGGCCCGCATTTCTGGCAGCCTGCAGCAGGCGATGCAGGAGACGCAGCCCCGGCCCGGCTTCATCAACGAGCTAGCCGAGCAGATAGAGATTCAGCAGCGGGTAGCGCCGCGAGCGGGTGCTTCAGTGCTCTGGCTCTGGCGGCTGCTCGTCGGCGCGGCCGCTGTGCTGGTGGTGATTGCCTTTGCTTTCTTTGTGTCGGGGCTGTTCTCGGAGCCGCTGGTGGAGACTACACCAGCGGGACAAGAGACGGTCCTGCCCCCCGTGGTTCTGCGCGGGGAAAGCGGGCAGTTTGCCGGCGTCGAGTTCCGGCTGCACGAGTCGCTGCCAACGGAACCCGAGCAGCTGACCCTCTACCAGGCCGAGGTCGGACCGCTGCCAGAGACGGCGGAGGCGGTGCGGGATCTGGCTAAGGAGCTGGGGATGGATGAGCCGGCCGTTTACCGGACGGGCCAGGGCTGGCTGGCGGAGGACGAGGCCGGCCGGCGGCTGATGATTGACCCAACTTCCACGAGATTCCCCATCATCTATCACGTCCAGAGTGACCTATCAGAAGTTGGCCCAGGATCCAGCCCGCCGTCCGCTGCCTCGCGCGCTGCGGCTTTCCTAGAAGCGGGCGGCCTGCTGCCCGCAGCCTACGAAAAGCGGGAACGGTTAGAAGCTCCGGGTTTCGGCAGGATGCTGGTGGAGATTATTCCGCTGCTCGACGGCCGCCCGGTTCATTCCGGCGCCTCAGAAGTGGTGCTGGACCCCCACGGGGGCGTCGTCACCGCGCGCATCCTGCCGCTGCGCTTCACGCCTACCGGCGAACAATTGACAGCGCAGCCCGGACAAGAGGCCTTTGCCAGCGTGTTACAGGACGGGGCGACGATGGATGCCGTCGCGCTAGATCCGGTCGATTTGCCGGTACAAACCTTCTATCCTGCGCTGGCCGAGGCAGCGGCCGGGGACGAGGTGCGTCTGCTGGGCTTTGTCAGGCGGCTGGAGCCGGCGGACGGCGGCCCGGTGCAAACCAGGCTCACCCAGAGTCCAGACGGGGCGGCCAGCTTCCTACTCAATGGCGCGCCGGTAGACGAGCTGCCGGACGGGCAGCTGGTCGAAGTGGCCGGCGTGCTGGTCGAGCGAGCAGCCCGTGGTGGTTTGACGGTGACCGTGGAGAGCTGGCAGGCGCCGCCCATCGATAACCAATATATGGAGTGCCGCAGCGGCGTCCTCCACCGTGAGGGGGACGACCTCGTCTTCCTGAGCGACGATGGGCGCGAACCTTATAAGCTGGCCTACCCACCGGCCGTGGCGGGAGGAGCGCGCGTTGAAGTCTGCACCATTTTCCGGCCTACGCCGTATCCCCTGCCCTGGCTGAGCATGACCAGCCCGCCGGTGCGCGAGCGGCTGCCGGCGTTGGGTACGATGAGCGGGGCCGGCCTCCCTGAGGAGGTACAGGTCGTCGAGGTCACACGGATCGTGGTCGCCGCAGGCCAGGATGGCGCACTTGCGCCGCCTGCCGGCGCCGTGGGGCTGGTGACTGAGGAGGTGGAGGCAGCAGATGGCACCGTCTTCACCGAGACGGCGATCCTGCCGTTGGAAGATGCCCGCTCGCCTTTCGAGATTGGGCAGCAGGTGGAGGTAACCGGGATAGTGGGCGGCTTTCTGCGTATCGAGGACGAGCAGGTTGTGCCTCGCATCACGCTCGCCGTCGATACGGACGACGACCCAACCACGGCGCCGGTTACCTATCCGCTGACCGGTCCGTGGAGCGCACTGATGGCAATCTCCCGCCAGAATCACCTGCATGTCACCGTGCCCGCCACCGTCGTCAAGGCAGAAGAGGAGCGCCAGGGGCCGGAGGAGCAGGCGCTGGCCATGGACGGCGACTGGTGGCAGAGCTGGCCGGACGAAATGGTGGAGCCATTCCGGGGCCATTATGAAGTGGCCACGCTGGAAGGGCGCGACGTGCGACTCTTTGTGGACGAGGCGACGGGCCGGCGCTATGTGGACGCCACGCCCCTCTTTTATGCCCGGCCGGGCGGCTCGTTGATGAGCAACCAGCCGCATGCCAGCGACCCGGTGTGGGTGACGGCTGTCGCCAACCCGGACCCAAACGCCACCTTTGGCGGGTTGCCGATCCTGACGATCCTCAGGCAGCAGGGTGGACCCAACCTGCCGGACAGCCCGGAGGCGTGGATGCTGGACGTGGCGATGCCGCTGCACACCGGCGCGTCGCTACCGGGGCCAGCGGCAAATTCAAGGTCGGTGATTATCGACAGGGCGGTGCTAGGTTATACGTATCATGCGTGGGCTGAAGGCGATGAGAGCCAGACGTTGCAGCCCACCTGGTTGTTCTACGGTCACAGCAGCGACGAGAGGTCCTACTTTGTGCTGCGGGCGCCGGCAGTGAAGGAGCAGGTAGAGCTGCTTCAGCTCCCTGGCGACGGACCATGGCAGTCACCGGTCCCGGTGATCTTTGAAGGCGAGTGGTATGAACCGGAAACCTTCAACCGGCTCCTTGAGGACCAGCTTCAGGGTGTGAATCTGTTCCTGGTTCCCGACGAAGATGAGGTCGGAGCCGATATTCTTTACGCATTTCGGAGCGCAGAAGAAGCACAACTATTTCTAGAAGAGACGCGAGGTATCCCGTGAAGTCGAATCATACGCGTGAAGTCAGGGCGAGTTAGGTATACCTTGATCTCGAAAGGAGCTGACAATGTATCGCACAATCCCGCTGACAGCTCTCCTGATTTTGGCGCTGCTGGTAGTCGCCTGTACGCCGGAGCAACTGCCCGAGCCGGAAACGGCGCTGACGTCGAGCGGTGGCGAGCCTGCGCAGACCGAACGCACAGCGAACACCTCTCCAGAGCCATCGCCAACGACCATGCGTAGTCCGGTTCCCGCTGCAACGCAGACAGACCAGCCGGTGCCCTCCTCTGCGCCTGAGTTCCAGCTGCCAGCCGGCCAGGAACCCGGCTCGCTATACCACGGCAAGGAGGACCCCCTACCCGCAATCGCCTTTTCCCCTTCGGGCGACACACTGGCGACTGGGCACCGGGATGGCCGTGTCCTTCTCTGGGATGTGAGCACGGGACAGCGGCTACAAGAGCTAGACCGGCCGGTGAGCGCGCCCAGCCTGGGCGAAATCACGGCGCTTGCTTTTAGCCCGGATGGTACGCTGTTGGCGGCGGCCAAACCCGGCCAGGGTAGCATCGACCTCTGGCAGGTGACAACGGGGGAGTTCGAGCGTGCCCTGGAAGTAGGTCAAGGCGTGGTCGAGATTGCCTTTAGCCCTGACGGCCGGCGACTGGCAAGCGCTGTAGGGCGCGGACAACGACCCCGGGTGATTGTGTGGGATACCGAGTCCTGGACAGAACAGGCGACGCTGCAAGATGTCGGGCCGACTGTCGCCTTCACCCAGGATAGCTCGACAGTGGTCACGCAGTCAGGCGCTTCTCTGGCTGCAAGCGCCCCTTCCACAGACCCGGAGTCAGCCATCGTTCTCTGGGATGTCGCGAGCGGGCAGCAGACGCAAGCCATTCCTCTTGACGGTTTCATCGTCAGTATCGACTACGACGCGGAGCGGAATCTGGTAGCCGCCAATCTACTACCCGTCATGTCTGAAGGCGCAGATCCCACCCCGCGTACCCTGTTGCTGGACGCGACAAGCGGAGCGACTCTTCATTCCCTGGCGCCGCCTCCGGAAGAATCGACGCCGCCTCCCACCGGCCCAGACATCCTCGTACTGAGTCCAGACGGATCGTTGCTGGCGGTCAGCTATCAACCGAATCGACTTGATCTACGGCAAGTGGCGACCGGCGAGCATCTGCTGACCCTGCGCGGCCCCGCCGATTGGCTACGCTACCCGGTGTTCAGCCCTGACGGACGCTTTCTTGCAGCCAGTTCTTCAGACGGCCGCATCCTGTTCTGGGCGCTTGTGCCGAACGAGCCAGCCGGCGGACCCGTGTTTCCTTCGGGCGAAGGCATAACGGAGTTATGGCAGGAGTACGCCAACGCCGACTACGGCTTCGGCTTCCGTTACCCTTCAACCTGGACGTTAGTTGAGCGGCCAAATATGGTTTCACTTGTCTACAACGAGAGCGGCGTCGCCCTCGGGATCGGTTACAAGCGAGCGGGCGACGACGTTGACCTCACCCAATATGGGGGGGCGGCAGGCGACTTTGTAGGCTTAGGATCAATCAGCTTTCTTGGTGAAGAGATCGTACAAACTGCGTTGGTCTATCAGGGAGTGCATAAGCAAATCCACTACAATGAGACGCGCGAGATTCGTAGAGGCGATCTCATCTTTACCCTGGCTGTCAGAAGTGAACGTGCTTTTGACGCAGCTGTTGTACCCGAAGAAGTGCGGCTTGCGGCAGACGATGTTCTGGCAAGCTTTACATCGCTTGAGTAAGCGGCCAGCACGGTGAGCACAAATTTGGTTACAGATGAATGGCCAGCTTCCATGCCGTGGCATCAGTAAGATCCGTGTCCGATGACGGCTCAAGACCAACCGGGCCGCCGTGGGCGGTCTGCTGACGTCCCGCCGGTAGGGCGTCGCCTGGAGGAATTCCAGGTATGGCATAATACGGGCGTACGCTGCCAGCAGAGGTGGGGTGATGGACAGATGGCACTAAAGTTCCGGCGCGATGGCATCTGTCCTGCAAAGGAGGTACATGGATGAGAGATGATCTGCATCGCTCCGGCCGCTCCTGGCAGATCAGTTTCGACTTTCCGGCCGAGCTGCAGTTTGCGGCTTATGTGGCGCGCGAAGCGGGGTTCGCACCTGCGGGCGAAAATGAGGAGAGAGAAGTGTGGCGGCAATGGCGAGTCTGGTGGGAGCGGTGGGCGGCGCGCCGGGCTGAGAGCGAGGAGACGGCGGGGCTCCTAGTCAACCGCTGGCTGGCCGCCGGGTTCCAGCCGCCGGATTTCGCGAAGCTGCACGAGACGCCGCTGTTACAGCAGCTCTTTCGCGAGCAGTGGCCGCAGTTTCGCGAAGGTTGGGCGGTGCCCGAAGGGATGAAAATGCAGATGGCGGCTGACCTACAGCACCAGCTGCAGCGGGTCAGAATGGACCGTCCGGTGCGCGAGCAGGCACGGGCGGCAGGCCTGCAGCGGGTAACGCCCTTCACGCTGGTGGTCGATTTTGTCCTCTGGCCGGACGATTTGGTGTACGAAGGTCCAGCCGGGTATCTGTTGCTCGGCGCGGGCTACCTGGATGAAAGGATGGCCGGCTCGCTGGCTGCGCTAGTGGGGGCGGCAGTAGAGCGGCTGCTGGAGCAGGCGGCCGTCTAGCTTTGCCGGAGCTGCTTGTTGGAGCCACCCTGAATGGGTCCAGGAAGGCAGTGCCATTCCGTTTGCGGTCTGGACCGCCATCGCATCAGGACGAATCGTACAGCCAACGCAGCCAAGTCGTAGATAGGGCGACACGCAACCGGCCAGGCCTGTGATAGAGTAACAGGTGATACGTGGACGCAGGCGCCAAAGGAGCAAACAATGCAGAACCTCACCCGACTCATGTTTCTCATGATCATGGTTGGGTTGCTGGCAGCCTGCCAACGGCAGCCGGCACCGACCGCGACGACGGCTCCGTCGCCGGTTGCTGTTGCCACTGAGACAAGCACCGCTCGTCCCACCCTAACGACAACTACGATGGCGGCGGTTACTGCGGTGCCCGGCACGGCGACCAGCACGCTGGCCCCGACGGCAACGCCGGAAGCCACCCCGACCCTCACGCCCTCGCCAACGCCCACAGCCATCCCGCTGGACGTGACAGACGAGCTGACCTTTGAGCTGGTGGCCCACGAAGGGGGTGAGGTGCGCAGCGTG
>JAVVFG010000251.1:0-6428 GCA_032260445.1 Anaerolineae bacterium | reverse complement strand
CGTCGGCGGAGGCAGCACCCCACCGCCCGGACCCACCCCGACCCCGACGCCAACGCCCGATCCCGGCGGCGCGCCCTGCACCGGCTGCGAGCACTTCACCGGCCCCCTCAGCGGCAGCGGTGACTACGACTGGCATCCCAACGGCAACTACTACTACAGCAGCTCTGGTGACGGCGAAGCCTGGCTGCGCGGCCCCGCTGGCACCGATTTTGATCTCTACCTCTACAAGTGGTCGAGCTGGTGGGGATGGTACCGTGTTGCCAGCTCGATCAGCAGCAGTTCCAACGAGTACATCAACTATAACGGCACCTCCGGCTACTACGTCTGGCGTGTCGAATCCTACAGCGGCTCTGGCAGTTATGACCTCTGGCTGAACCGCTAACACCAAACGCGAACGCACTGCTCTTGGTAGAGGGGCTCATCACGAGCCCCTCTTCCTGTATAATGGGCCCATGACGCTACTCTTTCGGCTGGCGCGCCACCCCGCCGCCGGCTGGCTCATCGCCTTTGTCCTGGCCCGCGCTGCCTTTCTACTCCCGGTCAACCGTCTCTACGAGACCGGTACGCTTCTCGCCTTCTACCATCCGCGCCCGTCCTATCCCCTGCACATCCTCCTCGTGCCGCGCCGCCGCCTCGCTACGCTCACCGCCCTTGGCCCGCAAGACACCGCCTTTCTCCAGGACCTGATTATTGCTGTCCGTTACCTCGTCCTCGCGTTTGACCTCGAATCCCACGGCTACCGCCTCATCGCCAACGGTGGGCCCTACCAGGATGTCCCCCATCTCCACTTCCACCTGATCAGCGAGACCGCTCCGGCCTCAAGCCCATAAACCGTTCCCTGCCAACCCGGCAACCGCCTGCCGGCACTTGCCCCCGCCGTAGAATGAGCTATCGTAACGCCCATCAGCCGGCCACGAAGCGGAGTTCAAGGAGACACCAGATGCGCCGAGTACAGACAGCCCAGCCGGTTCATAACGGCGGAGGGCCGCAGCCGTGATCGGTTCGCCCCTTGACCGCGACCGTCTTGGCGTTGTGAGCGCCGCGCTCCTGCTCGCGCTCGCCGTGTCGCGCTTGCTCGACGTCGCCGCGCGCCGCTACGAGGTAACCGTCTTTGGCTCTCCCCTCGGCCTCACCCTCTCGGCCACGACCCTCCTCTACCTCTTCGTCGCCGGGCTCGCCGCCACCGGCATGCATTCGCTCCTGCAATACCACACTCCAAAGCAGGAGCGGCGGGACACGCTTGTCTTCTGGCTCCTGCCAGCCCTCACCGGAATCGCCCTGCTTGCCTGGCTCGCCGGCCTCGACGACCTCGGCGTCTGGACGCTGGCAATGCTTGCCGCTGCCATCCTGATCCCCGTCACCTTCGCTCTCGAATTCGGCGCGGCGACCGCCACCCTACAACCCTCCTGGCAGCAGTGGCTCCGCCTCGTCCTGATCCATCTGGTAGCCCTGATCTTCTTCTACGCCCTCTACGATGCTCGCCTGCGCCTGCTTGGCGGCGCGCCCCTGCTCCTCGGCTTCGGCACCCTCCTGGCATTCCGCCTCTTCTGGCACCAGGATACGCCGGCCCGTCATGCCCTCGGCCATGCCTTTGTCGTCGCCACCATCCAGACACAGTTCTACTGGATGCTCAACTATATCGCGCTATCATCCCTTCGTGGCGGCGTGCTCCTCATGCTCTCCTTCTATCTCGTCGCCGGGCTGCTGCCCCAGCTCCTCGGCGAAGGGCGGCGCCTACCTCTCGTGCGCGAATACGCCCTCGTCGGTCTCCTCGCTGTCGCCCTCATCCTGCTCCTCGTGCCCTAAACACAAAAGCCAGCCTTCGTGTGCGAAACATCCCACACGAAGGCTGGTTTCTTATCTCTCTGTTGTGGTCAGGGTACCGTCAACCGCCGAACGCCTGGGGCGCGAAGCTGGCAAACAAGGCAAGTATCATGCTCAATGCAATCAATACGCTTAGCACCAGCATCACCTTTTCCGAGAACGTCCTCGGTCTCCGCTTTCTCTTGGCCATGACCGCCTCCTTTACGCAAATCCTATCTCTCGCCAGTATACCAAACCCTCGCCACGACTGCTAAGGGATTTTAACTGCAACCAAGTATTGCCCGTTGCGTATAGCTTAATAGTCGGCAGGTTGCTGCCTGCATCACGAGAGCGCTATAATCTCATTAAAGCTGGCAGCCGCAATTACCTTGTCGAGGGGTCATCCCATGTTAGACGAATTGTTTGCTTCTGGGACACTCAACCTTGTCTATGCCGGCATCGTTCTCCTCAGTTTCCTCTATGCGCTGATCACCTTGTTAGGCGCAGAGATCGGCGACGCCTTCGATTTCGGGGCGGACGTCGACGCCGATACCGGCATCGACTTCATCAACATCAGTCCCTTTGCCCTGGCCATGTTCGGCACCACCTTTGGCCTGGTCGGACTGATCACCAGGCTCTGGCTGGAAATGGAGTCGATTCCCAGCGTCATCTGGTCCACCGTCCTAGGCGTCGTCATCGGCGGCGTGGCCCAGGCGTTTTTCATCTACGTCCTCTCGCCCAGCCGCTCCAGCCATTTCAACCTGAGCGACGACGCCATCGGGCGCGAAGCGGAAGTCATCACCACCATCCCTGCCGGCGGTGTTGGCGAGGTTGCGTTCAACAATGTCAGTGGGCGCGTTAAGCTGGGCGCGCGGGCAACCGACGAGCGGGCTATCCCGTACGGCAGTATCGTCGTCATCAAACGGCTCGTCGGTCGCGTCGCCTTTGTCCATCCCGTCGTCGATTAGGCAAGCCCAGCCACCGGCGCAGTGAACTTTGGAGGGGTACTCTGATGGAAGCGATCATCCCTATTTTCCTGTTATTGGCCGTCTTCACCCTTGTCGGCGCCCTCGCGGTCTATGCCAGCCGCGTGCGCAAGGTCGGCCCCAACCAGGTGCTCATCATCTCCGGCCGCGGTGAGGGCCGCGGCGACGAGTTGGAGACCGCCACTAGCAATTTCCGTATTGTCACCGGCGGCCGCACCTTCGTCTGGCCGATCCTCGAGCGCGTTGACGACCTCTCGCTGGAGCTGATGACCATTGACATCACTACGGAAGATGTGCCCACCGTCCAGGGAGTAAAAGTGACCGTCGACGGCGTGGCGCAGGTAAAGATCGGCAGCGACGAAAGCTCGATCCGTACCGCCGCGATCCAGCTCCTGTCCAAGTCGAGCCAGGAGATCGAGCATGTGGCGCACGAGACGCTGGCTGGCCACCTACGCGCCATTCTCGGCACCCTGACCGTCGAACAGCTCTACCGTGACCGCGAGGCCTTTGCCCAGAAGGTGCAGGAGGTCTCAGGCGACGATATGGCCAGCATGGGCATGGAGATCGTCAGCTTCGTGATCAAAGACATCAACGACGCCGAAGGCTACATCGAAGCGCTGGGTCGCCCGCGCATCGCCCAGGTCAAGCGCGATGCGGCGATTGGTGAAGCCGAAGCATCCCGCGATGCAACCATCGAGAGCGCGCGCGCTCGCCAACAGGGTGAAGCGGCCAAATTTGAGGCCGAAACCATGATCGCCGAAAGCCGCAAGGATTTCGAAGTGCGCCAGGCCGAATATGAGGCGCAGACGAACCGTAAGCGGGCGGAGGCCGAGCTGGCCTACACCCTGCAGCAGAACATCGTTAACCAGCAGGTGCGCGCCGAAGCGGTGCAGATCGAGGTCATTGAAAAGCAGAAGCAGATTGAAGTTGAGGAGCAGGAAGCGCAACGTAAAGAGCGCGAGCTACTCGGCACCGTTCGCCGCCCGGCCGAAGCCGAGGAGTTCCGCATCCGTACCCTGGCCAACGCCCGCCAATATCAGCTGCAAACCGAAGCAACCGGCGAAGCCGAAGCGGTACGCCAGCGTGGTCAGGCAGAAGCCGATGCCTCAAAGGCTCAGGGTCTCGCCCAGGCTGACGTCATGCGCCAACAGGGTGTCGCCGAGGCTGACGCCTCCAAGGCCCAGGGTCTCGCCCAGGCCCAGGTTATCCGTGAGCAAGGTCTCTCTGAAGCGGAAGCGACCGAGAAGAAGGCCCTTGCCTGGCAGCAGTACACTCAGGCGGCCGTCCTGCAGCAGATCCTCGACAAGCTGCCGGAAATGGCCCACGCGATTTCCCAGCCACTCGCCCAGACCGACCGCATCGTCGTCATCGGCGGCGGCAGGGATGGCCAGGGCGCCGGCGCCTCGCAGATCACCCGCGACGTCACCGACATCATAGCCCAGCTCCCCACCACCATCGAAGCGTTGACCGGCATCGATCTACTGGAGTTGCTCTCCGCCCTGCCCGCGCTGCAGACCCAGCCCGATGGCGGCCAGGAGCCGGCAGCCGAAACGCCGGCTGAATAGCGAACGAACAGCGCCTATCCCTGAGCAGCGCCTATCCCTGAGCAGCGCCGCCGGTCGCCGGGCCGGCGGCGCTTTTTGTTGCCCCCCTGTGCCGCAGCCCCTATAATTGGCGCAAACTTGATACATCACCTTCGGGGCAGGGTGAAATTCCCGACCGGCGGTAACGTTTGCGCAAACGGAGCCCGCGACCCCCAGCGTACGCCCGGGGTGGATCTGGTGCAAAGCCAGAGCCGACAGTGACAGTCTGGATGGGAGAAGGTAGTTGTGCGCTGATCCGTTGTGCCAGCATAGGCGGCGCGGCGGGTTGGGGCGCCCATACTTCGCGCATCTACTCCCCCTGCCCCGTTGGCACATCCCTTACGATCATGAAACGACTGCGCGCGCAGCCTGCGTGGCTGACGACCCTGATCAGCTTCATCCTCCTGCTATTGTTGTGGCAGCTACTCACTGTCCTCGGCGGCTACGATCGTTTTATCTTGCCCGGCCCGCTCGACGTCTGGCGCCAGTTCTTGATTGTCGCCGGCGACGGCCGGCTCCTGCGCCACACCGCGATCACCGTCAGCGAAGTGCTCCCCGGCCTCTTGCTTGGCGTTGCGATCGCCACCCCGCTCGGCTATCTGTTGGCCAAATCCCCGCTTGCCGAGCGGCTGCTCAGCCCCTACCTCATCGCCTCCCAGGCGATTCCCGTCATCGCCATCGCCCCGTTACTCACCATCTGGGTGCGCTCCACGTACTGGAGCCGCGTGCTCGTCGCCATCCTCGTCGTCTTCTTCCCGATTCTGGTCAACGTCATTGCCGGCCTGCGCTCGGTCCCGTTCGAGCTTTACGAGCTGATGGCCTCCCTGCGTGCCAGCAGGCGCCAGATCTTCCTCAAGCTCGAGCTCCCCGCTTCGCTTCCCATCCTGCTCGCCGGGCTCAAGGTCGGCGCCACCCTGTCCGTCATCGGCGCCCTCGTCGGCGAATTTGTCCAGCCGAAGACCCAGGGTCTCGGCTTCTTGCTCGTCACCGCGCGCTACCAGTACAAGACAGACCTAGTCTTTGTCGTCCTCGTCACCCTCTCGGCCATTGCCCTCAGCCTCTACGGCATCGTCTCCCTGCTCGAACGCTGGCTGTTGCGCTGGCAGAAGGCAAATGGCCACTAGGCTCACAAGAGAGAATGCTATGCTACGAACCTCTGTATTGCTCCTCGTTACCTTGCTCCTCTCCGCCTGCGGCGGCAGCGCAGCCAACGCTCCTGACCGAGAAGCGGAGCTGACCGCAATCCGCCTACCCATGGGCTTCGTTCCCGATCCTCAATATGCCCCGTTCTACCTCGCCGTCGAGCGCGGCTACTATGCCGCCGAGGGACTGGCAATCGAGTTCGATTACAGCTTTGAAACCGACGGCATCGCCCTCGTCGGCGCCAATGAGCTGCCGCTGGCAATCGTCAGCGGCGAGCAGGTCATTCTCGCTCGCGCCCAGGGCCTGCCGCTCGTCTACGTCATGGAATGGTGGCAGCGCTACCCGATTGCCATCGTCAGCAAAGCTGCTGCCGGCATCGAGAGCCCGGCCGATTTACCCGGTCGCTCCGTCGGCCTGCCCGCGCTCTTTGGCGCCAGCTACGTCGGCTACATGGGCCTGCTCACCGCCACCGGCATCTCGCCTGATGCCGTCTCTGCGGAGGATATCGGCTTCACCCAGGTTGAATCCCTGCTGGCAGATCGCGTGGAAGCGGTCGTCGTCTACGCCAACAACGAGCCCGAGCAGCTGCGCGCGCGCGGTGAAGCGATCAACGTCATTTACGTCGCAGACTACATTGATATGGTCGCCAACGGCATCGTTGCCAACGAAACGGTCATCGCCGATCAACCTGAGCTCGTCCAGGGCTTTGTGAGGGCGACCCTGCGCGGTCTGGCCGATACCCTCGACGACCCCGCAGCAGCCTACGAGATCAGCAAGGGTTTTGTCGAGGGGCTGGACGACAGCCGTATGAACGTCCTCCAAGCCTCCCTGCCGATGTGGGACGCCGCGACCCTGGGGCTGACAGAACCCGCCTCCTGGCAGCAGACGGAGGTGGTGCTGCTGGCAACCGGCC
>JAVVFG010000250.1:0-6450 GCA_032260445.1 Anaerolineae bacterium | reverse complement strand
GTAGGCGACCGAGCGGATCAGCTTGCGGGTGGCGGCGGTACCGGCCTCGCCGTCGAGCTCGGCGCCGTCTCTGCCGACCATCTCGTACATACGCCGGCAGCCGACATCGCTGCTCTCGGCCGGGGCGAGACGATTGCGGTCGGGCTGCCCGGCACGCCATTTGGTCTCGCTGAGCGCGACTACACGCCGGCTGCGGCCATTCTCGAAGCTGGCGGCGCCCTCGCGCTGGCTACCGACCTGAATCCCGGGACGACGTGGTGCGAGTCGATGCAGATGGTCATTGCCCTCGCCTGCCGTTACATGGGCCTCACCCAGGCGCAGGCGCTGGCAGCCGCCACGATCAACGCTGCGTTTGCCATCGGCCGGGGTGACCAGGTCGGCAGTCTCGAACCAGGAAAGCAGGCCGATATCCTTGTTCTCGACGTACCGGACTACCGCCATCTCGGCTATCGTTACGGAACGAACCTGGTGCGGGCCGTGGTCAAGAAAGGTGAACTGGTCGTCGGCCCGTAACCGGTCCGCGGCGAAGGAGACAGATATGGAGCTAATCCCGACATTCTCAAGCGGCGACACCATCACCCTGGTCATCTTGACCATCATTCTACTCGCCGTGCTGCTTGTCTTGCGTTTCATGTTCAAGCTGACTGCCACCCTTTTCCGTCTCGGCTGTCTTGTCATCGCCTTTATTGTTGGCGCGGTCGCCCTCTTGTTCTATCTCGCTTGAGCCGGCTCCGCGTCCCTTGGCTTACCCCTTACCGGTACCAACGTACATTGCGCTACAAGGGGGTACCGATATAATCTTGTCTCACATTATGTCTGGCTAATCTGCCAGAAGAAGTGCCTGGTTATGACTTTCCGACTGATTCGATTCTCCGTGCCGCTCCTGCTGCTGCTCTTTGTCGTGGCCTGCTCCGACGCGCCGGACCCGCCCACCGTGCCCCAAGAGACCGGGCCTGGCAGCACAGCAGACGATACGCAGACCGCGACGGCACAGCCACAACCGCCACCTACCGACACGCCCATTCCACCTACGCCAACCCCGGAAGAACCGTTGGCGGCCACGGTGAATGGACAGCCGATTTATCTCTCCGCCTTCGAAGAGGAGCTTGTCCGCGAGGAGCGGGGCCTGTCCCTGGTGCCGGCCGCCGCAGCGGCAACCGCCGGCGACACCTCCACGCGTATGCGCGTGCTTGACATGCTCATCGAGCGCGCCCTCATTGAACAGGCGGCGCAGGAAAGTGGCATCGAGATTACCCCGGAGATGGTCAGCGCCCAGATGGAAGAGCTGCGCCGTGTCGCCGAAGAAGCGGGCGGACCAGGTAGTTTTGAAGCGTGGCTCCAGGCGAACCAATGGACCGCGGAGACATTCCAGGAAGCGCTGGCCTTCGAGATGCTCACCGAACAACTCTCGGCCGTGCTCACCGCCAGCGTCCCCTACACTGTTGAGCAAGTGCATGCTCGCTACATTCAGGTCGACGATGCAGCCCTGGCGCAAACGATCATCGATGAGCTCGCGAATGGTGCCAGCTTCGCCGAGCTCGCCCGCGAGCATTCGCTTGACCGTACCACCGGCAACGAAGGCGGTGACCTTGGCTACTTCCCCCGGGGTTCGTTGCTCGTACCCGAAATTGAGACGGCTGCGTTTGCCCTCGCTCCAGGGGAAACGAGCGATGTGATCACGGCGACCACACCGGATGGCACACAGACCACGTACTATATCGTCCACGTCGTGGACGTCGATCCTGCGCGCCCGTTAAGCCCGGACTTGCGCGCAATTTTGCTGCAGGAGCGTTTTGAGAGCTGGTTACAGGAGCGCTGGGACCAGGCTGAGATCATCAGGATCATCGATACCGGCGCCTCATAACAGGGAGGAGGAGGGTGATGAGTGCCAGAAGAGGCGGATCGGCAGTTCTATTCAATTTGCTCACCATTGTCACAGTCTTGCTCATTCTAGGCGCTATTGTTGTGGTTGCTGTCGTCGTTGCCGCGCCGGATCTCCTGCCAGAAGTTGCCGAATTACTGGGCGTGGCGCAGGAGCCTGCCGATGCGCCGCCCACGCCCACGCTGGTCGTGGCAGCGGTCGTACCCACGGCGACCGACGCGCCCGTCGTCAGTGAGGAGGGGATCGGCGGCGCTCTTGCGCCCACCTGGACGCCAATGAGTCCCGGCGAAGCACCGCAGGCAACGGCGACGAACACACGCCGGCCGACGGCGGAACCGTCAATTACCCCCACCTTCCCGCCCCCTACGCTCACCCCGACGCCGACCAACACGCCTACGGCGACGCCCACACCCGGCCCCTCGCCCACGGCGACCAACACCCGCTCGGCCTACCAGTTCACCCGCGATCCCGTCAGCCCTCAGTACCTCATGAACTTCGCCAACGCTGCCGGCTGCAACTGGATGGGCATTGCCGGGCTTGTCTATGACACCCAAGGCAACCCTGTGGCCGGTGGCCAATACCGCGTCCATGTCTGGGGTAGCGGCATCGACGAGCGCCCACCCGTTGGCGGCGCGCCCGCCTACGGACCGTCCGGTTGGGAGCAGTTTCTTTTTAATGCGCCTACGATTCGCGACTACAACGTACAGCTCGAGACCGCAAGTGGCTCGGCGGTATCCGAAGTCTATTCCGTGCAGAGCCGCGCCAGCTGCAACCAGAACCTGATTCTCTTTGATTTCATCCAAAACCATTAAGCGCGCGTGGGGGCGCCGCTCGCATCCGGGCGGCGCAGCCCGCAACATCTGATGGGCACGCTTTACATCGTCGGCACCCCGATTGGCAATATGGAGGACATCACCTTGCGCGCCCTCCGTGTTCTTCGTGAGGTGACACTCATCGCCGCCGAAGACACACGCACGACTGGCCGGCTGCTGCAGCATCACGGCATCGAGACCCCACTCACCAGTTATCACGACTTTAGTGACGAGACACGGCTGCACGAGCTGGTCGAGCGCCTGCACAGCGCCGACGTAGCTCTCGTTTCAGACGCCGGCATGCCCGGTCTCTCCGACCCGGGCTATCGCCTCGTCCAGGCAGCGCACGATGCCGGCATCCCCGTCAGCCCCATTCCCGGCCCATCGGCTGCTATCACCGCCCTTGTCAGCAGTGGCCTGCCGACCGATAGCTTCCTCTTCCTCGGCTTTCTGCCCCGCCAGCAGGCTGGCCGCCGCGCCGCGCTGGAAGAAGTGCGCGAGCGGCCGTACACCCTCGTCCTATACGAGGCGCCGCACCGGCTGCTCAAGCTGCTCGCCGACGTCGAGACCGTCCTCGGCAACCGGACGCTGGTCGTCGCCCGCGAGCTTACCAAGCTCTATGAAGAGCTATGGCGCGGCACGGCGAGCGAAGCGCAGACATACTTCGCCCGCGATCGCGTGCGTGGCGAAATCACGGTTGTCGTCGAGGGCGCAAGCGCTGCCGAGCTTGTTTGGGATGAGGCTGCCGTACGCAACGCCTTGCGCGACGCCATCGCCCGCGGCCAGTCCCGTAAGGAAGCAGCGGCAGCCGTAGCCGCTCGCTCCGGCTGGCGCAAGAAGGAGCTATACGAGCTTTCCCTACACCTAGATTAGAGCGAAGCTAGGGGCTTTCGAACTCCGGGGTCGGCGTTACCGTCTGATCATTGCCGAGGATCACGAGAACATCATAGTCGCCCGCCGGCGGGCGCGTGCTATAGGTAATGTTCAGCGGCGGGACCTTCAGCAATTCCGCAATATAACGGGTCGTATTCAGGTGCGAGCCGTAGTCGACAATCTGCGTGCTGGGTAGTGTCCCCTCTGCATTACCGATCTCGACCACGTTGATCCCAAAGGGCACCAGGTACTCCTGCGTACTGGCCGCCAGCCCAACCGCGCTGGTGCCGTTTTGTACGTGCACGCGCGCGTTCTCCTCCCGTGCCAGCTCGGGTAGGTTCTCAATAACCGGCGTCGGAATCGCCGGCGGCGCAAAGAGCTGATCCCGCAAGCCACGGATCCGCTCGCGGTTCGGCACCAGCACCATCTGTCCATCTGGGGTCTGTTCGTTGTAGACGTAGGAATAGTCGATCACCATCGTGCGAATCTTGTCGCGTGGGATATCTTGCGCTAACAACGCGAGCTGGATCGTCTCCTCCAGACCCATATTTGTGTCCACATTCTTCTGGAACGAGCGCCACAGTTGCGGCGCCTGCGCGAGCAGCCGCGGGATCATGTTCAGGCGCAGAACCTGGTCACGTACGGCCATCACGACCTCTTGCTGCCGCGCGGCGCGGTCAATGTCGCTGCCGGCCGTCGCTCGCGTCCGCGCGTACTTCAACGCCATCGCGCCGTCCAGCTCATGGATTCCCTCGTCAATGTAGAAAGGATCGTACCCGTAGCAGCTATCCGGGTAATCGGGATCGTCGATTTCCTCTTTTGCCTCGACGCTAATCCCGCCGATAAGGTCGACGAACTCGATAAACCCTTCAAAATTGACTGCCAGGTAATAGTCGATGGGGACACCGAGCGTCGCCTCCACCGTTTCCACGGCAAGCGCAGCGCCACCGCCCGGGTAATCGTAGGCGTCGCCCTGAAAAAAGGCTTGGTTAATACGGTTCACGCCAAATCCCGGAATCTCTACCCACATATCGCGCGGCAGCGAGAGAGCCGCGGCGCTCATCCCCACCGGATCGACGGTAACCACCATCATGCTATCGGTATGCGTCGGTCCCTCTTCGTCGCAGCGCAGGTCAATTCCCAGCAGAAGAATGTTGACCCGCTCCGTGCCTGACCACGGCTGGAACATCTCCGCTGACAACACGGGTCCTTCTTGCCCCCCGGGCCCATCGCTGCTCACCAGCGGGTCACTCAGGCCGGTGATACTGTCACCGCCGTCCGTGAGTGAGGGATTGAAGTCGGTGTCAGCGCTGTTTAGGCTGGCGACGGCTTCCCGCACCGTGTTGAACAGCCACGACCCGGTCAGCCCTACGATGACCAGGACTAAAATGGTCGCCACACTACCGATGAGGATCGCGGCCCACAGGGGTAACTTAACTCGCGGGCGCGCGCGACGCTGACTCTGATGATTGCTCATAACCAGACTCTTTCAGCTCCAGAGAATAAGGGGGGATTATAACACGGGCAAGAGGTGTGACAATGCCCGGCGCTCCCTCAGCCTACGAACGATCTGGCGAAAACCGGACCGCGAGCATTCTGCTCTCCAGAAGCGGGCAGGATGTCCGTAGTCCGTCTGACGGCTTCTTCGTGGCCCCGTGTCGCCCTGGCTGATTTGACAGTTGCCTTACCCTTTGCTAACCTTGCATGATAATTGATGCCCTGGAACGTGTTGACCGGGACGAGTAACCGCTGAGTCTGTCCCAGAGAGTGTGTGCCACCGGCTGAAAGCGTGCACGGCAAAGGCAGCGGCAAAAACCCCCCGGGAGCGGTCTCCGGAACAGCTTGCTCAGTATGGAGATCCGGCTGGCCCCGTTATCGGCCGCAATGAGGGTCCAGACCATCAACCTCTGGACTGAAGTTGGGTGGAATCGCGAACGCCATCGCCCCGAGTGCTGGGCAATGGCGTTTTTTATGCGGAGGTAGAAGATGGCAGAAGCAATACAAGAAAACGAACAGACAACGCAAGTACCTTACGAGCAGTCCCGGCTGTATCGCCTGCGCCATTCGGCAGCCCACGTCATGGCCGAAGCCGTGCTCGAGCTGTTCCCCGAGGCCCGCCTGGCAATTGGCCCCCCGATTGAAGACGGATTCTATTACGACTTCGACCTGGGCAAGGATGAAGACGGTAAGTCCATTACCTTCTCTGACGAAGATCTCGAGAAAATCGAAGCGCGCATGAAGGAGCTGCTCAAGGACAACGCCCGCTTCGAGCAGTCGACCATGCCCGTCCCCGAGGCCCTCGACTTCTTTAAGGATCAGCCGTACAAGATTGAGCTAATCGAGGAGCTCGCCGCCGGTCGCGTCGACGAGGACGGTCGGCCCATCAGCGAGCCGGTGAGCGAAGTGGGTATCTATCGCCACCGCAACTTCGTCGATCTCTGCCGCGGCCCGCACGTCAGCTACACTAGCCAGGTCAAACCGAATTCGGTGAAGATCTTGCGCAGCAGCGGCGCCTATTGGCGCGGCGACGAAAACCGCCCGCAGCTCCAGCGCATCTACGGCACCGCCTGGCACAACCGCGCCGAGCTTGAGGACTACCTTGCCCGGCGCGCCGAAGCCATGGCGCGCGACCATCGCCGGCTCGGCAAACAGCTCGGTCTCTTCCATATCTCCCCGCTGGTTGGTGCCGGTCTGCCCTTATGGTTGCCCAAGGGAACCGTTCTGCGCGAGACGCTCGAGCAATTTCTGCGCCGCGCCCAGACCGACCGCGGCTACCAACCGGTGATCACCCCGCACATTGCTAAGATCGACCTGTACGTCACCAGCGGGCACTATCCGTACTACAAAGACAGCCAGTACGCGCCGCTTGACGTCGACGGCGAC
>JAVVFG010000249.1:0-6467 GCA_032260445.1 Anaerolineae bacterium | reverse complement strand
TAGTTTCCATTGCGATTTAAACTGAGGAGCACTATTGCTCCGCGGACAGTCGTTCTTTAACAACTGAACCATCAAGGACTGAGCCCACGGCCCAACGCCGTCAGGTTGTTGGCGATCACGCCCCAACCGACCCATTGATCGAAGCCGATCCGGCCACGATTGCGGCAGCGGTCCAAGCCGTACTTGCGTGAGATGACGCTAACTCGTCCCTCGACGCCAGCATGGAAGCGCCGACCTCGTTGGAACCAGCGTTGCTTTTCATGTTCCCGTCGCTGTTTCGACTTGTAACCGGGCTTGGGTAGCACCACTCGTTTGACACCAAGCTTTTCGGCAACGGTCTCGTTGTCAGATGAGTGGACACCCCGGTCGCCGCTGGCCTGCCAGGGCGGGTGGCCGAATAGCTCTATGTGACGCTCCAAAGACGGCTGCCACTGCTGCTTATCGGCCGGATTCCCGTCGAGGACCTGGTACTGGGCGATGAAGCCACCCTCAACTTCACCCAGCCAGACTTTGTGGCCAAACTCAGCAGACTTACGCGGTTTGCCCCGGCGAATGATGTTGCTGTGCGCCTCGAAGATGCTTGCCAGCTTCTCTTCGGCAGGCACCGACTCCTCTTCAAAGACACGGCGTACCGTTTGGTCCAGCACCTGCTTGAGGCGTGGTAGAAAGAGCTGCATAGTCTCCACGAGCCGGTCTCCAGCCGTTGTCTCTTGTGCTTGCAGCGCGACCAACACCTTTTCGACCTGTCGTACCGTCGCCCGTGCCGTTTGCAACAGCCGCTTGTAAGCAGGAAATGTCTTCTCCCGGCCATGGCGACTGAGTCGGCCTACTTCTCGAGCAGCTCGTTTGGCACTACGGGTGCGATTGCGAAAGACGGTTTGACCCAGCGCCGCGGCCTGCCCGACAACGGTTTTGGCGCGCGTCAGGCTGCGACCTAACACCCGCACACCATCAGCCAGCAGGCTGCTGTCGGTAGGGTAGTGGATGTTCGTTGCCACGACCATCCCGTCCATGCGCAGCTTTCGTCCTCGCGTCAACTTATGGGCGACGGCCAGCGCCAGCACCCGCTCATTGAATGCGGCGAGCGTCGCCGGCTTTATGAGCCTGGCCCAGCGACAAAGCGTGGTGTGGTCCGGTACGGCATAGAAGTAGACGCGGCAGAACTGGCGCAGCACCAGGCTGTCGGAGACATGCTGCTCCGTCTCCTCATAGCTGAAGTCGTAGAGATGCTTGACCGTCAGCATGCGCAGAATCACTTCCACCGGCGTCGACCTGCGCCCCCGGCGTTCCGTCTGCGGGTGCCGGCGCACCAGGTCACGACGTAGAAGCCCAAACAGCTCCTCGTCGTCCAGGACCTTATCGATGGCCGCCAGTTCAGGGTTCATCTTGATGGTCAGTCCCGGCACTCGCCGGAAGATGTTGTCCGCTCGATGTTTATCGATTAGCATGGGGTCGGGCCTCCTGTGGTTTGTTTTTGCTTGGTTGCTTACAAACCTACAGTGAGGCCTTCCCCTTGGCAATTACTTTTCGCAATGGAAACTAGCTAACCCAATGTGCAGGTTCTAGGAAGTGATGAGATCCAACCAGAACGGTGATGAGCCTGCCAGCCCCCCGCTAACCAGCCGACATCATCCCCCGCGACGAACTGCGCGTCGACGAACATCCGGCCGCCGTGTACCTGGCCGGTCTCGCGCCGAGCAGCCGGCGCACGATGCGCGTCTGCCTGGACACGATCGCCCACCTCGGCCTCGGTAACCCTGACATTACCCTATGGAACGTGCCCTGGCACCGGCTGCGCTGTCAGCATACGCAGGCCATTCGCAGCGCGCTCGCCGATCGTTACACACACCACCAACCTGATGCTCTCGGCGCTGCGCGGCGCCGAGCCGGGACCGCTGTTCTGGGCGCTGGGCAACCGCAATCGTGGCAGCCGGCGACAATGATAGATTACCTTGACGGCTGTTCACCTGCGGCTTTATACTGCTTCTAGGTGCTTCCACCACAGCTCACACGACAAACACAGCCAAATCTGATGCAGACGCCGTCCGTCGTGTTCCTCGATTAGTCCAGTCGCGGGCAGTTTGTGCTTTCAATGAGACCATGCCTTGAGACCCACCTGCAGGAGGTGTTTCATGTCTCGCTTTCTCGTGTTGGTCGTTTTGTCGCTGGCTCTGCTGCTTGCCGCGGTAGCCGGCCCCACCGCAGTGGCCCAGAGCTCGACAACCATTTTCCTTCCGGCAGTAACCAGTCAAACTGGCGTCGACGCGCTGCAGGCCGTCCGGTTGCGCCCACAAGACTACGCGGCAGCCGCTGACCAGCTCCACCCTTCCCTGGTTATCGACTATGGTAGTTTCATCTGGCTGATCTTGCCGTCGCGTGACGTTGCCATGCTGCAGGCGCAAGGCATCCTCGTCACGCAGCAAGAGGCGACGTTTGAGCTGCTGCTCAACCGCTTCCGCTTTGATCCACTGGAAGGTGAGCCGGAACTGCCGCCGGACCAGCAAACGAGCTATGAACCAGGCGAAGCTGGTTTCTTTCTGGTGCAGTTCGCCGGACCTACGCGCGATGAGTGGCTGGCAGAACTGGAGGCGGCCGGTGCTCTCATCTTGCAGTTCCAGCCAAGTTTCGCCTACATTGTGCGCATGACGCCAGAGGAGGCTGTGGCGGTTGAGGCCCTGCCCTTCGTGCGCTGGGTTGGCGTTTACCACGCCGCCTATCGCATCGCGCCGTCGCTTCTCGCACGCGAGCCAATTCCCGGGCCGGCGGCGCCGCTGCAGCTCATTCAAAACGTTGATCTTAGCCTGTTCACTGGCGAGGGCGTGGAAGCCGATCTGGATGCGATCCGCGGCCTCGGCGGGGAAATTATCCAGGAATATCCCGCCGCTCCAGAGGACCCCTTCCTCACGATCATTGCTTCCCTGCCGTTCGAGTCACTGGCCGAGGTTGCGCAGCTGAGCACCGTCTTGTGGATGAATTTCAGCTCGCCCACACCTGGGTTTGACGACGAGGTGTCCGCCCAGATCGTTGCCGGCAACCACACCGCGGGTACGCCATTCACCGGCTACCAGACCTGGTTGGCCAACACGGGCTTTGACGGGACGGGAGTGACCGTTGCTGTCGTCGATACCGGTATGGACACCAACGCCAACGCGACGGCGCACGCGGACATCGCCGGCCGTATCGCCGCCTTTGTCGGCTACGCGGGCGCCCCTGCTACCGATACGAATGGGCATGGCACGCACGTCGGCGGCGTCGTCGCCGGCAACGCTTCGCTTGGCACGACAGATGCCAACGGCTTCCTGCTCGGCCAGGGGATGGCGCCGGGCGCCCAGCTGGTCGTGCAGAATGCGCTGCTCGGCGCCGCCTGGCCGCCGGCCGGTGGCTGGCAGCAGCTGAGCCAGGACTCGGTGACCAACGGCGCCGTGGCCTCAAACAACAGCTGGTTTACCGGCGCTGGTGGCGCACAGGGCTACTCGATGGCTGCACGCACCCATGACCTCATGGTCGGCGACGCCGACTTCGCGACCGCGGCCGCGGCGGAATCGCTGATCATGGTCTTTTCGGCGGGTAACAGCGGGCCGGGGGCATCGACGATTACCGAGCCAAAGGAGGCCAAGAACTTGATCGTCGTCGGCGCTGCGGAGAATTTGCGCAATGATCCATGGGTCACGCCGATTGGCTGCGGCACGCCGACGAATATCAACAACATGGCCAATTTCAGCAGCCGCGGCCCGGCGCTCGATGGCCGCATCCTGCCGCACGTGACCGCGCCGGGTACATATGTCGCTTCCCTGCGCTCTGCCACCGGCAGCTTCGGCGGGGGCTCGTGTAGCGGCGTCATTGACGCCAACTACGTCTGGTTTAGCGGCACCTCGCAGGCGGCGCCCCATGCCACCGGTGCCGTGGCCCTGATCACCGAATGGTGGCGCAGCTTCAATGCCGGTGTCGATCCCAGCCCGGCGATGGCCAAAGCGCTGCTGATCAACGGCGCCGATGACATGGATACGGCCGATATCCCCAACAATAACGAAGGCTGGGGCCGGATCAATGTGGACAATGTCGTCAACCCGGCGCAACCGGCGCTGTACTGGGATCAGACAACCATCTTTGGGGCGACGGGCGACGACTGGACGGTGGCCGTCGGCCCGTCGGATCCAACGCAGCCGGTACGCATCAGCCTGGTGTGGGCTGATGCGCCGGGCGCCGGCAGCGGCGGCAATACCGCGGCCTGGGTAAACGACCTCGATCTCACCGTCAGCCGCGGGACAACGCTATTCCGTGGCAACGTTTTCAGCAACGGCTGGTCGTCAACGGGGGGCGCGGCGGATAGCCAGAACAACGTTGAGAATGTTTACATCCAGAATCCCGCGGATGGCTATTTCGTCACCGTGAGCGCCGTGAACATTGCTGCCGACGGCGTGCCCTATAACGGCGACACAACCGATCAGCATTTTGCGCTGGTCTGCTCGAACTGCGTCGAGGCGACCGACCTGTCGATCACTAAGAGCGACAACCCAGACCCGGCCGTTGCTGGCGAAACGCTCGACTATACGCTGACAGTGACCAATGAGGGGGATATCGCGGCGACAAACGTCGAGGTCGTCGACGTCTTACCCGCTGGCGTCACATACCTGAGCGACGATGCCGGCTGCATGCAGGGACCGCCAGGGACACTGACCTGCAACCTCGGGTCTATGGCTCCCGGCGCCGTGGAGGTGATCCAGATCACCGTACTCATCGATGCCGACCTCGTGTACAACGCCGGCGGGCCAACCACGATCACCAATAACGCCACCGTCGAAGATCTGGCCGGCCCCGATCCCGATCCAGCTAACGACACGGTTTCCGAAGACACGCTGGTGGTCGCCGAAGCCGATCTTGAAATCGTCTCCTTCGAAGCGGTCGATCCGCCGGCGCAGGTGCTCGTCGGCGAGGATGTGGACATCACCCTACGCAAGGTGTTTACCAACAACGGGCCCTCGGCGCCGATGGATGTGGAGGTAACGCAGACGGCGACAGCGCCGCCTGACGCGACCGTCACCCCGACCATGGCGGTGAGTACGGAAGCGGCACTGGCCCTGAACGAGCTCCGCGAACTGTTCGAGGTCTTCACGATCAACTGCGGCGCTGCCAGCCACCATACCTTTATCTTCGAGAACGAGATCCAGCCGCTGGACCCCGCGGACACCGACCCGGACCAGAGCAATAACACGGCGACGGTGGAGCTGGACATCGAGTGTGTCGTGCCGGTCGCGCTGAACATCAAGCCCGGCAGCTTCCCGAACTCGATCAATCCGGACAGCCGCGACGTGATCCCGCTGGCGATCTTGACGACGACGGCCGGCGAATACGGCCTGCCGCTCGCCTTCGACGCCACGACGATCGATCCCTTGAGCGTGCGCTTTGGACCGCCGGACGAGGTGTGGAACGAGACCGGCGGCGCCTTTGAGGCACACAATCGCGGCCACATTGAGGACTCACGAGAACTGGACGAGAGCACGCGGGACGGCGACCTGGATATGGTCCTGCACTTCCACGTGCGCGAGACGGGAATAGGCCCTGGCGATACAGAAGCTTGCGTGAAGGGCCAGTGGGTCGACGGCAACGGCGACCCGCACACTTTCTTCGGCTGCGACTCGGTGCGGATTGTGCCCAGCGCACTGCCCTGATACCACCCCCCTACCCCACTGCTGGCTGGGGCTTCGGAGGAAGCCCCAGCCGCATTCCTTTAGTCTGTAAAAAGGGTGACTGATGTTGGAGCGCTTAACAAGCACAGGTTGTGCAAAAGCGAATTCAAGGCACCTGACAGCTCGCACGAACAAGATAGACCCGTGAACGGCTAAACGGGAAAAATCCGGGCGAAAAAATCGGCCCAGACTGCCAGCGCGATCAGCCAGAGGCCAACCGCGAGCAGGACGGCGCCGCTCCAGCGTCTGATCTGTGACGTCCCTTTCTTCAGGACCGCAACCACCTCTTGCTGGGCCGTGCCGATGAGGATGGCCAGAGCCAACATCAACAGCACCATCGTCACGGCAGTGGTCGCAAAGGCGCTGAAAGCGGCGGTACGGCCTCCGCTTGCTACCGCATGCCCGGCCAGACCGGCCAGGATCGGCCCCGTTCAGCCAAAGCCGGCCAGGATATAGCCAAATCCGAAGAGGCCAAATGAGAGCGTCGGACGCTGGCGGCGGAGACGGGCCTGTCGTTCAATGAGCGGTTTGACTACCTGGTAGACGGTGCCAGAGCCGGGTGTAGCGCCACGCCACTGCAGCAGTCCCAGCAGCACGAGCAACCCGCCAACGGCAAGACGGAGCAGCCGGCCGGCGGTACTCGTAAAGGTCATCCTGGCGAACAGGGGCGCTGCGCCCAGAGAAATCGCGGCGCCTGCCAGGAGCAGAAAGAGGGCCGCACCCGCTGCCAGCGCCAGCCCAAAGCGTAGCAGGCGTGCCCAGGCTTCCTTCCGCTCTACC
>JAVVFG010000248.1:0-6569 GCA_032260445.1 Anaerolineae bacterium | reverse complement strand
GGCTAAATTCTACGAAGAGCATGACATGCTGACCCGGGATCCTGGGACGGACTAGGCCCCTCGACATGCCAAGCATGGTCGGCGTTAATCAGAGGTACACGCGGTCCTTGGCTCCCAGCGTGACCTCCAGACATCCGGTTCTTACAGTGGACCGGATGTCTCCTTGTCTACTCCCCCGCGGCGAGGACCACGCCGCGCTTCCGCGTTCTCTGTCATCGCCGGCCTCCTTGTTGGCTCCCGCCCCCTTCCATCTCACTACAAGACGTTCGACCATTTTAGCATGATCGCCGTGGGCCAATAGCAATTAGGGTATCCCCCTATTGTCGCCCATTTGCTCTTATGTTAGATTACGTTCAGCGGGCGCGCACCCGACGCCACGCTTTCCGAAGAGCGCCCGCCGACAGATAACAGCCATCGATCCTGCCGGGGAATGGGGGCCGGCTGAGAGACTCGCGAATGCACCATCTAGCACCAACGCCACCTGACGATCAAGACCTCAACGAACACCACGCATCGCCAGAATCGTCTACCATGGGCGAACAATCGCAGACGCCCGAAGCGCAGCCTGCAGGGAAGGAGGTTGCAAGCAAACCTTTGACCGTCGTCGGCATTGGCGCCTCGGCCGGCGGGTTGGCTGCCCTGCAAGGCTTCTTCGACGCCCTGCCCGCCGATACGGGGATGGCTTTCGCCGTGGTCACGCACATGGATCCGGAAAAGGAAAGCCTGCTGCCGGAACTGCTGCAGAGACACACGGCCATGCCTGTCCAGGAGGTCGGCGACCTGGTGCCCATCGAGCCCAACCATGTCTATGTCATGCCGCCAGGCCAGCGCATCCTCGTGACCGACACACATCTCGACGTGGAAGCGTTCGAGGAACCGCGCGGGCAGCGCATGCCTATCGACCATTTCTTCCGCACCCTGGCCAGCGTCCACCGCGAGGGCGTAGCCATTGTCCTCTCCGGCGGCGGCACTGATGGGGCTGTCGGGGTCAAGGCCGTCAAAGAAGAGGGCGGCCTGCTCATGGTCCAGCACCCGGATGAAGCAGAACACGACAGCATGCCGCGGGCGGCCATCGCTACCGGCCTCGCGGATGTGGTCTTGCCCGTCGCCCAGCTTGCGCAGAAGCTGGCGGCCTATCGACGCAATGGCGCGCGCGTGCCGCGTGACCCGCAAGCGCTGACAGATGAGGATCTGGAAACCGTCTACCGCATTCTGACGCAGGTGCAGGTGCACACGGGTCATGACTTCAGCCAGTACAAACGCTCTACCATCTTACGCCGCATCCAGCGGCGCATGCAGCTGCATAGCTTCTCGACCCTCGATGCTTACCTTGACTCCCTGCGCCATGAGCCAACCGAGTCCTTTGCTCTCTTCAACGACTTGCTCATCGGCGTGACCAACTTCTTTCGTGACCAGGAAGCCTGGCAGACGCTGGCCGAGATGGTCATTCCTCGTCTGTTTGAAGGCAAGTCCGCAGATGAGGCAGTGCGCGTGTGGAGCATCGGCTGCGCCACCGGCGAAGAAGCCTTCTCGCTAGGCATGCTGCTCCTAGAACACAGTGCCACGCTCGAGTTGCCGCGCGCGGTCCGTCCAACCGTCCAGGTCTTCGCCTCCGACCTCGACGAGGGAGCACTGCACAAGGCCCGCGACGGCGTCTATCCAGAGGCGATTGAAGCGGACGTCAGCCCGGAGCGCCTCGCGCGCTTTTTCGTCAAGGAGGGCCACTACTACCGGGTCAAGCAGGAACTACGCGACATCGTCCTCTTCTCCAACCATAACGTGCTGCGCGACCCGCCCTTCTCGCGGCTGGACCTCATCAGCTGCCGCAACCTGCTCATCTACCTCAACCGCGACCTGCAGGAGAACGTCTTCCAGATCTTCCACTACGCCCTCAATCCCGAGCACTTCCTCTTTCTCGGTAGTTCAGAGTCGGCGGAGATGGTCCACGGGCTCTTCCGCACCACCGACAAATCACACCGCATCTACCAGGCCCGGCCCTGGCGTGGCGAATACCCGCGCATTCCAAGCCTGCCCCTGACGGTGCGCCTGGGAAGCCAGCAGAGCCGGCTTTCCGGAACTGCGGCACGCCGCTATCCCGTCGGGGATGGGGCAGCAGCAACGACGGGGCTGTTGCACCACACGCTGCTGGAAGAATCGGCGCCACCCAGTATCCTGGTCGACGACCAACACCACGTTCTGCACATTTCCGAGACGGCTGGTCGCTACCTACTACACCCGCGTGGCGTGGTGACCGACGACCTGCTCAAGCTGGTGCGACCCGAACTGCAGTATGAGTTGCGTACCGCCCTGCTACAGGTGTTCACGCAAGACAAGAGCGTGCTCACCCCCTCAATTTATGTCCCGTTGGACGGGGCAGCGCAGCGCGTCATCCTTGCCGTGTACCCGACCAGCGGCGAACGCAGCGCCGAGGAGGGGGAGAACGGCGATTCAACCGCCGAGAAGCTGGCCCTGGTTTTCTTTCTGGAGGACACGAGCAGCGCAGCAGCTGGCATAGACGAAGCAGACAGCTTGGCCCCCGCCTCCGCCGGCGAGCAGAGCCCGCCTGCCGGCCAGCGCGATGCCCTCCTGAGCCAGCTGGAAACTGAGGTGCAGCGTCTCCGCGAGCGGCTGCAGTCAACCACCGAGGAGTATGAAAGCTCGAACGAGGAACTCAAGGCCGCCAACGAAGAGCTGCAGAGCATCAACGAGGAGTACCGCTCGACGACCGAGGAGCTGGAGACCAGTAAAGAAGAGCTGCAGTCGGTCAACGAAGAGCTGCAAACAGTGAATGCCGAGCTCAAAAATAAGCTGGAAGAGATCGCCCGGGCGAACAGCGATCTGGAGAATCTGATCGTCTCCACCGACATCGCCACCCTCTTCCTGGACCGGGAGCTGCGTATCGAGCGCTATACGCCGACCACCTCTGAGCTGTTCAACATCATGCCCGGCGACCGGGGACGGCCCATCGGCCATCTGACCAATCGGCTACATTACGATGATCTGGCCGAAGATGCCGCCCGCGTGCTGCAATCGCTGGTGCCTATCGAGCGTGAGGTTCAGGACTTGGGCGGGCGCTGGTTGCTGGCACGCCTGCGCCCATACCGCTCCGCCGACAATCGCATCGACGGCGTTGTGCTCACTTTCGTCGACATTACCGTACTCAAAAGCGCAGAAGAAGCCTTACGCCGGGAGAAAGAGTTCAGCGAGAAGATCGTCCACACGGTACGCGAAGGTATGCTGGCGCTCAGGCCAGACCTCACCGTGGAGTTTGCCAACGAACCCTTTTTTGAGATGTTCAGCGTCGACAGGCGCGAAACGATCGGCAGGCTCATCTACGGCGTGGGCAATGGCCAGTGGGACTTCCCTGAGCTGCGTTCGCTACTGGAAGAGCGTTTGCCGCAGACCAACATCGTTAATGACTACCGCCTCGAACACGTGTTTGAGCCGATCGGCCGGCGCGTCTTGCTCCTGAATGTCCGCCGCATGGACGAGATCGAGCGTGTTCTGCTCGCTATCGAGGACATCACCGAGCGCGAGCAGTATGAGGAAGATCTGCGCCAGAGCGAGGCGCGCTACCGCACCCTCTTCGAGTCGATGGATCAGGGTTTTTGTGTCATCGAGGTGCTCTTCGACGACGGCGAGGCCGTGGATTATCGTTTTCTGGAGACGAACCCCGCCTTTGAAGGGCAGACCGGGCTCCGCAACGCCGTCGGCAAGCAGATGCGTCACTTGGAGCCACGGCACGAAAAGCATTGGTTTGAGACCTACGGGCGCATCGCCCTGACCGGGAAGCCAGAGCGCTTCACGAACCAGGCAAAGCGGCTTGGTAACCGCTGGTACGACGTGTTTGCTTTCCGTATTGGACAGCCGGACGAGCATAAGGTAGCCGTCCTCTTCAACGACATTACCAAGCGTAAGCGCGCCGAGGAGGAGCTGCGCCAGTTGAACGAGCTGCTAGAAGAGCGGGTCGAGCAGCGCACCAAGCAGGTGCGCGAGCTGGCCGGCCAGCTGTCCATGGCCGAGCGTGAAGAACGCGCGCGCATCGCCCAGGTCCTACACGACGACCTGCAACAGCAACTCTACAGCCTGCAGATCCAGCTGGAGTTCCTGCGCGCGGCGTCCAACAACGAGGCACTGCTGGAGGAGATTGCCGGCCTGGAGCAGTTCCTCACCGCGGCGATGAGCACCGCCCGCCAGCTCAGCGTCGATCTCAGCCCCCCGATCCTAGAAGGCGAAGGGCTGGTAGAGGCGCTCAAGTGGTTAAGAGCCCAGATGCAAGAGCGTTACCAACTGCATGTCCGCTTGGACACGAAAGGTTCCTTACCACGGCCACCGTCGGATCTCCGCGTCCTCCTCTTCCAGATGGTACGCGAGCTGCTGTTCAACGTCGTCAAACATGCGCAGGTGGCCGAGGCCCAGGTCACAGCCCAGGTCGTGGACGACCCCGAGATCGGGAAAGCGTACCGCATCGACGTCGTTGACAAGGGCGTAGGCATCGATCCCCAGCTGCTGGCGCAGCCCGATACCTCGTCAACCGGCCGGGGCCTGCTGCACATGCGCGAGCGGTTGCGCTTCATCGACGGGCGGCTGAAGCTGGCTGCCCTGCCCGGCGGCGGCACGCGCGTCACTGTCCTGGCGCCGCTTCCCGCCGCGCTTGCCACTTCGCACCCGGCCGGAGAAGAGGAGTAAGCAGATGGGCCACCCTAGGCCTCACATCCTCCTTGTCGAGGATCATCCGCTCCTCGTGCAGGTGATGACTCGTTTTCTGCAAGAGCAAGGAAATATGGTGCTGTGGGGCAGTGTGGCCACGGCAACCGCAGCGCTGGACGAGCTCGCCGCGGCCGCGAGTGGGGAACCAGGCCTTCCCGATATCGTCATCGTCGATGTTTCTCTGCCGGGGATGAGCGGGATAGACCTGGTGAAAGAGTTGGGCGAGCTTTATCCCGATCTGCCTTGTCTGATCGTCTCCGCCCACAGCGATATCAGCTACGTGCGGCAGGCGATCAGCAACGGCGCCCAGGGCTATGTCGCTAAGGGCGACCCGATGGCCATCCTCGAAGCCGTGCACACCGTGCTAGATGGTGGGCGCTACTTCAGCAGCGATCTTGACGATATCAGTCAAGACTCGGCCCCGCCCTGATCCTCACATTCCTCGCAACATTGGGCCGGTGGGCGAGACCTCACACGCCACTACCGTCTCCGGCGTGCCGGCGACGACGATACGGTGGTTTCAGGCATAAACGGCGGCTCGTCCAACCCGGCTTGATTCCCCGGCCAGATGCTTACCGAGCCGTTTCCCCAGGGCGAGGAGCGTCAGCGAGGGCGGCAGGCCCCACGCCTCAGGGATCACCGAACAATCGCAGACGTACAGGTTGTCAACTTCCGTCTTCAAGTTTGCGTCGACGACGTCATTGATCTTCGCGGTCCCGCCCGGATGGACGGCAAGATACCACGTCTTGTAGATCTTCCGCGCACCGGCGTTCGTCAATATCCTGCGCGCGTGCTCATAACCGTGCCTGAGCCGCTTGCGCTCCGTCTCGCTCAGCCGCTTGCGCACACCACCGCGCTTGGTCAACTGCCCGCCCAACTCATCTCTGGCCTTGATCATGATCGGCAACGCGCGGCTATGCGCCGGCAAACGGTCGAAGCGCAACACCTGCGCGGTGAATAACCAGTAGAGCCATTGCGGCAGGACGAGATCGGTCAACAGGTAGCCTTCTTCCGGAAAGGAGCATCCCGTCGCCATGGGAAACTCTTTACCCCCGTGCTGTTCGTCCCCTTCTCCGATCGCGAAAATCAACGGGTCGAAGAAGAAATCGGAACCGGCGTTGTGAATGCCGCTTTGGCGCAGGATGAGAGGCGTTCCAATGCCACCGGCCGCCAAGATGATCGTTCGCGCATAAGCGCGCTGCTGCTCACCGCGCTGCGTAAACGCCACCCCCACCGCCCGGCCGTCTTCTTGCAGCACCCGCTCGACGCCGGCACCGGTTAGCAGCACGGCACCATCTTCGCACGCCTCTTCTACAGACCGCCGCGAGGTCCATTTGGCGCCATACGGACAACCCATCACGCACTTATCGCAATTTGTCCGGCACTTATCCTGGTAGACGAGCTTGGGGAGCGGATTCCACGCATAGCCCAACTCCCTGGCGCTGGTCATAATCGACTGGGCCGCCGGGCCGAGCAAGCCATCGGCGAGCGGGGCAATCGGCAGCTCCGCTTTGACCGCAGCGACCTCGGCACGTAGATCAATGCCGTACCTATCGAACACCTCGTATGGCGGCTCGAAAGCATTGGCGTAATAGATGATCGAACTGCCACCCAACGTAATCGCGTGGATCAGTCCCAGCAGCTGCGGCGTGAAGTGCAGGCCTCTACCGGGAATCAGCGCCATGCGTATCGTCTGCGCAATCGTGCCTGCGATCGCTTCTCCCGTCCCCTTCTCCAGAATCAGAACCTTCCGGCCCCGCTTGCTGAGCTCGTTGGCGACGCTTCCCCCGCCCGGGCCAGAACCAACGACGATCGCATCAAAACCACCGTCCATGCGCGCATCCATTCGCCACCTCGCT
>JAVVFG010000247.1:0-6602 GCA_032260445.1 Anaerolineae bacterium | reverse complement strand
AGATAGTCCTCCACGTCGAGCAGGTAGCGCGCATACTCGTCGTTGAGCAGCGCGGGCAGGGATTCGAGGGCGAGAGTGGTATCGGCCGGGTGAAAGTCGAGCCAGCGCACGCTGACGCCTTTTTCGGCTGCCGCCTGGAGCCAGGGGGCAATATTGGCATCGTGATCGAGCCAGGTGAGGACGATCTCGTCGCCTGCCTGCCAGTTACGCGCCAATGCGCGGCTCATGGCAAAGGTCAGGCTGGTCATGTTCTGGCCAAAGACGATCTCTTCGGGCCGGCGCGCGTTGTAGAAGGCTGCCATCGCCGCGCGCGCTGCCTCTGCGACGGCTTCGGAACGCTCGCTGGCAGGGAAGAAGCCGCCGAGGTTACTGCCGCCGGTGCGCAGGTAGGCAGCCATGGCGGCGATGACCCGTTCGGGCACCTGGGTGCCGCCGGGACCATCGAGATAGCTTGCCTGGCGGCCGGTGGCATCTGGCTGGAGGGCTGGAAATTGCTCCCGCAGGACATGTGGATCGAAGGTGGGTAGGTCGTTCATGCGCGCATTATACAGCCGGCTGGCAGCGCGCCAAGAATGATTTCACGCCGAACGGATCTCGGCTATAATGAGAAAATAATAGCCGGAGACGCTATACCACCCTGGAAGGGAGAGAAAAATGCACTACAGCAAGGAGTTTGTCGGAAAGCCTATATACAGCATCGACGAAGGACGGCAGCTGGGCACAGTGC
Source organism: Anaerolineae bacterium (assembly GCA_032260445.1). Classification (GTDB taxonomy): domain Bacteria; phylum Chloroflexota; class Anaerolineae; order Promineifilales; family Promineifilaceae; genus JAAYYY01. The sequence goes on along the minus strand of JAVVFG010000247.1, from coordinate 5,875 downwards.
GGGATGTCTACATCGATCGGGCGCTGGCCTGGCTGGCCGGGGTCCACCTTGGCCGTGAAGGGCTGCTGAGCCGCAAGTCGCTGTTGATCCCCCGTGAGTCGATTGCGGTTTTTGGCGTAGACGCCGTCCTGGCGAAGCGGAGCGACGTGGTCAGTGACAGTAATGAGACGCCGGAGAGCGAACAGTGGCTGCGCCTGGATAGTCTGGCGGGCCGCCACGTGGATACGCCGGCAGGCACGCGCGTCGGCGCGATCGGCGACGTCATGCTCGACGATGAGGCACGCATCACAGGCTTCAGCCTGTCCCGGGTCCACGTCACAGGCCCGATTGCCGAACACCCCGTGATTCCACGCGAGGCGCTCATCGATACGGGCCATGATGATGGGATCATGACGATCGACCTGGCGCTGGCGGAGAAGCACAGTCTGCGGGCCCTGGGCAGGCACGCGGAGGTGGAAGAGGTGGAAGAGGTCGAAGAGGTGGAAACGGAAGCGGAAGCAATCGAGGAACCGCCGGTCGAGCCAGCGCTGCCTGCGGAAGAGAGCGAGGAGGGGCTGAGCGAAGCCGCAGAGGAGCCGCCGGAGACGGACAGCCCGTAACGGATGAAAAGAGAAGGGGAAGCAGTAGGAGAGGAGGGATACAGGGAAGAAGAACGTCAAGCGAGATAGAGAGAGCCGCCGGACCCGGCAGCATCGCACGCGGACCGTCGATGCATCGACCAGACCCATGATTTACCCGCAAGGAGGGAATGAGTAAATGCTAAACCTGGCTGTCTTGCTGGAAGATAGTGCACGCGAGGGGCCAAACGATACCGCCGTTATTTTCAACGAGATGAAGCTGAGCTACGCAGCGGTCAACGGCGCGGCGAACCAGGTCGCGAACGGGTTGCAGAGCCTGGGGATCAAGCCAGGAGACAAGGTGGCGCTGAGTTGTCCGAATATCCCCTATTTTCCGATCGTTTATTACGGTATCTTGAAGGCAGGGGCAGTGGTCGTCCCTCTGAACGTGCTGCTGAAGCCGCGCGAGATCGCCTACCATCTGGACGACTCGGACGCGGTTGCCTATTTCTGCTTTGAGGGTACGGAGCAGCTGCCGATGGCGCAGATGGGGTATGCCGGCTTCCAGGAGGCGCCGAAATGCGAGCATTTCTTTGTGATGACGGCGAATCCGGCGGGGCCCTCCCCGATTGAAGGAACGAAGACGCTGGGGATGTTGATGGCGAACCAAGCGCCGACCTTTGCCACAGAGCCGCGTTCGGCCGATGATACAGCCGTCATCTTGTACACGAGCGGCACGACGGGCCGGCCGAAGGGTGCAGAACTGAGCCACAGCAACATGCTGCTAAACGCCCGTCTCGCCGACAGTCTCTTTGAAGTTAAGCCGGGTGAAGACGTGCATCTAGTCGCGCTGCCACTATTCCACAGCTTCGGCCAGACGGTGCAAATGAACAGTGGCTTCTACACCCGTGCCGCCCTGAGCCTGCTGCCGCGATTCGACCCGGACGCCGCGCTCGCGGCTATGGATCGCGACAATGTGACCTTTTTTGCGGGCGTGCCGACGATGTATTGGGCGATACTGAACTATCCGGACGCGGACAAATATGATCTGGACAAGATTGCCAGCAATCTGCGTCTGGCCGCGTCCGGCGGTGCGGCCATGCCGGTGGAGGTAATGAAGGCGTTTGAAGAGCGGTTTAAGGTGAAGATCCTTGAGGGTTACGGCCTATCTGAGACGAGCCCGGTTGCTACCTTTAGCCGCATGGACCGGCCGGCGAAACCAGGCTCGATCGGCGTACCCGTGTGGGGGGTCAGTGTCCGGATTGTCGACGAGGAGGACATCGACGTGCCGCAAGGGGAGCTGGGCGAAATCCTCATCCGCGGTCACAACGTGATGAAGGGCTATTACGACCGGCCGGAGGAGAGCGCGGAAGCGCTGCGCGGTGGCTGGCTGCACACTGGCGATATCGGCAGGTTTGACGAAGACGGGTACATCTACATCGTCGACCGGGTTAAGGACATGATTATTCGCGGCGGCTTCAACGTCTACCCGCGGGAAGTGGAGGAGGTGTTGATGACGCACCCGGCGGTGAGCCTCGCGGCGGTGATCGGGGTGCCGGACGAGCAGTATGGCGAGGAAGTGAAGGCGTTCATCGTCCTGAAGGAGGATGCGCCGGAGATCACAGCGGAGGAGCTACGGGCATGGGCGAAGGAGAATATGGCCGACTATAAGTATCCGCGGGAGATTGAGTTCCGGGATACGCTGCCGATGAACGCGACGGGCAAAATCCTGAAACGGGATCTGCGCGCGGCATGAACCCACCTAACTATTGCAGAGGAGCATCGTGATGAGCACTAACGACAGCGTCCGTTTTAGTCTGAACGAAGAGCAGAAGATGATCCAGCAACTGGCCCGTGACTTTTCGCGGAAGGAGATCGCGCCGGTAGCGGAGCATTATGACCGCACCCATGAGTATCCGTGGCCGGTTGTGCGCAAGGCGCAGGAATTGGGCCTAACGGCGGTGAACGTGCCAGAGGAATATGGCGGGCTTGGCCTCAGCCTCCTGGAGGAGGTTGTCGTCCAGGAGGAACTGGCATGGGGCGACAGCGGGATCAGCACGGCGATCGGAGTGAATGCGCTGGCTATCCTGCCGGTTCTGCTTGCGGGCAACGAGGAACAGAAAGCGGAGTATTGCGGGCGGCTGGTAGACGGCAAGATGGCAGCGTACTGCGCCACGGAGCCGGAGGCCGGCTCGGACGTGGCTAGCATCAAGACGACGGCACGCAGGGACGGCGACGACTATATCCTGAACGGCAATAAGACGTTCATCACGGGCGCCACGGTGGCCGACTTTTACACGGTCTTCGCTTATACGGATCCCTCGGTCCGCTATAAGGGGATGAGCGCGTTCATCGTAGACCGTGATTGGGAAGGGGTGAGCGTGGGTAAGCCGTTCGATAAGATGGGCCAGCACGCCAGCGATACGGCGGAGGTGGTCTTCGACAACGTGCGGGTGCCGGCCACGCATCTCCTGGGCGAAGAGGGGATGGGCTTTATCATCGCGATGAAGGTGTTTGATCGCAGCCGGCCGGGGACGGCGGCGGGTGCGGTGGGGGTGGCGCAGCGCGCCCTAGACGAGTCGATCCGCTATGCCAAGGAGCGGGTGACGTTTGGCAAGCCGCTGTGGCAGCACCAGGTGATTGGACACATGATCGCCGATATGGCGATGGAGGTGGAAGCGGCGCGGCTGCTGGTGTGGAAGTCGGCGTGGGCGGCGGACGCGGGCGAGCCGGACCCGATGGTGACAGCGTTCGGGAAGGCGTATGCGGCCGACAAGGCGATGCAGATCGCGACGAACGCGGTGCAGATCTTTGGCGGTTACGGCTACATGAGCGAGTATCCGGTGGAGAAGCTGATGCGTGACGTGAAGATCTTCCAGATCTACGAAGGCACAAGCCAGATCCAGCGGGAGATTGTCGTGCGCGAGCTCTTCCGCAAGAAGTAAGCGCTTGTCGAGGCTGGCCTGCCGCCGGGGACGCAGAAAGGTGCGTTCTTGCTGCGGCGGGCCAGCCGGGCCGGGTATGGGAGGGCAGTTGCGCGGGGCGTTAAGGGACACTCGCGCCGTCCTCGAGCTCTATGCTATAATCCGATGTTTGAGATGACAGGCCGGTCTAGCCGGCCTGCTTGTTGTCAGGCTCGCCAGGAGGCGGGTTGGAAATGGAATTCTTGGAAACAATCATCGACATTTTTCTGCATATTGATGTCCATCTGGATAGCATTATCCGGGCTTACGGCATCTGGACGTACGCGCTGCTCTTTGGCATCATTTTTATGGAGACGGGCTTTGTGGTGACGCCGTTTCTGCCGGGGGACTCGCTACTGTTTGCGGCGGGCACGTTTGCGGCGCTAGGGTCGCTCAACGTGGGTCTGCTCTTTTTGCTGTTGTTTGGCGCGGCCGTGCTCGGGGATACGGTCAATTACTGGATCGGGCACCGGTTGGGCGTGTCGATCTTTGAGAAGAATCACCGGTTCTTGAAGAAGGAATATCTGGAGCGGACGGAGGCGTTCTACGCGAAGCACGGTGGGAAGACGATTGTGCTGGCGCGCTTTGTGCCGATCGTGCGCACGTTTGCGCCGTTTGTCGCTGGGGTGGGGACGATGGCGTACGGCCGTTTTATTGTCTATAACGTGTTCGGGGCGTTTGTGTGGACGGGGCTGTTCCTTTCGCTGGGCTACTTCTTCGGCAATATCCCGTTTGTGCGCCACAATTTTGAGCTGGTTATCCCGGCCATTATCCTGCTATCGGTGCTGCCGATGGTCGTGGAGTACGTTAGGGCGCGCAGCGGTCGAAATCAGGCGACGGAGGGGAGCGCGGGATGAGCAGGAGGGCAAGCCGCATCCACAAAGCTGTCGATTCCGTGCTCTTCGATCTGGACGATACTCTGATCGACTGGTCGGGCATGGAGCAGGCGTGGGAGGAGCTCAACGAGCCGCTGGTGGGCAATCTGTACGAGCATCTGGCGCAGAACGGGTACAACCTGCCGGAGCGCGCGGTGTTTTTTGATGCGTTCGTCCGCCGGGCGCATGAGGTGTGGGACGAGGCGAAGGAGGATCTGTCGGGGCCGGAGTTTCGAGAGGCGCTGCGCCGTGTCTGTGTGGATGCGGGGCTCGATCTGCGTGGGGATGAGATCGATGCGCTGATGGAGGCTTATGGCTGGAAGCCGATGCCAGGAGTCGTTCCTTATCCGGATACGATATTTGTCCTGCAGACGCTGCGGGAGGCGGGGTACCGGTTGGGCATTGTGACGAATAGCTTCTACCCGATGTGGATGCGCGACGTCGAGCTGGCGCATTATGAGCTGCTCGACTTCTTTGACGTGCGGATCACGGCGTCGGATGCGGGCTATATTAAGCCACACAGGGCGATCTATGAGCAGGCATTGGTGCTGCTGGGGACGGAGCCGGAGCGGACGGTGTTTGTCGGCGACCGGCCGCAACATGATATCCTGGGGGCTAACGAGGCAGGGTTGATCAGCGTGCTCATCGACCCGCCGCACCTGGAGCGAGAGAAGAACGGGATCGAGGCCGATTACACAATCTGTACATTGAGCGAGCTATTATCCATCTTGGAAGAACTGGAGGCGCAGGCATGACTGTTCCGGCGAAACCGGGCCGCAATGATCCCTGTTACTGCGGCAGCGGCCTTAAGTACAAGAAGTGCCACATGGAGGCGGATCGGGCGGTGGAGCGCGAAGGGCGGGCGCAAAAGGAGGCGGCGCGCTACTTGCGCCGCGATCTGGTCGAGTTCGCCCAGGACGAGCGCTTTGCCGTACCCTTTGCGCAGGCTTTGCCGCTGTACTGGAACGGGTACTATGACCTGGAGACGGCCGACGAGATGAGTGAGAATGAGGCGCTGCGCTTCTTTGACTGGTTTGCGTTTGATTATGGGGCGGACGGGGAAGAGGAGCGCGTGGTGGACGTTTACCGGCGGGAACGGTGGGACGACCTGTCGACGGAGCAGCAGGAGATGCTGGAGAGCTGGCTGGATCTGCCGCCGGCCGGGGCGTATACCCTGAAGGAGTATGAGGGCCAGACGCTGCATCTGGAGGATTTTGTGACGGGAGAGCGCTATGAGGTGTTTGAGCCGGCGGGTCGGGGGCAGGTGAGCGTGGGGGATGTGCTCCTGGCGCGCCTGCAGCCAGTGCATGACCATCTGGAACTTGGGTTAGGCGCGGCGTATTTGCCGGCGGATGAGATTGCCGACCTAGCAGAGAAGCTGGAGGCGGCACGTTCGGAGGATGCGGCCGAGCATCCGGAGGCAACGGCGGAAGCGTTCATGCGGCGGCACAACCATCTGTTGATCCACCATGCGCTGGAA
>JAVVFG010000246.1:0-6623 GCA_032260445.1 Anaerolineae bacterium | reverse complement strand
CTCGGAAGCGGCCAGCTCGCCGTTCTTCGAGGAAGCCGTAGAAGTCTATGCCGCTGTGAATAACCTGACGGCCGAGCAGGAGGCGATTGCCCGCTTCTGGGCCGACAATCCCGGGCAGACCGGTACGCCTCCCGGTCACTCCATGACCATCGTCAGCCAGATCCTGGTGCAAGAGGGTTACATGCTGGACGTCGCCGCCGAAGCCTATGCCGCGGTGGGTATCGCCGTGAGCGATGCTTTCATCTCCTGTTGGGCAGCGAAGTATGACTATAACCTGCTCCGGCCGGTGACCTACATTCAGGACTTTATCGATAGCGCCTGGACGCCTCCTCTGCCCACGCCGCCTTTTCCCGAGTACAGCTCCGGTCACTCGGTGCAATCGGCGGCCGCGGCACAGGTGCTGACTGACCTATTTGGCGCCGTGCCGTTCACCGACCACACTCACGACGCGCTGGGCTACGAGCCGCGCAGCTTCCCCGACTTCTTCGCATTTGCCGAAGAGGCGGCGATATCCCGATTGTACGGCGGCATCCACTACCGCGCGGCGATCGAGCGCGGCCTTGCCCAGGGACAATGTGTCGGTCAGGCCGTAGGTGCCCTCCAGTTCCGACGGCCCTATTATGGTCCAGCTACCTGACGATCACACTGAAACTATCCGAGCTTTCGCACCAATGCGTCCACTGCCCGCCAACGATCCATCATCGCGCTCTGCTTGCGGGCTGCCTCGCCTGTCTCTCTGGATAAAGTCGTTGCGAGGTCTGCCATCCTCCGTCCAAATATCTCCGCGAACCAACACGAACGTGCAACAAATGGTTCGCGACGAGCGAGCTCGTAAAGCGCCATCGCCTGCTCGCCCTCTTCTTGTTCCGCCAGCAAGAGGACGGCCGTGCTTAGGCCAATGGTGCCAGCAACTGGCAGACGGCGTTCGGATGCCAGCCGCAGTGACTCCACCAGCTGCTGCCTGGCTGCCTCTGCATTACCACAGAACAACGCAGCACACGCCGACACCGCCAGCGTTCGGCTCAGCATTGCCGGCCGCCCACTGGCCCGGCCGCTTGCCACGCTCGTCTGTAACGCTGTCACTGCGCGGTCCGCGTTTCCAAGAGCGAGGGCTGCGCATCCGTGAAGAAAAGCTGCCTCGGCGATCTGTGGCGCTGTTCCCACTTGGCGATAGCCGGCAAGCAGGACCTGGCTCTGTCGCCAAACCTCAGCGAAGTGGCCTTGATGCAGGGCCGCCCAGCACCAGGCTGCTCGGCTTACCTCAGGTGTCCCCATTCCAGTAAAATAGGCCTGGCTCCGTGCGACGGTTGCCAGCCCCTCGTCGAAGCGGCCGAGCGAGACGAGTGCATCCCCTAGCGCCAATTCCGCACGCGCGGCGAAGAAACGATTGCCGGCGCTTTCGAAGCGAGCTGCCGCCTCGCGTATCTCGTGCACGCCTTGTTCGACGTCTCCCAGTTTGGCCTTGATCAGCGCCACCTGAAGTCTGGCTGTGTTAATCCAATGCTCTTCACCGACCATTTCCCATTGACGCAGGGCTTTACGCGCAAGATCGAGAGCTGTGGCATAATCCGCTTCGGCTTCGTAGGTCTCCGCAAGATCGTTATGGACATTGGCCCGCTCGTACCACGCCTCCAACTCCTCGAAAATTGGCAAGCTAGCCTGCAAAAACGATCGCGCTCTGCGGTAATCAGCGCCCGTAAACAGTTGTCCCAGCGCCATGAAGGTCATTGCCTTTTCGTAGCGCACGTCTTCCCCGAAGGCTGCCGCGGCGGCAAGATGCGCAAGCGCCTCCGTCAGCGCTTGATGCCTCTGCTCGAATGGGAGGACACCGCGGGCAAAGACGCTGTGCGAGGTGAGTAGGATGGCAAGCACCCGCCGCCCAGCACCCGAGGTCGTTCCCGACAATCGTTCGACCGCTCGTTGACACATCGCCGCCCATTCCGCGCGCCGGCCTTCCCTGGCGCAGTAGAAGCCAAGAATCATCCCCTGCTCGAGAAGCGCGATATCACGGTGATCGGCTGCCCAATTCCAAGCAGCGCGCGCGTTCTCAAAATTCTCGGCAATCGCCGCGCGCGCCTTCTCGGCACCGGCGCCACGCAACGGCGCCGCCTGCTGTTCCAGAAAGCGACAGGTAAAGCGGGCATGCCGCTCGCGCACAGCCCTTTCTTCATCTGGCCACCGGCGTAGCTGCTCGGCAGCATATTGACGTAGTAGCTCGTGCATCGCGAAGCGGCCGCCTTCGACGCGTGCGAGCATCGACCGCTCGACGAAGCGAAGGAGATCGTGGGGGTTCGCACCGGTCACCTCTTCGGCAGCTGCTAACGTAAAACCACCGCAGAACACGGTTAGGCTGGCAAAGAGTTGCTGCTGCCGATCTTCCAGACGGTTCCATGTCCCTTCAAAAAGCGCGCGCAGGCTTTGCTGCCGGGGCGGCAAATCCCTATAAGGCGCCTCCAAGAAGTCGAGGCTCTGGCGGATTCCGGTCGCGATCTCTGCGGGACTCATCACTTCCACCCAAGCGGCAGCCAGAATCAGCGCCAGCGGCATCGCCTGCACCAGCTCCAGAATCGTGCGCAGCGGTTGTAAGTGTTCGTCACGCAGAACGAACGAAGGCCGGACCCGCCGCGCATGGTATAAGAAGAGCTGCACGGCTGGATCTTCCGCCGCTTGAGCAAGAGTTTCCCATTCCCAGTCGGCAAATCCCTGCAAGATGTAGACGTGTTCTGTCTGGAGCTTCAGCCGCTCGCGCGAGGTGACGAGCACGCTTACGCCAGGTGCCGCCGCCACGATCTCTGCCAGCAGCGGCGCAGCAGCCAATAGATGCTCAAAATTGTCCAGCACAAGCAACATTGCCCGCTGGCGTAGATATGCCAGCAGCCGTGCCTTGAGGTTAGGTGCGCTGGGTTCAGCGCCGGTCAGGTTGAGCGTGTTAGCTATTGAAGAAGGGATCGCCTCAGGCTGCTCCACGCCGGTCAGGTCGACGAAGGCTACCCCGTCCGGAAGGGCGATGGATGGCCGGTGTGCGATCTCCAGCGCCAACCTCGTCTTACCGATCCCGCCCGGTCCGACGATAGATAGCAGGCGAACGCGATCGCCAAACAGAGCGGCAATTTCCACCATTTCCCTCTCACGCCCGAAAAGTGGCGTGGCGGGGGCGGGGAGCTGCGCTACTGCCCTCCGCTCCGCAGCCTGTTCCGTAGCCGAACAAGCCGGTGGCGTTCCGTCCAGGTGACCTTGCCGTATGGCTGTCGCCAACGCCTCGGTCGCTGGCGACGGTGCAACACCGAGCTCTTCAACGAGGATACCGCGGCACGTCTCATACTGCGCTAGCGCCGCGCCGCGGCGCCCCAAAAGGGCTGCTAGACGCATCACACGCTGGTGTGCTTCCTCCTCCCACCGGTCGATCTCTACGTGGCGGCGCGCGTGGAAGAGCGCCCGCTCAGAGTCGCCGAACTGCTCATAGGCCGCTGCGAGATAGCGGAGCGTCTCCACGACTCGTCGCTGCGTCTGCTCCCGCCTCAATAAAACCCACTCTTCAAATGGCGCACTGTCGACGAAGAATCCTCGTAGAAACGGGCCGCGGTAAAGGGTTGCTGCCTCCTCCAAGCGAGCCACCGCCGGCCAACTCTCCCCAAGCGGGGTGTTCAACTCCTCAGCACGGGTCAAATGAAGAAAAGTAGTGAGATCAACCTGCACATCGGCTTTCTGACTGAAACGAATCGTGCCGGTTGTGACGACAAAGAGAGGCGAAGCTGCTTTACGGTCCCGAGAGATCTCGCGCAGATTCCAGAGTGCGGTCCGCAGGTTTCCCAGGGCAGCACGGTCCGGCAGCTCCGGCCAAAGCAGCGCGGCGAGCAGTGGGCGTGGATGGTCTTGGTCGGGCTCGGCGGCAAGATAGGCCAGTAAGGCGCGCGCTTTCTGCGACCGGAAGCCTTGCAGAGGGCGGCCATCCAGCGCAGCTGCAAAAGGGCCAATTAGAGAGAGTGACAGGCGTCCCATGAAAGGTTCCCCGATCCACTCGGCCGGTGAAGCGCTCATTTGATTATAGCTGCAAAGCGTCGCCTTTGGAAGGAGCGTCTACGTTTTCTCGACGTTTCCGCTATGCCACTGATTTACGATAGAGCCAGAGCATTCAAGTAGAGATACTTGTTTCCGCAAAAAGGAGATGAGGTTAATGAACAGCAAGATACGTCTCGTCTATCTGTTGGTTGTGCTCGCTTTGGCTCTGGGTCTCGCCGCCGGCGCCAGCGCTGCCGCCGCCCGTATTGTGGTGACGGGAAAAGAGATTCCCCTATGTTACTCTGACCCACCGCATCCAGATTGTACGTATGGCGAGTGGAGCTTTCCAGACGGCAACCAGCATGTACGTAACATGGTCCAGGTTTACCAGGTAATCTGCAGCGATCCCCGGGTAGTCGGCGTGAATACGCTGGTCGCTAATGCCAACTGGGATGCCGATGGCCTTGGCCCAGGTTGGGGTACTTTCCACCATCAGCCCGCGACAATTTCTGATGGCTACTGGGAAGGAACTTTCTCGGCCATGATGACGGCCGACGGCTACGTAAGCAGGATAGTCGGCCAAGGATATGGCGCGCTTGAGGGCCTCTTCTACACCGCCACTGAAGTCAACGGCGAGTTTGAGGGTGTCATCCTTGAACTTCCCACCAGATAAGTCTTGTCGCGAAGCTGGGGAAACGGACGTGCTGGTACGGCTCTCCGTTTCCCCGCATGGGACGATCTGTCGCGCAGCGGCCTGCGGCGCGCACAGCGCCAAGCAACTGAAGAAAAGAAAACCGCGAGGAGGTGGTCGATGCCCGGAACAGTAACTGTCTTAGAAGTAGCAAAACGCGTCCTCGTAGGTGCTTCCACGGAGCGGGAGAAAGCTATTGCCATCCATGACTTTGTTCGGGAAAACGTCAGGTTCGGCTTCAATAAGTACTTTGACGCTGGCAGCCCGGACTATACACTGGCCTGCGGCTACGGACACTGCAACCCAAAGAGTCGGCTACTCGTCGCCCTCTTTACGGCCGTTGGACTGGAGAGTTACCAACACTTTGTGGTCCTCCCGAAGGAGATCCTCAGAGACGCCATTCCGGTGAGCAGATACTGGATGATTCCCGCGGAGTTATCGCACAGCTACGTGGACGTCAGGGTAGAGGGCATGTGGTGCGCGATTGACAGCCACATCGTCGACACCGCGCTGCTGCACGGCGCGCAAGCCCGCCTGGAGGCGGAGAGCCGCACGCTAGGCTTCGGCACACGGAAGGGGGCCACCAATATCTGGAATGGTCAGAGCGATGCATTCTCCCAATTTGACCCGCGTCTGATGAGAGAGGATCACGGACGTATCGTCGATCTCGAGACCTATTTCGGCGACCGTCGCTACCGCAACCGTGTCTTCGGGTTACGCTTTAACGCAACGTTCAAGCTGATGGGAGAGGCTGGCGTAGCACCAATGAACGCACACATTGAGGCAATCCGCGCGCCACTGATGGCCCCAACCGTCCCCTTGTCGTAACGGCCGTCTGCGCTGCAGCTAACCCTACCGATTGTTTATGCTAATTGCCGGTAAGGAGACAGTCTCATGAAGTCGAGAACCCTTTTTGTCATCAACACTGTGATTGCCGTTCCTTTTGGGATTGGTTCTGTACTCGCGCCGAAGACATTCCTCTCCCTTTATGGCGCGAGCCTCGAGCCCGCTGGCGCGCTGATGATGCAGTTCGGCGGCACCTGGTTAATCGGTATTGGATTGTTGACCTGGCTTGTTCGTGACGCGACGGAAGTCAAGATACGGCGGCAGATCATGGTGGCCCTCCTGATGATGTACATCATCGGTTTCGTCGTCGCCCTCTTAGGCCAGCTGTCCGCCGCGCTCAATGCGCTCGGCTGGCTTGTCGTGGGCATCAACGCCTTTCTCGTCTTGGGATACGCCACCACTCTGTTCTCCCAGCCTGAAGCTGCCGAAGCGCGTCCACTGGCTCAAAGAGGCTAGACTTGGTGGCGTTGCGATTTCGCAACCACGGGCCGTTCGTCCGCTGCCTTTGCCGTTGCCTTGTGAGTGATGACCATGATCCGCGAAACGGCCTACTATGCCTACCTACTGCGTATGGCGCGCTATGGCAGTAAAGAGGTAGCCGTCTGGCGCATTTCTCTCGAAAGCCCGGAAACACGTCAGCAGCTGGTATTCAGCTCACTCAATGCGTTGTGCCGTTTCCTGGAGATACAAATGGAGACAGAAATGGACTGCACCGCACAAGCGGGTTCCTTTTTGACAGCTGTCACGCCGGAGACGGAGGGACGCGAGCAGCTGACGGAAGCTGGTGATGAGCAGCCCCGAGAGTAGTTCTGCCCCAGGCCAATGACGACCTACTAGTTGAGCAGATGCTACGTGACGCTCCTCGTGTCCGCTGAAACCTGACGCTGGAACATCCGTACCGCCCCCGGCGACTGCAGCCACACGATCTGTTTCTCATCGCGCATGGCGTGCAATAACGCGACGGTCTTCGGCCGCGAGCGCTGCGGGTAGTTCCAGATCCAGCGGATGAACTCCATGTCCACCTTTTCGGGGCAGCCTTCCGGCAGGTCCGGCCGCGTGTCCCCATAGTAGGCCAGCCAGCGGCGCA
>JAVVFG010000245.1:0-6747 GCA_032260445.1 Anaerolineae bacterium | reverse complement strand
CACCAACATCGCCCTGCTCGGCAACGATGCGCCCGGCACCACCGGCGGGCGCACCGACAGCATCATCATCGCCTCCATCAACCACGACCTGCGCACGGCGACCCTGCTCTCCCTCCCGCGCGACCTCTACGTGCTGGTGCCCGGCTGGCAAATGGCGCGCATCAACCAGGCCCTGCCCCACGGCAACGTGACCGACTATCCAGACAGCGGCGGCGGCATGTTCAAAGATACCGTCGCCTACAACTTCGGCATTCCTGTCGATTACTACCTGCGCATTGGCTTTGATGGCTTCAAGCGCGTTGTCGATACGCTGGGCGGCGTCAGCGTCGCCGTCACCTGCAAAGTCACCGACTGGCGCCTGCTCGAGCCCGAGCTTGATCCCCAGGTCGAAGAAAACTGGGAAATGTTCACGCTCGACACCGGCGTCCACCACATGGACGGCGAGCTCGCCCTCTGGTACGTGCGCTCGCGCCGCGGCAGTAGCGACTTCGATCGCGGCCGGCGCCAGCAGCAGGTCCTGCGCGCCATGTTCAACCGCGGCCTCGACCTCGACCTCCTCACCCGCCTGCCCGAGTTTTGGGAAACCTACCGCTATGCAGTCGAAACGGACTTGACGCTGCCGGTCCTGTTACAACTGGCGGCGCTCGCTCCCGACGTCCGCGCCAACGGCATCCAGCACCTCTATCTGCCGCCTGCTGCCGTCCGTGCCTGGACCTCGCCCGGCGGCGCAGCCGTGCAGCTCCTGCAGTGGGAGGCCGCCGAACCCGTGCTCGCCCGGCTGATGCAGCCGCCGCTCCTCAACCACGGCACCCGCCCGCCGATCACCGTCGAGGTCGTCACGCCCTACGAGTTTACCTATCGTCTCGCCGCCGAGACCCTCTCCTGGTACGGATTCGCTCCGGTGCGCGGCGAGCCTGCCGGTGAAATGCCTGGCCGCACCCAGGTCACCTACTTCGGCGACAATCGCAAAGGCAGTTTCGACTGGCTCCTCAGCTGGCTGGTCGAAGTCACTCCCGAAGCGATCAGCTTCGAGCCGCCCGGCGCTAGCCCATACGACTACCGCGTCATCCTCGGCTATAGCTACGATCCCTGCAGACCCGAACGTGAGTCACCCAGCCTGACAGGCAATCACTGACCTGCACAGGGCCCTTACCACCAGCTATCGCCGCGCGCCTGCCACCGGAACAGTTGATAGCGCTGCCGTGCCTCTGCACCGGCGCCGGCCAGGAACCTGCTCGCCGGCGTCCCATCCCACACTGGTCCCACACTCAGGCTCTCCCAACTTGCCGCCCATGCGCTCCTGTGCGCCGCGCCCAGCAGTTGCCGCCCAATCCCCTGCCCACGCCGGTGCGGCGCAACCCCGCCGGCCAGCACCCGGCCGCGCCTGGTGCCCTTACTCACAGAGCGCAGCCACAGGCGCTGCCACAAAAAGCGCCCGCCGCCGGCGCGTTGCAGCTGCTGCCCGGCGTCCGGCTGCAGCAGCACAAAACCGGCCGGCTCGCCGTCCACTGTCGCTAGCCATCCACGCGGCGCTGCGATGCTCCCCCACCAGTCCAGTAAAAACGCCGCTTCTGCGGCGTCGGGTGGGGCAAAGATACCGGCTTCACCGCTGACCTCCGCGAACAAGGGCAAGAGATCGCCGGCCAGCCGTTGTGGTGCCAGCGGTTCCAGCCGCGCCTGCCCGCCCGCCTCCGAATCTAGGGTGCGGGTGACCGGCAGGTGATAAAGCCGGCTCTCCGCTGTCAGCGTCATAACTTCTTCCATCAGCTCTGCCAGATAGGGCGGCGCGTACGGCGTATCCAGTGGCGGCACGTCGCTCCACTGGCTGGCGAGCACGCCGGCGCCGAGGTATGGGCTCAGCGCCACCGGGCCAACAAGTTGGCGCGCGTCTCCCTGCTCGGCCGCTTGCTGCAACAGCCGGAGTAGCGTCGTGCCATCGTTTACGCAGCGGAATAGGCTGAGGCGTGTCTCCTGACGGCGGTCGTCCTTGAGCAGCGCCGCGGTAGCCACGGTTCGCTCCCAAATGCCGTGCATCAGAGCATGGCCCGGCCCTGGAATTTGCTGGCGCGTGTCGTTCCGCGGTAACGCTTCCAGGTGGATGAGCTGTGGCGCCAATCGCTGCACATGTTGGCTCCGCAGCGCCCTGCGCAGCGCCGGGTAGTGTGGCGGCATCCAGTGCCGGTCGCCCCTGTAGAACTGCCACCAGTGCTTGAGAAAGAGCCGTTCCTCCCCACGGCCGGTCGCTACGTAGGCACGATGGTTAAAGTAACCGGTCTCCATCTGCCTCACCGGCGCCGGTGATACCGCCCCATCACCTCAGGCAAACTTCTGTAGATGCCAATCCCAGCCCTCGGTCACCCGTGTTTCCGGTTCGTCCTGGTCCAGGTACAGGCCAAATATCCCGGCCATCTGGCGCAGCGCCACTTGTGCCTGGCGCACGTCGCGCCCCGCCTTCGTCACGCGCATGATCTGTTCGGCAAACTGCTCCATCGTCATGAGCGCGACCGGCGTGTCCAGATCGTCGTTCAGGGCCGTCTCGAACGTCTTCAGCGCCCCGCGCGCCGAGAGCGCATTCGCTTCCCCGCTCGGCACGCTGGCAGCGGCGCGCAGGCGCTCTGCTGTCGCCGCCGCCTTCTCCAGCGATGCGTGGTGAAATTCCCACGGCTGCCGGTAATGGTGCGTGCTCATATAGACGCGCAGGGCATCGGGGTGCCGGCCTTCTTCTAGCAAGTCGCGGACCATGACGAGATTGCCCAGCGATTTGCTCATCTTTTCCCCTTCATGCCGCACCATGGCCGTGTGCATCCAAAACCGCACGAATGGTACTGTCCCGGTCGCCCCCTCCGCCTGCGCGATCTCGCACTCGTGGTGTGGGAAGGCGAGGTCCGCACCACCGCCGTGGATGTCAACCGTGTCACCCAGATAGTCCGTGGCCATCGTCGAACACTCGATGTGCCAGCCCGGCCGGCCCGCACCCCACGGGCTATCCCACGCCGGCTCCCCCTCGGCCTGCGCCTGCCACAGCACGAAGTCCAGCGGATCCCGTTTGTGTGGATCGTCAGGATGGTTGCCGTGCTCGTTGGCGATCGCCAGCATCTCCGCGCGCGGTACCTTGCTCAGCTTGCCAAACTCATCCCATGAATCGACATGGAAATAGACGTTTCCCTCGTTCGTATAAGCGTAGCCCGCGTCCAGCAGCGCCTGAATCGTAGTGATCATATCGCCGATCACCTCTGTCGCCCGCGGAAAATGCTCCGGCGGGCGCACGTTCAGGGCCTTCATATCGCGGATAAAGTGCGCCGTCCAGCGATCGCCAATCGTTTTCCAATCCTCGCCCTCTTCGCCCGCCTTTCGCAGGATATCGTCGTCGATATCTGTCACGTTCTGGACGTAGCTGACCTCGTACCCCAGGTATTCCAGGTAGCGGATGAGGACGTCAAAGCTCGCGTAAGTAAAAGCGTGCCCCAGGTGCGTCGTATCGTACGGGGTGATCCCGCAAATGTAGATACTGACGTGGTTGTCCTTGGGCTCGAACTTCTCTTTTTCCCCGGTCAAAGCATTGTATAGCTGCATTGCACCCTCTTTTTCGCTTGCGCTTACTGCGGCGCAGGACCGCCGACATACTGCGCCACAAAGTAATCCGGGTTCAGTGGTTCGCCGGTCGCCACCTCCACGAGCTCGTCCCACATGTAGCGAGCGCCATGGGCGAAGAACCGGTCGACGAGCAGGGCGCCGGCTGCCGGATTGTCGACCACGCCGCCGACGGTGCGTCCGATCCACCGCTCCAACTGGCTGGCCGTCAGCTCGCCCAGCACGTAATTGTGATAGTAAACCGGCGCCAGAGCAATGTGATATTTCGCCGCCCAGTCAGGCGCGTCACGCCCTGCCGGCGGCGTCACCTGCTGGTAGCGCTGTACCAGCTCCCACCACAGCTCGTTCAGATCCTGGCGATCTGGGTCGGCATACAGCGCTTGCTCAAAATGGAGCATCACCAGCACCCAGCGCACGAAAATCAGCTGGCCAACCGCCGTCTCCCGTGCCAGCTCCGCTTCCACCCGGCCGACCGCTTCTGCATCGCGCCCCGCAACCTGCACCAGCCACTCTGGGTTGCGCGTCAGCCGGCCCATCAGCATCGCAATCGCTTCTGTGGAATTGGTGTGCGCAGGGGTGCGCAGCAGGAACGGCAGCTCGCGCGGCAGGTACTTGTTATAGACGGCATGGCCTAGCTCGTGCATCTGCGTCGTCATCCAGCGGATATCTGGGCGCAGATTACACAAAATGCGCGTATCGGCTTCCCGATCGATGCGGATGCAGAAGCCGTGCTGGTTCTTTCTCTCACGTTCGTAGAGGTCCGATCGCTCCAGGATATCGGCCACGTCGAGCCCCATCCCTTCGTAGGCCTTCGCGCTCAGCGCCGCCACGTCCACGCCGGCAAACATCTCGTTCAGATCGGCATCGTACACTGGCGGCACTTCCTGAAAGAAAGGGTCGGCGTAATGCCACGGCTGCAGCTCCGGCCGGTCTGTTAGCCCAAAGCGGGCGCGTAGCCGCGCATCCAGTTCTTCTTTCGCCTGCGTAAACGCAGGGGTGGTTGCCTCCGCCAGCTGCTCGAATAGCGTGAAGAGCGTGACCTCGTCGATCTCCTGGCGCGCCAGCGCAAATGCGTAATGGTCGCGAAAGCCCAGGCGCTGCGCGATCGCGTTGCGGCGGTGCGCCAGCTCGCGGATTTGCTGCGCAGCGCGCGCGCCCACCTCTTTACTCCCTTCCCAGGCGGCGCGCCGCACTCCCTCGTCGGTCTCGTTCTGCAGAATGGCGATGATCTCATTGTCGCTCACCGTGCGCCCGTTCACCGTAGCGCGATGATTATAGAACAGCTCCTGCACGTCGGCTTCCAGCGCTGCCAGCGCTGCGTTTTCTTCCGCGCTGCTCTGGTTGTTAAGAAACGTGCGGTGTACCACCTCAATCTGCCGTACCAGCACAGGGTTGTCGAAGCCGTGGCGCGCCGCATAGAACGCTTGCACTTGCTCCCAATCCCCCTCATCTTCGTACAGCTCGTGTTCTCGCTTGCGCAGCGCAACCAGCTCTTCCTTGTACCGGCTCTTGCCGGTCGTCGCCATGTTCCAGCGCGCCAGCGCCAGCGCTTTCCAGATTGGCGCCGCCTCGACGGCAAAGTAGTCGGTGAAGACCTGCGCTTCATCTGCTGTGGGCATGCGTTTCTCCTTTCTTCTCTAAGCCCCTTTGTGGGTTACCGGACGCTATTGTATCCAATGCGGCGGGCTGGCGTTAGCCGCAATTGATTTTGCTCTCCTTACAGCTAAGGGGCCAGTGAGACGCTTTTGCTGCGCGGTCGCCGCGCTCGCTATAATTCGCTGACCATGAAAGCGTTCACGGAAACCGGTTCGTCCGGAGGCGAGAGGAATCGCCTGGAATTTAGCCTGCTCCATCGCGCGATGGAGTTCTATTGCCGCCCTGCCGGCTGGTCGCCGCCACTGCTCGCCCTGCTCGGGCTTCTGCTGGCCGGCCTTGTGACCGCTCTCTGGCGCAGCGTCGCCCGTCTACGCCATGTTGCCTTTGCCGCCGGCCTCGTCCATCTCCTCTTTCTGCTCGCCGATGCGCTCTTTCTGCGCCAGCTACCCCGGCGGCGTATCTCCTTTGGCCCGTGGAAAGCCCAGGCCGTTGTCCTGGCCACCCCGCGTACGGCTGCCGCGCTTGCGCTCCCGCTCCTTTCTAGCCTCCTAGGCGCCAGCGGCACCCTTGCCCTCCAGGTTGGCCTCCAGGCGTTGGGCACGGCGCTCCTCTACTGGGGAGCGGCGGTCGAGCCGCAGCGCCTCAGCCTGACGCAGATCGAGCTTGAGCTGCCCGGCCTGCCCGCCGGCGGCGAGCCCATTCGCCTCCTGCACATCAGCGACGTGCACATGGAACGGCCAACCCGGCGCGAAGAAGAACTTATCGCCCTGGCCGAAGTGGCCCAGCCCGACGTCATTGTCATCACCGGCGACTTCCTCAATCTCTCTTACAATCGCGACGAAGCGGCGGTCGCCCTGGTACAGCAGTTCCTCCGCCGCCTGCACGCGCCGTATGGTGTCTATGCCACCCTCGGCAGCCCGCCCGTCGACCTGCGCGATGTGGTGCCCCACCTCTTTGATAGCGTGCCTACCCGCCTGTTACGCGATGAGTGGCTGACGGTCGATACGGGTGACGGGCGCCATCTACACCTGCTCGGGCTCGACTGCACTCACTACCGCGAGCGCGATGCCCGCCGCCTGGCCTCCCTGAACGCCGGCAGGCCCGCCGGCAGTGTCCATGTTCTTCTCTACCACTCGCCCGAGCTCATGCCCGAGGCCAGCGAAGCCAGCTTCGATCTCTACCTCTGCGGCCACACCCATGGCGGGCAGATCCGGCTCCCTGGCATCGGCCCGATCATTACCAGCTCCCAGCTCGGACGGCGTTACGTCATGGGCCACTACCGGGAGCAGGGCACCCACCTCTATGTTAGCCGCGGTGTCGGCCTTGAAGGGTTGAGCGCTCCCCGTATTCGCTTCTTCAGTCCGCCGGAGATCACCCTCTTTACCTTGCGCCCACCCGCTTCCACGCCGGGCGCAGCATGATCACGCCGTCTTGCACCCGGACCTCGTAACGCGAGAGCCGGCAGCCCTCGCCCTCCGGCCAGGTCGCCCGCCCGCTGCCGATATCAAAAGTGTAACCATGTTCGGAGCACTTGATCTGCCCGCGCGCCACGCGCCCCTT
>JAVVFG010000244.1:0-6748 GCA_032260445.1 Anaerolineae bacterium | reverse complement strand
GGCCATGAGGTCTATTCTCCTTTACTGTTTTTGGCCTCCGCGCCCTTCTTCCTGTTTCAGAACTCGCATGGCCGCGGTATCGCCGGTCATGGCCGGGGTTGTGGCACATCACCGCCGCTACGCTGCGAGCACAGCTGAACCAGTCGAGGCGCGTGTATATTTGTCGCTGCCCAGCAACGGCCAGGCAGCAGAACGATTATAGCGAACGAGAGAAGCAATGCAACCAGCTCCTCAGCGCTTGCTCATCCCTACTTCCACCTAGTGAGGATCGACTCGCGCTGGAACGCCTGCAGCGCTACGTAGCCCAAGACGAGGTCGAGGAGCAGCACCGCCAGCCCGACCAGCAGCACCGTACTGCGGTCGACAAGGAACAGCCCGACGGACTGCCCCACCACGCCGACGATCACCGGGACGATGATCACCATCGACAACTGCTCCGCCACCCGGGGATCGCTCACCCGCGACGAAATCATCAGGGCCACGGCGACGGCAAGAAAGGTCAGCAGCGGCCCCACCACGAAGATCGCCAGGAACCAAAGCGGGTCGAGCAGGTGGGCAAAAGCCGCGTCGCTCAGCAGGGTGCGCATCGCCGCCACGTAGATAGCGAAACTAAGCCACGTCGCCCCAATCGCCGGGATGATCGCCGCCAGCGCCTTGCCTGCGAGCAGCTCCACTGTGGTGATCGGCGTCGCCAGCAGCGGCTCCAGGCTGCGTGCCGTCTTCTCGCCTACGATGCTATAGGCGGCAATCGTCACGGGGATCGCCACCGGCAGGATCATGAACATCAGCGTATACAGGTTCAGCATGTAGACCTGGCCGCACTCCGCCTCCGACAGGCCAACACAGAGCTCCTCAAAGCCCGGAAAGTCGCTTTCACCAAAGCTGCCCGCGTCGGCCGAGGTAAAGCTGGACGTCGAGACCATGGTGATCACCGGCAGCGCAATAAACATCAGCGGCAAAAAGGCCACCGAAAAAAGCACCAACCGGTTCTTAAAGACCTCTGCCCACTCCTTGCTGATGATCGTCCACACTTTCTTCACGGCACCACCTCCTCGGCGTTCACCAGCTGCAGGTATATTTCCTCCAGCGAATGGCGTATCTCGCCCACAAACTGGATGTCGGCCCCCGCCGCCACGAGGGCGCGGATCAACTCCGGATTGGCCGCTTCTGGCTCGGCAACGGCGGCGACCAGCTTGTTGTCCACCGCATCGACGTGTTTCACCGCCGGGCTTCCTGCCAGCACATCGACGAAGCGCTGCGCCCCGTCGCCCAGGTGAAACACGACCTGTCGCCCGTATAACCGGCGCCGCAGGCCAACCGGGCTGTCGACAACGCGCAGCCTCTGGTTGAAGACGGCGATCCGGTCACATAGCCGCTCCGCCTCGTCCAGATTATGTGTCGTAATGAAGATGGTGCGGCCCTCTGCGCGTAGCTCGGAGACAAAGTCGCGCACCAGCCGCGATGCCTCCGGGTCGAGGCCCGCCGTCGGCTCGTCGAGAAAGAGCACCTGCGGCTCATGCAGCAGCGCGCGGGCGATGGCTAGCTTCTGCTTCATCCCCTTGCTGAACGTCCCCGCCGTTTCCTGCCGCCGCTCCCACAGGCCCAGCATCCGCAGGAACTTCTCCACCTGCCCGGCGACATCTTCGACTTCATACAGGTTGGCAAAGATTTCCAGGTTCCGCGCGGCCGACAGCCGTTCGTACAGCCCGGGCGTTTCTGTGAGGATACCCACGTGGCGCCGGATAGACTGTTCCTCGCCGTCGAGCGCGTAGCCGGCGACCGTTGCCGTTCCGGATGTCGGGCCAATAAGCGTTGCCAGCATGCGTACTGTCGTCGTCTTCCCCGCACCGTTCGGCCCCAGGAAGCCAAACACCTGGCCGGGCGGGATGCTCAGCGTCAGATTGTCGACGGCAAGGATGTCGCCGAAATGTTTGGTTAGGTTTTGGGTTTCAATCATCGTTCACCATCCGTCAGTCACGCACCATCAGAGGAAGCGGCTGTCGTCGAGCTTATCTTCACTCAACGGTGGCTGCTTCAACGCCGGCAGCGGTCGCAGCTCAGTCGCATCCGGCGAAAGCGCGGCTTCTGCAGCACCAGCCGCCCGCCGCAACTTCACCACAAACCAGACGCTGATCAGGGCCATCACGCCAATCGCCACTTCGGCGATGTAGATGTTGAATTGCTGCATCGCAAATACCGCGACGGCATTCAACAGGGCGTGCCAGCCCACAGCATACCACCACCAGCGCCGCTGCCGACGCACAAAAACCTGCAGCACCAGCAGAGAAAGCGACAGATGAACCGCCAGCGCAAAAGCACGCTCGGCCGCCGGTAACAGCCCGAGTACCACCGGGCCACTGAACATCGCCTCCGCCTGCGCCTGTGCAACCGACCACTGCTCCGCCGGCAGCAGGGCCCCGAACCGGCCGGCGCGGATGCCGGCTAACACCGCGACGTTAAGGGCCAGGGCGAAGCCCAGGAGTATCGACTCGATCCCGCCATGGCCTGCGCCCAACATTATCCCGTCTTTCCAGCGGCGCGCATCCCGCGCCCACCAGCGATAGACGATGTAGCGGGCGCTCTCTTCAAAGAAGCCGGCTGAAAGCCCCAGGAACGCCGCAACGATCGCCAGCTCGACCAATCCTGCCGCCGCGTCGGGCAGCCAGCCCGCGCGTGCCACGGCGCTGTTAAACGGAATATGCGCGATCTGGCTGCCCACAAACGCAACCACCCCCACGCCGAACAGGTCCCAATTGACGCGGTATCGCCGTGCCAGCCGTGTCCCCAGGGCCAGCGGCATCGCCAGCATCAACATCACGCTAAAGGCATACAATAACAGGCGCATCAAGCTTACGACCTGGGTTTCGTAGGCGCCGCACGACAGCGGCGCACTTCATTCAAGTTACCACGATTATCACCCCGCGGCTGCCGACTGCCCAATTCAGCCCCAAAAGGCCAGCCGCCCATGGGATCACGAGGATAGGCTGGAGAAGCGAGCAGGATGCTCGCGGTCCGGTTTGGATGGCTGTTGTCTTGCCCGCGTGTGGGCTATAATGGCCCGCGCGTATTCTGGTCCGGTGCCAGCCGCCCTCGGATTCGATCAGCTTGCTCGTTTCCTGATCACCACCAGCCGTAGCAGGCCGTGGCTGCAATCGTGTTAGCACGCTGGAGGCAATGTCATCATGGCCGAACAAACTGCGCAGTTCCCGACAGCAGAGGAAATCCGCCTTCTAATTGAGGAAGGCCGGCTTGGCGAACTGCGTTCCCTACTGAGCACCTATCACCCTGCGGACATCGCCGACCTGCTTGACTATCTCCCGGGTGACGACGCAGTCATCCTGTTTAACCTCCTTAACCTGGAAGTAGCCAGCGAGGTACTCGACGAGACCGGCATCCTTGTGCGCCAGGAGCTAGTCGAGAAGGTTGACGACGAACGGCTCGCGGACCTGCTCGACGAGCTGCCCATGGACGATGCCGCCGAGTTCCTCGAGGACCTCCCCGATGTCACTGCGGCGCGCCTGCTCGACCTGATG
This sequence comes from Anaerolineae bacterium, assembly GCA_032260445.1. GTDB lineage: Bacteria > Chloroflexota > Anaerolineae > Promineifilales > Promineifilaceae > JAAYYY01. The sequence continues at coordinate 3,215 of JAVVFG010000244.1, read as the reverse complement.
CAGCCAGAGGAAGCGCGTGACGTCCAGGCGCTTCTTGGCTATGGCGAAGACACCGCTGGCCGTCTCATGTCTACCGACGTCGTCGCGCTACGCCGTCATTGGACCGTCGCCAAAGCCCTGGACTATCTCCGGTCGCTACACGAAGCGGAAACGTTGCACTACCTTTACGTCGTCGACCGCGAGCGCCGCCTCATCGGCGTCGTGCCCATCCGAAGCCTCGTCCTCGCCGGCTCGCAGGCTACTGTCGAGGCGCTCATGGACGACGGCGTCGTCGCCGTCCACGTCGATGCCGACCAGGAAGAACTGGCCGAATTCATCTCCCGCTATGATTTCACCGCGATCCCCGTCGTGGATCATGAAAACCGCCTCGTCGGCGTGGTCACCGTTGACGATGCCCTTGACGTCCTACAGGAAGAGGCTACCGAAGACATCCAGCGCCTCGGCGGTTCGCAGCCACTCGCCAACCCCTATTTCGCCGTCTCCGTGCCCGAGATGGTGCGCAAGCGTATCATCTGGCTCATGCTGCTCTTCGTAGCCTCCCTGCTGACGAGCGCCGTCATCGGCGCCTTCGAAGGCACGGTGCTGGCGATGGCCATCGTGCTCAACCGCTTCATTCCACTCATTACGGGCACCGGCGGCAACGCCGGTTCCCAAACCGTTACCACCATCATCCGCGCCATCGCCGTCGACGAGATCCGCACCTCGGACGTATTGCGCGCCTGGCGGCGTGAGGTCGCCGTCGGCCTGCTGCTGGGTATCTTGCTGGGCATCGTCGGCAGCGGTATTGGCGTCTTCCAGGCGGTGCTCACCGGCAGCAGCCTGCGCATTGGCCTCGTCCTCGGCCTGACGCTGCCGCTCGTCGTCGTCTGGTCGAACTCGGTCGCCACCCTCGTGCCCATCGCCGCCGAACGCGCTAAGATTGACCCTACGGTCATCAGCGCGCCGCTCATTACGACCATCGTCGACGCCACGGCGCTCCTGATCTACTTCTCATTAGCCAAGTTGATCCTCGGACTGTAACTAGGACGGAGCCAATGCGCACATCAAATGCCATTCCCGAATCTCTCCTCACCTCCCTGCGCGATGCACACCACATCGCCGTACTCACCGGCGCGGGCGTCTCGGCCGAAAGTGGGGTCCCCACCTTCCGTGACGCGCAAAGCGGGTTGTGGGCTAACTACGACCCCGAAGAGCTTGCTACTCTCGACGCTTTCCAGCGCAACCCCCGTCTCGTCTGGGAGTGGTATGCTTACCGCCGCGAGCTTATCGGCGAGAAGTCACCCAATCCGGCTCACTATGCCCTCGCTGCACTGGAGAAGCTCGTACCCAAGGTCACCCTCATTACGCAGAACATTGACGAGCTGCACCAGCGCGCCGGCAGCCACGACGCCGTGGAACTGCACGGCAGCATCGCCCGCTGCCGCTGTGTCGCCTGCGAGGCCGTCACCCGGCAGTGGGACGAGAGCGGCGAGCTTCCCCCGCGCTGCGCCGAGTGCGGGGCCATGTTGCGGCCAGACGTCGTCTGGTTCGGCGAGGCTCTCCCCTTTGATGCCTTTGCCCGCGCCGTGGCTGCCACACAGGACGCAGACGTCTTTTTCTCCATTGGTACCTCGACCGTCGTCTACCCGGCCGCCGCGCTGCCGCTCGAAGCCGTCGAGCACGGCGCAACGGCCATCGAAGTCAACCCCGAATCGACGTCGGTTACCGTGATGATGGATTACGTCTTCCAGGGACCCGCTGGTGTGGTACTGCCCCGGCTCATCGCTGCCGCCTGGCCCGAAGCGAGCCTAGACAGAGGAGAAGATGGGGAGCACTAATCAGCCCGCGCGCGAGCGCCGTATTCCCCTTGGCCTGGCCCTGCTTAGCGTCGGCGCGCTTCTGCTGGCAACCGTCGTCGCCATCTACATCATCCTACCGGTCGCGCCACCCCCGCTTCCGGCCTTTCTGTTCGATATATTCGCTACACGAAAGCAGACACTCATCTCCGCCCCTACTGTCCTCCCCCGCAGCAGCGGCGTCGACCCCGGCGAGATGTTCCGCCCCGCCCTCTTTATCCCTAATGAGTTGCCCTCTGAGGCACGCGCCGACGAAGCACCGACCACTCTCTACCAGGAGACACCGGGTAAGCCAGCGCGCATCGTCATCCCCGCCCTCGCCATCGACGCTCCCGTGCGCGAGGTTAGGCTAGAGCGCTTCGAACAGGAAGGCCAGCCCCTTTTCCGCTGGCAGGTCCCCGACGAGTACGCGGCTGGTTGGCACGTCGACAGCGCCGCCCTAGGCTACCGGGGCAACACCGTCCTTAACGGCCATCACAACGTTCACGGCGCTATCTTCGGCGACCTCATCAGCCTGCCCACAGGCGCCGACATCTACCTCTACGACCTCGACGGCAACGGCTACCATTACCAGGTGACAGAGCAGGAACTCATCCCCGAGCGTGACGAATCGGTCGCCCTCCGCCGCGCCAACGCGCATTGGATGGAGCGCAAGCCGGACGAGCGTATCACGATCATTACCTGCTGGCCGCGCACCGACAACACCCACCGGCTCGTCGTCGTCGCCAAGCCGGCCGGCTCCTAGCCAGTGCGGCTCCCCCACGCCAGCTACGGGACCAGCAGCACTTTACCCAGGTTCTTGCGCTCCTGCAGGTAGCGGTGCGCGCCGGCAGCCTGCGCGAAGGAAAAGGTGCGATCGATGTGCGGCCTGAAGAGCGCCTCATCATACCACTGGATGATTTGAGCCATCGACCCACGCAATAAATCGCCTTCGTCCCACAACTGAGCAAGATCGACGCCCAGCACCCCCTTATTGTCTGCCTTCAGCCGCTCCAGTGAATAGACCGGTGCTGCCCACTGCCGCACCCTGTCCCACCAGCCGCGGGCGTCTCGCGGTGTCGCGCTGCCTACGCCGTAGTGCAGCACCCGGCCCGTCGGCATCAGCAGCCGGTAATTCCGCCGCGCATAGGTGGGGCCCAGCGAATCGAGGATAATGTGCACCCCCAGCCCCCCGCGAATGCGCCGCACTTCGTCCGCGTAATCGTAATGGTAGTAGTCGATGGCGTGGTCCAGCCCGCGCTCGCGCAGGAACTCGTGCTTCTCCGGCCCGGCCGTGCCGAACGTCTCGCAGCCGATAATGCGGCAGATGTCGAGCGCGGCCAGCCCCGTCGCCCCGGCCGCGCGGTGAATCAGCACGCTGTCCCCCTTGCGCGCCGAGCC
>JAVVFG010000243.1:0-6753 GCA_032260445.1 Anaerolineae bacterium | reverse complement strand
TGAGGGTGTTGTTCCCACCGGCGCATGTGCCTACCGTCCGTCTCTGGAGGAAGGAATGGCAGTAAAGGTTTTTAAACCCACATCACCCGGCCGGCGCGACATGACCGGCGCCTCGTTTGAGGAGCTGACGCGCACCAAGCCGGAAAAGTCCCTGGTGACTGGCCTGCGTAAGCACGGCGGTCGCAACTTCCGGGGCAAAATCACGATCCGTCACCGGGGTGGCGGTCACAAGCGGCGCTACCGGGCGATCGATTTCCGGCGCGATAAGCAGGATGTGCCGGCCCGGGTGGCGACGATTGAATATGACCCTAATCGCTCGGCGCGTATTGCGTTGTTGCACTACGTCGACGGTGAAAAGCGCTACATTATCGCGCCGCTGGGCTTGCGGGTTGGCGATACGGTGCTCAGTGCAAGCCGCACGGAGATCCGTCCCGGCAACACAATGCCACTACGTAACATCCCGCTGGGCACAATGGTGCATAACATCGAGCTGCAGCCGGGCCGTGGCGGGCAGCTAGCGCGTGCCGCCGGTACGTCGGCGCAGATCATCGCGAAGGAAGGCGACTACGCTATCGTCCGTCTCCCTTCGAGTGAAGAGCGGCTGATCGGGCTTGATAACCTGGCAACGATTGGCCAGGTTGGCAACGTCGAACATGGCAACATCAAGCTTGGCAAAGCCGGACGTGCTCGCCATCGTGGTGTCCGCCCTGCCGTTCGCGGCTCGGCGATGTCGCCCCGCGATCATCCACATGGTGGTGGTGAGGGTCGCTCGCCCATCGGCATGCCCGGGCCAAAGACACCCTGGGGCAAGCCGGCGCTGGGCGCTCGCACCCGCCGCAACAAGCGAACAGACCAGTACATCTTCCGTCGCCGCACGAAGAAGCGCCGGTAAGGAGGTTGGAGAAGCATGGGACGCTCATTGAAAAAGGGCCCGTTTGTGGACCCAAAGTTGTTAGCGAAAGTAGAAGAGCTGAATTCGGCCAACCGGCGCCAGGTAATCCGCACGTGGTCGCGTGCTAGCACTATCTTTCCCCAGATGGTGGGACACACGATTGCTGTGCACGACGGCCGGCGCCATGTGCCGATCTACATCACGGAGAATATGGTTGGCCATAAGCTGGGCGAGTTTGCGCCCACCCGGACCTTCCGTGGTCATATCCGCGACTCCAAGATGGAGCGCAAGGCGAGAAGAGGACGTTAAGCAATGGCGGACGAAAGATTTGAGGTAAAAGCGGTCGCACGCCACATCCAGATGACGCCACAAAAGGTGCGCCTGGTTGTCGATGCAGTGCGTGGCAAGGGTGCCCGGGAGGCGCTGGATATCCTGCGCTTTATGCCAAACCGGGCTGCTGATCCCGTCTACAAGGTCATCCGCTCGGCCGTCGCCAATGCTGAAGAGAATTTCGGCCTGGACATTGAGGAGCTGTATGTCAGCCAGATCTTTGCCGACGAAGGTCCGCGCCACCGCCTGGCGCCCTACGGGGGTCGCTTTGCTGGACGTGGACGCTTCCGCCCAGTGATCAAGCGTTCGTCGCATGTCACTGTCTTCCTGGCCGAGCGTGAGGTTACAGAGTTTTGATAAGAAGGAGGCGCAACGTTGGGCCGTAAAGTTCATCCCGTTGGTTTTCGATTGAAGTCAATCCGTGACTGGAATACCCGTTGGTACGCCGAAGGCGATCGCTACCGCGATTTGTTACTAGAAGATTTCGAGATCCGCCGCCGCATCTACGATGAGCTGCCGCAGGCAGGCATTTCGACGATTGAGATCGAGCGTTTCCCGAACCAGGTGCAGATAACTGTCTGGACCTCGAAGCCGGGCATCGTCATCGGACGCAAGGGCACCACGGTAAAGGCTCTGCGTGCCATGCTGCGCGATATGACCGGTAAGGCCGTGAAGCTGGAGGTCGAAGAGATCAGCGATCCGGATCTCGACGCCAAGTTGATTGCCGAGAATATCGCCAGCCAGCTTGAGCGGCGCATCTCCCACGGCCGTGCGATGAAGCGTGCCGTTGGCCAGGCGATGCGCCAGGGTGCTGAAGGGGTGCGCATCGAAGCAGCCGGCCGTCTCGGCGGCTCTGAAATGGCCCGTACGGAAAAGGTGTGGGACGGCCGTGTGCCGCGCAATACCATCCGCGCCGATCTCGACTTTGGCATGGCCGAAGCAACTACGACGTTTGGCAAGATCGGCGTCAAGGTGTGGGTCTACAAAGGTGAAGTACTACCGCAGCGTGAGACCGAGGCGACCGATGTCTACGTCAGCGAGTAATAGCGACGGAGTTGATTGATCATGTTAATGCCAAAACGTGTTAAGTATCGCAAGCAATTCCGCGGGCGTATGCGCGGCATGGCGAAAGGTGGAACTGAGCTGCTGCAAGGCGACTTCGGTTTGCAGGCACTAGAGCCGGGCTGGATCACCAGCCGGCAGATCGAGGCAATCCGCCGCGCCGTCGTCCGCCATATGCGCCGCCGTGGAAAGTATTGGATCCGCATCTTTCCGGATAAGCCCGTGACGGCAAAGCCGGCCGAAACCCGCATGGGTAAGGGTAAAGGTTCTGTCGATCACTGGGTGGCTGTCGTCAAGCCCGGCCGTATCATGTTTGAGATTTCCGGTGTGAGCGACGAGATTGCGCGCGAGGCGCTGCGCCGGGCCAGCTACAAGCTACCCATCAAGACGCAGATTGTCTCTCGCGAGGAGAGACTCTAATGGCGCACATCGTCGAGTTACGTGGCATGAGCGACGAAAGGCTGGAGGAACGGCTGGAAAACGCTCGTGAAGAGCTGTTTAACCTGCGCTTCCAGAAAGCCTCGGCTCGTCTCGAAAACACGAGCCGCATCCGCGCGGTTCGCCGCGAGATCGCACAGATCCAAGAAGTGCTGCACAAACGGCAGCTTGCCGTGGCAACGGCGGCTGAACAGCCCGAGATTGCGGCTGCGCTGGGCGATCAGAAGTGGGACGCGGACGTCCATTTCGATTACGAAGAAAGCGGGTGGGTCGTTTCCTTCCGCAGCAAGGATGGGGCTGACCTCGCGCGCGCGCTCGTCGATTTGAACAAGAAGCAGACGGACAAGCGGCGGCGCCAGGGCGAGCAGCGTCTCGTCAAGAGCTACGAAGTGACAGGGTAAACAGATGAGAGAACAACGGAAACGACTGACCGGCGTGGTCAGCAGCGACAAAATGGACAAGACAGTGGTCGTCAACGTGACCACCACCAAGCAGCATCCTCTCTACAAGAAGGTTGTGCGTCTGGTCAAGAAGTACAAAGCGCATGACGAGCACAATGAGGCGCGCGAAGGTGATACTGTCGAGATCATCGAGTCTAAGCCCTACAGCCGCCACAAGCGTTGGGCTGTGGTGCGCGTCGTCGAGCGCGCGAAGTAGGAGGAACGAAGCGATGATTCAGCAAGAAAGCCGGCTGCGAGTAGCCGATAACTCCGGCGCTCGCGAATTGCTGGTAATACAGGTTACGGGTGGCTCGCGCCGTCGTTATGGCGGCATCGGTGACATCGTCGTCGCGACGGTAAAGAAGGCCACGCCGAACTCCAACATTAAGAAGAGCCAGATCGTGCGCGCCGTCATCGTGCGAACCAACAAAGAATATCGTCGTGACGATGGGAGCTACATCCGCTTTGATGACAACGCTGCCGTGATTCTGAGTGGCGATACGCAGATGCCGGTAGGCACGCGCATCTTCGGGCCGGTTGCACGCGAACTGCGCGAGCAGGGTTTCAGCCGTATTCTGTCGCTGGCGCCCGAAGTGCTGTAGCGAGGTAGACGGACATGCATATTAAGAAAGGTGACCTGGTCGTCGTGATCGCCGGCAACGACAAGGGGCTTCGCGGCGAGGTCACGCGTGTGATCCCGCGCGAGAACCGCGTCGTCGTCAAGGGCGTAAATGTGGTGAAGAAGCATCAGAAGCCGCAGCAAGGCGGCCGTTCGCGGGTGCAGGGTGGCATCATTGAGTTTGAAGCCCCCATCGACGCCAGCAACGTCATGCTTATCGATCCAGAAAGCGACCGGCCAACACGTGTTGGCGTTCGCGTCGACGAGAATGGTCGGAAGGTTCGTTTCGCAAAGCGAAGCGGACGTGATTTAGATTAACGAACTGGAAAAGCGAATTCTGTGGTGAGCCAGGCAGTGTACGTAGTCAGGCTGGCAGTCGTCACCGGAGAACTGCCAGCCGGCTAGCATAGCTGGCCTGCCACTCAGCGCGGAGGATAACATGGCATTTAAGCCACTGCCGGAGCAGTACAAAGATGAAATTGTACCGGCTCTGATGGACGAATTTCAGTATGAAAGCGTAATGCAGGTGCCCCGCCTGCAGAAGATTGTTGTCAATATCGGCGTAGGCGAAGCGTTGGATAATCCCAAGGCGATCGACTTCGCGACGAACGATTTGATGGTCATCACAGGCCAGAGACCAGTGGTGACGCGGGCAAAGAAGTCGATTGCGTCCTTTAAGTTGCGAGAGGGCCGGGCTATTGGATTGAAGGTGACGCTGCGCGGCGAGCGCATGTGGAGCTTCCTGACGCGGCTGGTGCACGTTGCGCTGCCCCGTACGCGCGACTTTCAGGGCGTATCTCCAGATTCATTTGACGGGCGCGGCAACTATACCCTTGGTTTGCGTGAGCAATTGATCTTCCCGGAGATCGACTATGACAAGATTGACAAAGTGCGTGGGATGGAAGTGACAATTGTCACCACCGCGCAGACCGACGAAGAAGGGCGGCGTCTCTTAAGCCTTCTTGGGATGCCGTTTGCGGAAAGATAAGGAGTAATTGATGGCGAAGAAGTCTATGACCGCCCGGGAGAGCAGACGGAAGTACCGCAATCGCGTGCGCAACCGCTGCCAGTACGTCGATCCGCGCTCTGGCAAGACCTGCGGACGGCCTCGCGGCTATATGCGTCGCTTTGGTCTCTGCCGGATCCACTTCCGTGAAGAAGCGCTCAAGGGCAACATCCCTGGCGTGGTCAAATCAAGCTGGTAACAGGACCCGAACCATGTCTATGAGTGATCCAATTGCCGATATGTTAACACGCGTACGCAACGCGCTGCGGCGCCAGCATCCTGCTGTCTCGATTCCCCACTCAAACACCAACGAGGCTATTGCCCAGGTGCTAAAGGAAGAGGGCTACATCGAAGACTATCAGGTGCTGCCTGAAACGCCACGGCCGGTGCTGCGCATCAAATTGAAGTACGTGGGCGACCGGCGTAATCGTGAGCCGGTCATTACCGATCTGCAACGCGTGAGTAAACCGGGCCGGCGCGTCTACGTCGCAAAAGATGAAATTCCCTGGGTGTTGAACGGGATGGGTATTGCCGTCCTGACCACGTCTCGGGGTGTGATGACCGGTCACAAGGCGCGTCGCCTCGGCGTTGGCGGCGAGGTCTTGTGCAAAGTTTGGTAACGGAGGTAAGGCATGTCTCGAATCGGTAAGATGCCGATCCCGGTGCCCGACGACGTTAAGGTCGACATCAAGGGAAACCGCGTGACGGTGCAAGGTAGCCGTGGCACGCTGGAACAGAACTTCCATCCCGATATGGCGATCACGCTAGAGGATGGGGTGCTTTCAGTGTCGCGTCCTTCTGACTCGCGTGAGCATCGCTCGCTACACGGTCTGACCCGCGCGCTCCTCAATAACATGGTGACGGGTGTGAGTGAAGGCTTCACCCGGCGGCTGCTTATCGAGGGTGTGGGCTACCGGGCGGAAATGAGCGGCTCCAATCTCGTTTTGCATGTTGGGTATTCTCACCCGGTGCAGTTTGAGCCGGCAGGCCAGCTTAGCTACGAGGTTCTCGATCGTGGCAAGACCATTGTTGTCACGGGCGTCGATAAGGAATTGGTCGGCGAAATTAGTGCAAGAATTCGCAAGACGCGGCCCCCGGAGCCCTATAAGGGTAAGGGAATCCGCTATGATGGCGAGCGTGTCCGTCGCAAGGCGGGTAAGGCCGGTAAGGTATAGGTGAGGTTGTCATGACTGCTAAATCGCGCGAAGCACGCAAGCGGCGCCAACGCCGCATCCGTGCCCAAATTTCCGGCACGGCTGAACGGCCGCGCCTCAATGTATTCCGCAGCCTGCGCCACATCTATGTCCAGGTGATTGACGACGTATCGGGTCATACCCTTGTCGCTGCCTCGACGATGGAGGCTGCATTACAGCCCGAGCTGGACGACAAGAAGAAGGCTGAGAAGGCTGCCGTGATCGGCCGGGTCGTCGGCGAACGCGCCCTGGACGTGGGTATAAAGCAGGTCGTGTTCGACCGCGGTGGTTACGCGTACCACGGCCGGATTAAAGCAGTGGCCGATGGTGCCCGTGCCGCTGGGCTGGAGTTCTAGGCAAGGAGAAAAGAATGGGAAACAGACGACAGTTCCGGGATCAAGAGCGTCCCGAATTTGATGAGCGGATTATCGACATTAACCGCGTGGCCAAGGTTCACCGGGGTGGTCGCCGTTTTGCCTTCCGTGTCCTCGTCGTCGTCGGCGACAACCGCGGCAGCGTGGGCTTCGGCATCGGCAAGGCACGTTCTGTGCCGGACGCCATCCGCAAAGGACTTGAGTCGGCGAAGAAGTCAATGCATCAGGTGCCGATGCTCGGTAACACGATCCCGCATGAGATCGTCGGCCAGCACGGGGCGGCTGAGGTGCTCCTGAAGCCGGCCGCGCCCGGCACCGGTGTCATCGCCGGTGGTGGCGTGCGTGCCGTCCTGGAGGCTGCCGGTTATCGCGACATTCTGTCGAAGTCACTGGGTAGCG
>JAVVFG010000242.1:0-6771 GCA_032260445.1 Anaerolineae bacterium | reverse complement strand
GTGGGCGACACCGTTTTCGACAAGAAAGCGCGGGTTGTTAAAGGGAATCGAGCCACCTGCAAGATAGACCGTGCCGGCGGTTGCGCTACGAAGGCCGGTAAGAGCCTCGGCTAGCTCGGTCTGCCCGTTGCCCTGGACCCCGGCAATGCCCAGCACTTCGCCTGCATGGACAGAGAAGGAAACCCCGCGCACCGTCTCAACGCCACGGTCATCTTGCGCCTGCAAACCTCTAACGACGAGCACCTCGTCGCCCGGTGCGGCTGGACCTTTTTCCACATCGAGCAAGACATCACGACCAACCATCATCGCCGCCAGCTTGTGCTCGTCCACTTCTGCCGGCGTGGTGGTGCCGACAACTTTGCCGCGCCGCATCACCGTGATGCGGTCGGCAATGGCCAGGACTTCCTTGAGTTTATGGGTGATGAAGATGATCGAGACGCCGCGCCCGGTCAGCTCGCGCATGATGCGGAAGAGATCGCGGGCTTCTTGAGGTGTCAGAACAGCGGTCGGCTCATCGAGCACAAGGATACGCGCATCGCGGTACAGCGCCTTAACGATTTCCACACGCTGCTGCACACCGACGGGCAGATCCTCGACCACGGCATCCGGGTCAACTTCCAGGCCGTGGTCCGCCGAAAGCTGGCGAATGCGGCGGCGCGCGGTGCGTAGGTCCAGTGTCGGCCCCTTCGTCGTCTCGGATCCAAGGATGATGTTTTCGGCCACGGTGAAGACCGGCACAAGCATGAAATGCTGGTGAACCATGCCGATGCCCCGGGCAATCGCATCATTCGGATCCTCGATGTTCACCTGCTCCCCATCGATGTAGATCTCCCCCTCGTCCTGGCTGTAGAGGCCGTAGATGATGTTCATCAACGTGCTCTTCCCGGCCCCGTTCTCGCCCAAGAGCGCGTGGATCTCGCCTTTGTGCAGGGTAAAGTCGACGCCGTCGTTGGCGACGACGCCGGGGAAACGCTTGGTGATGTTCTTGGCTTCCAGAGACACCTCGCTCATTGTTTATTCCTTTTCGTAGGGGATGCCATCCGCGGCCGGCGGGCGCGCGTGCCCAACAAAAACGGCAAGCACAATAATCGTGATCAGGTAGGGCAGCGTCCCCATAAACTGGGGCGGGATGTCGGCGATCCCCATGAACTGGAACTGTGTGTTTAGGGCATAGGTCAGACCGACGAGCAGGGCGGCTCCCCAGGAGCCGAGGGGCGTCCATTTACCGAAAATCATCACCGCAAGGGCGAGAAAGCCGCGGCCGTTGGTCATGCCACGCTCGAAGCTGCCGACTGCCTCTAGAGTCAGGAACGCACCGGCAAGCCCGGCTATGGCGCCACCCAGCATGACATTGATATAGCGCACCCGATACACATTAATCCCTACCGTATCGGCGGCCCGGGGATGTTCGCCCACTGCTCTAGTCCGTAGGCCCCAGCGCGTGTACCAGAGAAGGTAATGAGAGAAAGCGACTAAGAGAAGGGTGATGTAGGTAATGGGCGGGTTGTTGAAGAGAACCGGCCCGATCAGGGGAATGTCAGCCAGGGGGCCGAGGGCAACGGGTGAGAGCTTTCCCTGGGTGAGCAGACCTTGCTGGTAATAGTAGCCAGTCAGGCCCAACGCAAGAATGTTAATGACCGTCCCGCCAATGATCTGGTCCATCTTTAAGGTGACGGACATGAAGGCAAGGAGCAGTCCGAGGAGGGCACCGGTAAGCACGCCAGCGCTCACAGCCAGCAGGAGGTTGCCGGTATAAACGCTGGTGAGAAAGCCGATGAAAGCGGCGAGCAACATCTGGCCTTCGATGCCGATGTTGATCACGCCAGAGCGCTCGCCCCAAAGACCGCAAAGTGCCCCTAATACTAACGGCGTCGACTGGCGCAGCGTGGAGGAGAGAACCGCGCGGGTGATCCGCGGCTCGTTGAGGTAACCGACGGTGATGACGATGCCAATGACCGCCAACAGAGCCACCATCAGCCGGTGGCGGTAGAAGAAATTCGTCTGGGCTCGATCCGGTAACGTTGCTTCCACCTCCGCCTCCTACGCCTGCTGGCCCCAGCCGGTGCTGAGCTGAATCTCCTCTTCGAGCAACAGGCGCTCACCGCGACGCGCGACAAGCCAGCGCCGCACGAGGTCAGCGGCGACGAAGAAGAGGATTAGCGCCAGAATCATATCGACGATGTCGGGACGGACTTTGGCACTGAACTGCATTTGTGGGGCGCCGGCCCGCATCGCGCCCACCAAGAGGGCAGACAGAATCACACCGAGGGGATGTGTCTTGCCTAAGAGGGCCACAGTGATGCCGTCGAAGCCAAGCCCGATGTTGAACCCAGGCTGGTAGCGGCCGACCACGCCGAGCGTCTCCACCGCGCCACCAAGGCCGGCCAGCGCGCCGCTGAGCGCCATGGTCAACACGACGATCCTGGTCACGCGGATGCCCGCGTATTGGGCAGCGTGCGGGCTGCGGCCGACCGTCGAAATTTCGAAACCAATCGTCGTGCGTGCCAACAACCACCAGATAAACAGGCCAACGAGCAAGGCGATGATGAAGCCGAGGGGGATGTTGCCGAGTACCGGGATGCGCGCCGACTCCGCCACCAGTGGGGTACGGGATACGATGTTACCCGGCGTCCTATCCATATAGGGGCCGCTGGCGAGGTAGTCGGTGATGTTGATGGCGATATAGTTAAGCATGATCGTGGTGATCACTTCGTGGGCACCGCGGAAGCGTTTCAGCGCGCCGGGAATGGCACCGTACAGGAAGCCGGCAAATGCCCCTGCCAAAAGAGCCAGCGGCACGTGGAGCAGCGCCGGGAGACCTGTCAGGCTGAACCCGACGATGGCGGCAGCCATGGCGCCGAACAGGAGCTGGCCCTGGGCGCCGATGTTGAAGAGGCCGCCTTTGAAGGCGAAGGCCACGGCGAGCCCGCTGAAGATGAGCGGCGTACCTTTCTCCAATGTCCGTTGTAGCGCCGCCTGTGAACCAAAGGCGCCGCGAAAAAGGGCGCGATAGGCCTCCACCGGCGAACTCTCGCCCAGAACGATGACGAAAGCCCCAATGAGCAGCGCAACGACGACAGACAACAGGGGTAGACTGATGCTAGCAGTGACGCGCCGTAGTGAAGCCACCCACGAGCGAATTCCCAGGCTCATGATGTTATCCTGCACAGATGCTCATGCCGTGCCCCTGTGCACGAAAGGGGGATCAGGGGCAGCGGGTGTAAAGGACAATAAAAAAGTGCGACGTACCCGCAGGCACGTCGCACATTATATCAGACCGGCCGTCATTGCCCTAACAGCTGCTAGCCGCCCGGATTGTAGCCAGTCTGGATTTCACCAGCATCAAGACCGGCACGGATTTCTTCAAGGGTGCTCTTCACTTCGTCGGGGATTTCATCCTCAAAGTCGTGGAACGGCGCCAGGCCGGCTTCGCCAACATAGTTGCCGGCGGGGAAGTCGCCCTCGCGAGCGGCGGTGATGAGTTCAACAACGCCAGGGGTAATTAGCTTAACGGCGCTTGAGACGAGGCAGGGATGGGATGCCGGCAAAGTCTCCCACTGATCGGTGTCGACGCCGATGCAGTAGACGCCTTCGCGGCCGGCGCTTTCCTCGAGTGCACCATTGCCTGTTTTACCACCGGCGCCAAACACCACGTCGGCACCCTGGTCGATCGCCTGGGCAGCTGTGGAACCGCCCCACTCCGGGTCGGTGAAGGCCACGTCAAGGCCGCCCGGATGGTAGGTGGAGATAATGTTGATATCCGGGTTGATGTAACGCGCGCCGCCCTCGTAGCCTTCCTTGAAGGCGACAACGGGCGGGACGAGATCAGTACCCAACACGGCGGCAATGGTACCGCTCTCGCTCAGCTGCGCGGCTAGCGCGCCCGCCAGGAAGCCGGCGACATCCTCAGGAAAGATGAGGCCAGCTACGTTTGGGATCACTTCAGCCTGGAACTGGTCGACGCCGATGAAATAAATGTCGGGATACTGTGCGGCGGCAATGCCCGTCGCCTCGCCGAGCGCAAAACCAACGGTGACGATCACGTCGTAGCCGTTCTCGGCGAAGAGACCGATATTGTTGGCATAGTCCTTGGCATCCTGCGTTTCGACGAAATCAACCGTGGCGCCGAATTGTTCGCCGGCTTGCTGCACGCCATCCCACGCCGACTGGTTGAACGACTTGTCATCAACCTCGCCGACGTCGGTGACCAGGCCAATGCAGAAGACCTCTTCGCTGGCACAGTCACCTTCGGCAACAGGCTCCTCAACAGCTTCTTCTACTTCCTCGACAGCCTCTTCTACTTCTTCAACGACGTTGCTCTCGGGCTCGGCCGCGGGCTCCTCGTTGCCGCCACAGGCGACGAGCGCCAGCGCCAGCGCCAGTAACAAGACTAACAAGACAGAAAGGTTACGCGTACGCATTCGGTTTCTCCTCCTCATCGTCGTGAATCCCCGTATAGGGGGCAGAGATAGCCAGGTTCCAGGGGTAGCACGAACGGGTCGGACGCGGTACGTAACGGCCCAGCCACCTGTCGTCGTGCCCTCGTCACTCCCCAATGGTTACTGAACCCTTTGCCTGGTCGAATCGCCGCACCCGGCATGCTGTCGTCGGGTGACAGACCGCTTTCGTCTCGAGGCTTCAGAAAATGAGACATTCACTCCCGGAATAGTCCCTCTGACCATTCCGTACTATCAGCGCGAATTATATCCGCAGATAAGCGTAGCGCCAATGGCCAGCAAACCAGTCTAGGTCTGTATTTGCTGCGCTGCACCTTCTTCTTGTGGTAGTGGGACCGGATGGGAAGCGCGTTCGCGAATGAATTCGAGCACGAGTGACCAGACCTGCACATGAGCACGCTCAAAGGGGCGCATGAGCTCGTGCCCCGCTTGCGGGAAGAGATGGAAAGCCTTGTCGCTGCTGGCGACGCGCTCGTAGACGGCGTGGGCTGCTCCGGGGCGGACGGCGATGTCTTTCTCGCCCTGCAGGATCATGACTGGGATCTGAAGCTGGGGCCAGAGGCGGCGGCCGAGTGCTGCCATCTTACGCATTTCCTCGATGGCGCCAACGGGAATGCGTGTCGCACGCGGCAGCCAGGCCTGGACCTCGGGATCATCGAGGTCGAGATCAGGGTAAAGATCAAGGACGCGTTCGCGCGTCAGGCGGCGCAGCGGCTTGAGGCGCCAGGGATAGAGCCAGGGCATAACGTAACGCAGGGGGCGCAGCAGGTGCAGGGCACGGTTGGGAACCTTGTAGAGGGGTGCGAGCATCACCATGCCGCGGATTTCGGGATGGTTAATGGCAAGGTGGGCGCCCAGCACGGTGCCCATGGAATGGGCAACAACGAAGATCTCGTCTGCCCGCCGGCGCAGGGTTTCCAACCCTTCTTCCACTTCATCGACCCACTGCTGTCGCCGCACGCCGTACATCTTGTCCGGTAGCTCGCCGTGGCCGGGGAGGAGTGGACAGTGTGCGCTGATGCCGTGCCGCGCAAGATGGTGGGCGAGGGGTCGTGAACTGGTCGGGCTGCCCATGAAGCCGTGCAACATGAGCGCGCCGACACGCCCGCCTTCAAGAGTGTAGGCCTGGCGATCTTCTGATACGAGATAGTTGGGCTGAAATGGCATAAACATTCCTGACAGTAGGCGTAAGCGCGGCCCAAAGTATAGTAGCGCCCACCGACGGTAGCAACCGGAGCGGGTTGGCCAGGGCTGGCGTCGCGATGGAACATCTGTGTTAGAATAGGCGCCATGGCAATTGCGGTATTATCAGAGCAGTTGGCGTCGCAGATCGCCGCTGGCGAAGTCGTTGAGCGCCCGGCGTCGGTGGTGAAAGAGCTAGTTGAGAATGCCTTGGACGCCGGAGCGGAGACAGTGAACGTGGAAATCCGCGGCGGCGGCAGCGAGCTGGTGCAGGTCGCCGACGACGGCGCGGGGATGGCTGCCGACGAAGTGTTAATCGCCTTCCAGCGCCATGCTACGTCCAAGCTGCACAGCGCCAGTGACCTGGCAGCAATTGGCACGCTCGGCTTCCGCGGCGAGGCGCTGGCAGCGATCGCCGCAGTGAGCCAGCTCACGGTGGTCACGCGTACGGCGAATGCGGTTGCCGGTACGAGGCTGACCATGGAGGGCGGCGAGCTCACTAGCCAGGACACAGTCGGCGCACCGCAAGGCACGGTCCTGGCGGTGGAGAATCTCTTCTACAATGTGCCGGCGCGGCGCAAATTCCTGAAGTCGGTTGCGACCGAGAAGCGTCTCATCGACGAGTTCGTCACTCGTTACGCGCTGGCCTACCCACATGTACGCTTCCGGCTGAGCCACGACGGGCGGGTGACGTTCCAGAGCCAGGGCAGCGGCAACCTATTGGATGTGCTCGTCGCCGTTTACGGCGCTGAGGTGGCACGCGCGCTGCTGCCATTGGAGGGCAGCCCCCCACGTGGCAACGAATGGGCGATCACCGTGCGCGGATACGCCGGGTCCCCCGGCTTACACCGCGCTAACCGCAGCCAAATCACCCTCTTTGTCAACGGGCGCTGGATCCGGGACAACCGGCTGACCTACGCCATCATTCAGGCGTACCACACGTTTCTACCGGTTGGCCGTTACCCGGTTGCGGTGGTCTTTGTGGAGATGCCGTTCAACCAGGTCGACGTGAACGTGCATCCGGCGAAGACGGAGGTACGCTTCCGTGATGGGGATGCAGTCTTTGGCGCTGTGCAGCGGGCGGTGCGCGAAGCGGTGATTGCCGGCAGCCCGGCGCGCCCGGTTTCGCTTG
>JAVVFG010000241.1:0-6823 GCA_032260445.1 Anaerolineae bacterium | reverse complement strand
AGTACACGAGCCCGATGAATTTGCGCTGGCCGGCGCGGGGTTGACACCGGCCTAAGAAACGTGAGTGAGGCAATGCATGCAGCCGTATAATCAGGTACGACGCAGCGATCGCGCGGTGGAAGACGAAGTCTGGATCCGCGATCTGTTAGGACGGACAGCCGTTGGCTATCTGGCGACGGTCTTCGATGGGCAGCCCTTCCTGAATAGCAACCTCTTTGTCTACGATAGCGGCGCGCACGCTATCTATCTGCACACGGCGGGCAAAGGGCGAACGCGAACGAATATCGAGCTCGAGCCGCGCGTCTGTTTCACGGTGAGCGAGATGGGCCGGTTGCTGCCCGCGGAGGTCGCCCTTGAGTTTAGCGTAGAGTACCGTAGCGTGGTCGTCTTCGGCCGGGCGAGCGTCGTCAACGACAGGGCCAGGGCCGCTGCCGCGCTGCAGAAGCTGCTGGACAAGTACTTCGGCCATCTGACGCCGGGGCGTGACTACCGGCCGCCGGTTGAGGAAGAGCTGAAGCGGACGACGGTCATCCAGGTACAGATCGAGAGCTGGAGCGGCAAGCAGAAGGAGGTGGGAGAGTTCCCTGGGGCCTTCTGGTATGGCGAGACAGCGCAGGAGAGATAATGGAGAGCTACACCTGCCAGGAGGGCGACGTCGTCATTGGGACGGACCCGGAGCTGCTCGATCTTGACTTCATCCACGACTTCCTGGCAAACGAGTCGTATTGGGCACGCGGGATAAGTCGCGAGGAGGTGGAGACGGCGATAGAAAATTCGCTGAACTTTGGCCTGTATCGCGATGGCCAGCAGCTTGCCTTTCTGCGGGTCATTACGGACTATGCGACGTTCGCTTATATCTCCGATGTCTTCGTCGCGGCCGCCTACCGGGGTCAGGGTCTGGCACAGGCGCTGCTGCGCTGTGCTTTGCGGCACCCTCAGCTGCAGGGTTTGCGCAAGTGGACGCTGGACACGCGCGACGCCCAGTCGCTTTACTATCGTTTTGGCTTCCGTGTGCCGCCGGCACCGGGCAAGTACATGGTTTACAGGGTACCTGATGAACGCTAAGGGTTCTTCGCCAATCTGGATCGGGACCGGGGAGCAGGAGCGGCTTGGACCAATTTGGGTAGCGCTGTCGTCTGCAGGGCTGGTGGCCGTCCTGATGAAGGGGACGGAAGCGGCGCTTCGGCGTCACCTCGCACCGGCCGAGGCGGTTATTAACCAGGAGCGCACGGTGGAGGCCATCTCACAGATCGTGGCCTATCTCAATGGGGAACGGCGCGAGTTCGATCTGCCCATCGACTGGTCCGTTCTCGCTTCGTTCCACAGCAGGGTTCTCCGCATCGTGCACGCGATTCCCTACGGGCAGACGCGCACCTACGGCGAGATTGCAAATGAGCTGGGGATGACGAACGGTGCGCGCGCCGTGGGGCGGGCGAACGCGACGAACCCCATACCGCTGGTGATCCCCTGCCACCGGGTGGTGGGCAGCGATGGCCGGCTGCATGGCTACGGCGGGCCGGGTGGCGTCACGACCAAAGCCTGGCTGCTGCAGCTCGAGGGCAGCCGGCTGCTGTGACCGTCTGGGCTGACGTCTACTGGATCGGCGGCTCACCCGGCTCGGGCAAGAGCAGCATAGGCGCGCGACGAGCAGTTTGGGCAATACGTCGCGGCAACTGCGCGCGCTGCCTCGTTGCCCGTCCTGCACGTCGACGGAAGTCAAAAACGCGCGCGCAGTAGCTGGGCACTTCGGCCCGCCGTTAGGCTGTTAGCGATCCTCGAGGCTGGGACTAGACGACGATGTTGACCAGCCGGCCGGGCACGACGATCACCTTGCGCGGCTGCCTGCCGTCCAGGTAGCGCCGGATGTTTTCTTCGGCGAGGGCGATGCGCTCCGCTTCGGCGTTGTCGATGCCAGCCGGCACTTCGACCTTGGCGCGGACCTTGCCATTCACCTGGACGACCAGGGTGATCGTCTCATCGCGGGCGATGGATTCGTCCCATTCGGGCCATGATTGCTGGTGAATGCTGTACTCATTACCCCTGCGCTGCCATAACTCCTCGGCGAGGTGCGGGGCCATGGGCGCCAGGAGCAGCAAGAGACTGGCGACGGCCTCATCCCATGATTCCTGACTGACGCGCCCTTCGCGCTGCGCGGCGCCAATGGCGTTGCGCAGCTCCATGAGGGCGGCGACAGCGGTGTTGAAGCTAAACTGCTCCATATCCTGGCCGACCTTACGGATGGTCTGGTGCGTCTTGCGGCGCAAATCACGGCTGGCCTCCTCTTTAACCGCCTGCCGCTGGTAATCGGCCAGCGCAACCTCCCACACGTCGTGCAGGAAGCGCTGCGGCCCCTTGATGCCGTCATAGTTCCACGGCCCACCCTGGTCCCACTTGGCGAAGAACATCAGGTAGGTGCGCACGGTGTCGGCGCCATAGCGCGCGACGAGGTCGTCCGGGGCGACGACGTTGCCGCGGCTCTTAGACATTTTCTCGTTGTCTTCGCCGAGAACCATCCCCTGGTTGTAGAGAGCCAGCATCGGCTCGTCGAAATCGACGAGACCCATGTCGCGCATCGCCTTGGTAAAGAAGCGCGTGTAGATCAGGTGCATCGTGGCGTGTTCGATACCGCCGGTGTACTGGTCGACGGGCAACCAGTAGTCACCCTCCTCAGGGTCAAACGGACCCTCATTGTAGCCGGGGCTGAGATAGCGGTATTGGTACCACGAGGAACACATGAAGGTGTCCATTGTGTCGGTTTCGCGCAGCGCCGGACGGCCGCAAATGGGACACACTGTGTGCAGGAACTCGTCGTGGCTAAGCAGCGGGCTTTGCCCGGTGGGCATGAACTCGACATCGTCGGGTAGCACCACAGGCAGCTCCTCGTCCGGGACGGGCACCGCACCGTGAACCTCGCAGTAGACGATGGGGATAGGCGCGCCCCAGTAACGCTGGCGGCTGATCAACCAATCGCGCAGCCGGTAGTTGACGGCCCCTTCGCCAAGACCTTCTTCCTCCAGCCACGCCGTTACCTTAGCCACCGCCTCGCCAGCCGGGGTGCCGTCGAAGACGCCGGAGTTGACGAGCTCCCCCTCTTTCTCCGTGTACGCTGCGGCCAACGGTTCCAGCGTCTTACCCGCGGCGGCGACACGCTCAGGGCTGCGGATCACTTCGACGATGGGCAGGCCGTATTTGGTGGCAAAGGCGAAGTCGCGCTCGTCGTGGGCGGGAACCGCCATGATGGCACCGCTGCCGTAGGTCATCAGGACATAGTCGGCGATCCAGATGGGTATGCGCTGCTGATTGACGGGGTTAGTGGCATAGGCACCGCTGAACACGCCGGTCTTTTCACGATCGGCCGTCTCGCGGTCGATCTCGCTCATGCGCTCGGCCCGTTCCTGGTAGGCGTCTACCTCGGCGTTCTGTCCAGCCGTGGTGATCTCGTCGACCAGCGGGTGCTCAGGCGCCAGGACCATGAAGGTGGCGCCCCAGAGGGTGTCCGGCCGGGTGGTAAAGACCGGGATCTCGTGGCCCTGCTCCGTGCGGAAGGTCACCTCGGCACCGAGCGAGCGGCCGATCCAGTTGGTCTGCATCGTCTTGACCCGTTCGGGCCAGTCGAGCCCCTCGAAATCGAGCAGCTCTTCAGCGTAGTCAGTCGTGCGGAAGAACCACTGTTCCAGCTCTTTCTTGATCACCGGCGTGCCGCAGCGCTCGCAGTGGCGGTCTTCGCCCCATACCTGTTCGCGAGCCAGCGTCGTGTTGCAGTTCGGACAAAAGTCGACCGCGGCGCGCTTGCGGTAAGCCAGGCCGTGCGCGAGTAGCTTATTGAAAAACCATTGTGACCAGCGGTAATAGGAAGGATCGGAAGAGATCGCCTCGCGTTCCCAGTCGAACATCGCACCCATGCTGCGCATCTGCCGGCGCATGCGCTCGATGTTGGCGTAGGTCCACTCTTTGGGGTGGACATTGCGCTGGATGGCGGCGTTCTCGGCGGGCAGGCCGAAGGCATCAAAGCCCATGGGGAAGAGAACGTTGTAGCCCTTCATGCGCATATAGCGGGCGCGGGCGTCACTCGGAGTCATCGCATACCAGTGACCGATATGCAGGTCGCCACTGGGATAGGGCAGCATCGTCAGGGCGTAGTGTTTCGACCGGTCGTGATCAATCGTCTGGCGGTAGAGACCGGTTTCCTCCCAGCGCTCCTGCCAGCGCGCCTCGATTTCACCCGGATCGTATCGGTCTATCGTCTTGCCATTGTTGCTCTTGTCTGCCAACATCTCCTCCGTAATCAGTCAGTCGTCGTTTCCCTGCTGCAAGAATGCAATGGCGCGCGGCGCGAAATCTGCAGCGTTCTTTGGCGCCGCGCTATGACCGCCGGTTTCATAGGTCACCAGCGCGATCTGCGGCACGTTCATCACGTAGTCGCGGGCGAAGCGGATCGGGATAACCGGATCGTCTTCTGCCCAGGCGAGCAAAACGGGCTGCCGGATTTCGCCCAGGCGGTCGAGCCGTTTGAATGCGGGCGCTGTCAGGATCAGGTTCGCAACACGCTGCGGATGGTCCAGCGCGGTCTGCAGGGCGACGCCGCCGCCCCAGCTTTTGCCCATGAGCGTCGCTGCGTCGACACCGAGCGCTTCGAGCAGCTCGACCACGACGGGAACCGCGGATTCGGTGTGAAGCTGCCCTGCCGGCAGTGGCGGTGAGGCGCCCCAGCCGGGCATATCCACGCTGATGGCGCGATAGCCAGCCTCGGCCAATGGCGGGAGTAACGGCTGCCAGGTGTGCCACCCGTTGCGCTGGCTCCAGCCGTGCAGAGCGAGCACCAGGGGCCCTGCCCCGGCTTGCATGCCATGTACTTTTCCGGACGGTATATTGATCCAGATCTCGTCCATCGAAACCTGCCGCAGTCCCTAGAATGCAAAAAGCTCCTTTTCGCTCAGAGACGAAAGGAGCTTCCGCGGTACCACTCTGATTGATGGCGCCTGTTCCTGTTGGCAACAGCTATTTGCAACAGGAAGAAAAAGTGGACCTAAAGGGATTCGAACCCTTGACCTCCACAATGCCATTGTGGCGCTCTCCCAGCTGAGCTATAGGCCCATTGAAGAAGGCAAAATGCCATCCACTCAAGCAGGTAACGGGTGCAACCGGCGGCGGCTACGGAATCCTGTTCACCGCCGCAGCTCCCAGGCGAGTTCGACGCTACTGCCACCCTTACAGCCGCTGAGGTGACTCTCTGTCCGCGGCGCGTCTACTACTCCTGTTCGCAGCTATTATTCTATCCAGCTTTATGTTAATTGCCAACCCTATTACTCGATGTTAACGTTAGCATGTGAAAATGGCAATGTTGCTGGCAATGGACCTGAGGGGACTCGAACCCCTGACCTCTACAGTGCGATTGTAGCGCTCTCCCAGCTGAGCTACAGGCCCGAAGGCGACCGCAATGTTATCTCAGCGCCAGAGCATTGTCAAGGTTTGGCCGTATAAAATGCTCGTGCCAGGCCATTATCAACGTAAAACTAATGTTCGCAAGGAGACTGTCCCAGTGGATCGCTATCGCGTTTCGATTGAATATTGCGTGCCTTGAAACTATGCGGCTCGTGCCGTCCGTGTGACGGAGGAACTGCTCACAACCTACCAACATGTCATCGAGAGACTTGACCTAATTACCGGCAGCGGTGGCGCCTTCGAGGTCCAGGTCAATGGCGATCTGATCTTCTCGAAGAAGACAATGCAGAAACGTCACGCGGAGCCGGGTGAGATCCTCACGATGTTTCGTGACATCGTCGGGCCAGACGTACCCACCTACCCGCAGTCAAACTAGCTCGGGCTGCGGTCACTGGTCAGGTCGCGATCACGTGATCCAGTCGCGGCGCGCGACGTCCCAGTCGCGGTGGGCGTAGCTGCTTTTGCAGGCTTTGCAGACAAGCGACGAGGCCACGCTGCCGTTCTCGCGCCAGCGCCAGCGTACGGTCGTCAGGTGATAGCGACAGGTCGGCCGGTAACAGATAGGGCACAGGGTGCCATCGTCGAGGCCAGCGCTGCCATAGCGACGGCCTTCGAGCGGATCTGCCGCGCAGAGATGGCAGTGCTGTACGCTCATGACCGGTCCTCCTCTTCAGTTTGGTATTCGTAAAAGCCGCGCCCACTCTTACGGCCGAGGCGCCCGGCAAGCACCATCCGGCGCAGGAGGGGAGAGGGCCGGTAGCGATCATCGCCCCATTCATCGAAGAGACCGGTTATCACTCCGAGCACGGCATCCAGGCCAATGGTGTCGGCCCACTCCAGGGGTCCGTACGGATAGTTCGTACCCAGCGTCATGGCCCGGTCGATGTCCTCGGCGGAGGCGATGCCTTCCATGAGCGCCGTCGTCGCCTCGTTGATCAGACAGCTGACGATGCGCGCGCGCACGAGGCCAGGCCCATCGGCGACCCAGACTGGTTCGTAATCCATACTCTGCCAGAAAGCCGTCGCACGCTCGCGCGCCTCGTCAGAGGTCAGTAGGCCAGCCGCAAGCTCGACCATCCCCGCTTCGCCCAGTGGCGGGACCAGACCAAAGCCGACCACACGTCCTGGATTCGCCATCCAGGCGGCTGCCTGTGTTGTGCTCGTTGACAGGGCAGAGCTGAGGACAAGGGCTTCTTCAGGAATGGCTGCGGAGAGGCTGAGGAGCAGCTCTTGTTTGGCGTCAGCCGATTCGTTGTGCAGCTCGATGGCAATGTCCACGTCTTCGGCCTCGTCCATCATCAACCCACTTTCGATGGCGCTGAAGAAATCTTCGACCAGGTAGAGAACGCAGGTATGGCCCGCCCGCTCGCACAGTGCGCCG
>JAVVFG010000240.1:0-6878 GCA_032260445.1 Anaerolineae bacterium | reverse complement strand
CGCCTGTCTCGGTGTCAACCACCGGCTCGGCGGCGACACGGCCAAAGACCCGTTCGGAGAACGTCTGCTTGCCGAAGTTATCCGCGCGGCGGATATAGATGCCCTTGTCCGTACCGCAATCCTCCTCGGTGACGATGACGTCTTGCGCCACGTCGACGAGACGGCGCGTCAGGTAACCGGCATCGGCCGTACGTAGCGCGGTGTCGGCAAGACCCTTGCGCGAGCCGTGCGTCGAGATGAAGTACTCGAGCGCGCTCAGCCCATAGCGGAAGTTTGAGGTGATCGGCACCTTAATAATCCGTCCCTGCGGGTCAGCCATCAGACCACGCATACCGGCGAGCTGGGTAATTGGGCCAAAGCCGCCCTTCCCCGCGCCGGAGAGCGCCATCATCGCCATCGGGCCATACGGATCCATCGCATCACGGACGGCATCCTCGACCAGATCTTTGGCATTGTTCCACTGCTCGATGGTGCGCTGGTAGCTTTCGTCTTCGGTCAGCAGACCACGACGATACTGCCGGTCAATCTCGTCAACGCGCTTCTGCGCCGTGTCAAGGATTTCTTCACGCGCCTCGGGCACCGTTAGGTCAGTGACCCCGACGGTGACGCCGGAGAGCATCGCGTAGTGGAAGCCGATATCCTTGACGGCGTCAACCATGGCGATCGTCGCTTCGTCGCCGAAGCGGCGATAAACGCGGTTAATCACCTCGTTCACCGCGCCCTTATTGAGCTGCTCGTTGACGAAACGCATCCCCTCAGGAAGCGTGCGGTTGAAGAGCACGCGACCAGGCGATGTTTCGATGAGGCGGCGGCGCGGCTTATTATCCGCATAGCGCCGGCCCTTTTCCGTGAAGTAGGTGTCGGTGTAGAGGTTAATACGCGCGTGGATATCCACGTAGTCAAGTTCCAGGGCAAGCTCCACCTCATCAAGGCTGCCAAAGGTGCTGCCCTCTCCCTTTAGCCCGTCCTGCATGACGGTGAGGTAATAAACGCCGAGTACCATATCCTTGGACGGGCCGACGATCGGCTCGCCGTTGGCCGGCTTGAGCAGGTTGCGCGTGGCCATCATGTGCTCTTTCGCTTCGGCCACCGCCTTCTTCGACAGCGGCACGTGCACCGCCATCTGGTCGCCGTCAAAGTCGGCGTTAAAGGCGGCACAGACGAGCGGGTGAAGCTGGATCGCCTTACCTTCCACCAGCTTAGGCATAAACGCCTGGATGCCGAGGCGGTGCAGCGTCGGCGCACGGTTCAGCAGGATCGGCCGGTCCTGGATCACCTCTTCCAACACTTCCCATACCTCGGGCGGCTGCCGCTCGATGATCCGCTTCGCGCCCTTCACGTTGCTGGCATACTCATACTGGATCAGCTTGCTGATCACGAACGGGCGGAACAGCTCCAGGGCCATCGTCTTCGGCAGGCCACAGTCACCCATCTTCAGGTGCGGGCCGACGACAATCACCGAACGGCCAGAGTAGTCCACACGTTTACCCAGCAGGTTGCGGCGGAAGCGTCCCTTCTTACCCTTCAGCATGTCCGACAGCGACTTCAGCTCGCGGCGCCCGCGGCGGCTGAGCGCCTTACCGCGCTGGCTGTTGTCAATCAGGCTGTCCACCGCCTCCTGCAGCATGCGCTTCTCGTTGCGCACGATGACGTCCGGCGCGCCTAGCTCGAGCAGCCGCTTGAGACGATTGTTGCGGTTAATCACACGGCGGTAGAGGTCGTTCAGGTCGCTCGTCGCGAAACGACCGCCGTCCAACTGGACCATGGGGCGCAGCTCCGGCGGGATGACCGGCAGCACAGTCAGAATCATCCATTCCGGCCGGTTGCCGCTCTTGCGCAGCGCTTCGACAACCTGCAGCCGCTTCGTGGCGCGCTTCGCCTTCTGCTTCGAACGCGTCGTACGCACTTCCCGCCACAGATCGCGTGACAAGTTGTCTAGATCCATTTCCTTAAGGATCTCGAAAAACGCTTCGGCGCCCATATCGGCGCGGAAGGCGTTACCAAACTTGCTCTTGAGCTCGCGATACTCGTTCTCGTTGAGGAAGTTCATCTGCGCCAGCTTCTCGAGCTCGTCACGGTTGTGCTGGGCCGACTCGCGCAACCGGGCGATGCGCACCGAAACAGCCTCGTGCACCTCGTCGGCGACAGACGCAATCTCCTCGCGCAACTGGTCGAGCTCATGCTGCAGCGTCGCAACCTCACTCTCGTGGTCTTCCTGCGACTCCTGCTGCACCTGGTTGAGACGGTCGGTGGTCACTTCCTGCACCATCACGACGTGCTCGCGCCCCACCGTGTCGCCTTTCGCCACGATGCGCGTGTCGCCGAGGTCGATATCCTCCGGCGCTTCTTTGCCCTGCAGGTTGCTCAGGCGCTGCTCGACACTCTTCGCGTCCTGAACAACCTCGTCAGTCGCGGCGGAGAGCCGGTCTTCAAACGTTTCGTTGAGCTCGGTCATGCGCGCCGTCAGCGCCGTCACGCGCTGCTGGGTCTCTTCAGTCGCCGCGGCGATCTGCGCTTCCGTCTCCTGTTCCAGGCGCAGCTCCGCCTCTTCCAGCTCCTCTTCCAGCCGCTTTAGAGCGCGCTCGCGCGCGTCCTGGTCGACGCTGGTGACAACATACTGGGCAAAATAGAGTACGCGGTCCAGGTTCCGGCGCGAGACGTTGAGCAAAAGGCCCAGATAGCTAGGCACACGGCGCGTATACCACACGTGGGCGACCGGGGCGGCGAGGTCAATATGACCCAACCGCTCGCGCCGCACAGAAGAGCGCGTAATCTCAACACCGCACTTATCACAGACGATGCCCTTGTAGCGTACATTCTTGTACTTGCCACAATAGCACTGCCAGTCACGGGTCGGGCCAAAGATCGCCTCACAAAAGAGGCCATCCTTCTCCGGGCGGAGACGGCGATAGTTAATGGTTTCGGGCTTGGTGACTTCACCATACGACCAGGAACGAATCTGCTCGGGGGAAGCTAGGCTGATACGCAGCTTGCGGAATTCATTGGTTTCCACCAGGTGTCCTCCCAAAAACACTCAGGTTATACAAAACAGGGCAGTTGGCTCCACCTCCGGCACCTGCCGGCGAGCATGGAGACTGCTGCCAAATCACGGGCATAGATTCTCCAGCTATGCACGCCAAAAGAGCGTATGGCGAACGGCCAACGCTCTTCTCTTCTGTCCAGAGGCTTCAATTGTAATAATTACGTGCCACCGGTCAAAGCGATTCTACCAGTTCCTACACAAATTTAATATTTGCCGGACGAATAGAATATTATAGCAGAAACGCAGTAGAATGCAAGTCGATTTTTCCGCGGCTGGAAGCGGGTACCACAGCCGTACCGGCCGGGTACCCGCCTCGGAAGCAGACTGGTTAGTCGATACCCGCGTAGATGGCGTTGGCCACCAGGCGGAAGCTGTCCTCGGGATGCGCCCGGAAGGTAGCGTCAAAGCCGATCAGCGCCGTGTCTTGCTCCCCCTCGGCGTTGTGAATGACGACCGGCAGACCAGCGGCGCCGCTCTCCTGCCAGCCCGGCCAGAAGCCGGAGACAAGGAACTCGGCACTGTCGTTAATGGTTGCGGCCACGGTCACCCCATCCTCCAGGTCGAAGAAGTAAGCCGAGTCGTTCATGAAGGCGTAGCCTTCCGGCTGGAAGCCGGCCGACAGACCGTCACCGATGGCATAATCGATACGCACGATCGAGTTACCGTCGGAGTAATCGGTGGAGAAGGAAAGGAGCCCGGCCTGCGCCGCCAGATCGGCGCCCCAGTCACCAAGGCCAATGTAATCCCCACCGGCGGCAAAGAAGTCGAGAACGGCAGCATCCCCTGTCGGGTTTAGGCGTCCCAGGTGAACGCCGTTGTTGATGAAGACGTCGTAACCAGACAGGTCGAACCCGCCATTCAGGTCGCCACGTGTAACGACATCATACTCGAAGCCAAGGCGCCGCAGCAGGAACAGACCGCCGTTATCGACGGCAGCCGCAATCCGTTGCTCGCGCAGAGCCACTGCCCCATCCGGCACGCCGTCCAGCGCGACAACGTCCAGCGCGTAGCCGTTGGCCAGCTCGTTCGCCAGCGCCGGGTTGCCCGGGACGATAATTGCGCCAGGGCGGAAGTCACGCCCACGATCGGCGAACGCGTCGTGCGCGCGGTACAGCGTCTCGCCACGAACCAGTAATGCATTCGTCGCCTGGATAGCCGTAATGCTGCTGGGGTAATAAGCGTAGGCACCGGCGCGGTTGCCCTCGATGGAGCCCCGCGGCGCATCGGCCTTGCCGATCTCTACGGTGGTCACCGCCAATGGACCGGCCACTTCCGCCCGGTAGACACCCCACAGGAATGGCTGACTCCACACCGATGGCGGCGAGTAAAAGAAGAGGTCCGGAATGTACGAGAGGTCCAGCCCCTCGTCAAGGATTGTGTTCGCCAGGCCGCGCTTCGGCTGCGTCAGCCACACGACATAGCTCCCAGCCGGATATTCCACACCGTCGACCGTGAACGGCCGCACGGCCTGTTCCACCTGCACGTCGTTGAACAGCAAGAATTCAACCAGCCGCGCCACCTGGTGTTCACTCGTCTGCCACGGCTCGCCCCGCGGGATGACATACGCCGTCGGGAACTCCTGGATAATCAGCTCCTCGTACTGTGGGAACTCCGGCAGCAGCTCCGGCGGGATCGGTTGCTGCAGCAGGCCCAGGAAGCCGCGGCGGAAGATCTCGATCTGATCGTGAACCATCGCCTCGCGATTCTCAGCGGCAAACTTGAGGGCGCCCCACACCGCCCAGTAGTGCGCATCGACACCCCGCTCATCGCGGTACGGCGTTTCCAGCGTATGGCCGTAGGCGCCGTGGTACATGCCGTACATCGGCGTGTAAGTCGGCGGCCAGTCATCCCACCCCAAAGCGAAGTCGCGGTAGGGGATCTGCGCCGCGAAGCCGGTGTTCGCCAAAAGCTCGGACTCCATCGCCTCTGCCTGCGCCAGCGCCCATCTGATGTAGAGGTCATATTCGTAGTTGGGGTTGTGCGGCGGCGTGCACGGCTCGATGAGCATCGGGTTTACAAAGCCATGCAGATCCAGCACGACCATCGGGTTCCATTCAGTCATAATGCGCACGGTCGCCTGCGACTCCGGCTGCGATTGCGTGATGAAATCACGGTTGATGTCGAAACCGTTGGCGTTGCTGCGCGTGCCCATTACCCGCCCGTCCGGGTTCTGCACGACGTTGACCAGCAAGATCACATTCTCGAGGATCATCTGCACTTCTTCGCTGTCGTCGAAGGCAAGTGTCTCGATCAGCCGGATCGCCGCGTCGACGCCGGGATACTCGGTACCGTGGATACTGCCATTGATGAAGACTGGCACCTTAAAATCGCCGAAGCGGTCGATCATTTCCTGCGCCTTCTCCGGGTCGGTGAGCATCATCTTGCGGATCGCCTGGTACTGGCCTAACCGGCCCATCGCCTCGGGCGCGGACACAGTCGCCAGATAAAGATCGCGCCCGCCGGCCGACTGGCCAATCACCTCCACCTGGACCCGGTTGCTATTAACCTCTATCTCACGCAGTTTCGGCGCAATCTCTGAATAGAGGATCGAATCGTACTGGCTCGATGGATTCTCCTCCTCCGGGATTACGTCCCACCACGCGCCGCGGCCCTCCGGCGCACGGCCGGCGGCAACCGGTGCCGTCACCATCAGCAACAACACACAGAGAACCATCAGGAACGTCAAACGAATGGGGTGTCGGTACGACATGGGATACCCTCCTTCAACGGCCGGCAGAGATGGCGCCATCCCGCCGGAATCAATGAACGTTCATAAGAACGGAAGGCATCAATTCAAGCCACAACAGCCGTCCCACATGCAGCAGGAAGGCTGGGCGCAGGTAGACTGTCGATAAAACCAATTAGATGGAATGAGTGCGGCTGGCGGCACCCACCAGCACCGCCGTCATTATAACACAGAGGCAAACGCCGGGACAATCACTCGATCGCGCTTTCGCCGGCGGCCGGGGCCTCGGCTTCTGCCGGCTGCACGACCGTTCCGCAATACTCGCAGACGATGTACTCTGCGCCGCGGCCCGGCAGGGGCAGGGGCGCCAGGCAGTTGGGGCAGTTACTGGGGAAGCGGGCGGCGCGCGCTTCCGCGGCCTGCACCTCGGCCGCATAGCCGGCGGCGCGATCGCGGTCGATTTCCCCGGTCTGCACCCGCTTCAACCACATCGCCCAATCAGCCGCTGCCTGCCCGCGCAGCTCAAAGGTTGCCCGGCTGACCGGCGCCTGCGCCGCGAGGATCAGGCTCAGCTTTTCCGTTTTGCCGATCCCGAGGAAACCACCCTGCTGGCCATGATCGATCCGCTCGATCTCGCGCACCGGAACTTCCAGAAGCAATTCCTGGCGCTTCTCCTTCTTCGTAGTGACGAGGCCAAAGAGCTTTTCGGTGGCGATTTCTTCGTTCTGCTCAAAGAGCAGACGCTGGTCGGTCAGGAAGAGGATACCGTCGGGCCCTTCTTCGCCGCTGCGCTCCCATTCCGCTTCCGTGGCCATCAGCGGCGCTTCGGTATCCATCAGCACGACGTTGGGCGAGCGATGGAACTGCTCCAACACCCAGTCGAAGCGCTGGATCGTCTCTTCGAGGAAAGAGAGCGGCTCCTCGACGCCGCCCAACTGCCCGCTGATGCTGTTACGCGCGGCGCTGATCTGGTTCTGCAACTGCGCTAGCGCCGTGCTGGCGGCGCTCACCGTCCCGGCGTTGCGCGCCGACAGCCGGTTAACCGAATTTGCTGCGGCGGCCAGCGAGCTGTTCAACCGGTTGACTTGCTGGCTCAGCCCGTTGTGCACCTGCGGGCGTGTCTGCTCCCACTGGCGTGCCACGCTGGCC